>NZ_CP109603.1:1098888-1413333 GCF_025905425.1 Pseudomonas putida | reverse complement strand
CGACGGGCATGCCATCTTCAGCAGCGACCACATCACGCACCATGTCCCAGTTCATCCGCAGGTTGTTCGCCAGGTCTTCACGCTTGAGCAAGGCATTGATGACCGCCGTGTGTTTATCCACCACTGACGGGTTGCCCTGATCGTCCAGCGGAGTGTGCGCTTCGAGATAGACCTTGCCGGCACTGATGCCGAACTTGTAAGGCTCGTTGATGATGCGCACCGGTGTACCGACCGGGACCATCTTCGAAAGCTCCAGTACGTTGTTGTTGAGCATGCGGAAGCAACCATGACTGGTACGCATGCCAATGCCGAACTTCTTGTTCGAACCGTGGATCAGGTAACCCGGTACACCCAGCGTGAACTTGAAAGGCCCCAACGGGTTGTCGGGCCCCGCCGGTACCACTGTCGGCAGGATGTCGCCATCGGCGGCGTGCTCTGCACGGATGGAAGCCGGCGGCGTCCAGGTCGGGTTCGGGGTCTTGGCGGTGATCTTGGTGTTGGCAATCGGCGACCCCCACCCTTCACGACCGATGCCCAACGGGTAGGTATGCACCACGTTCTGCCCTTTCGGGAAGTAGTACAGGCGGTATTCGGCAAGGTTGATGACGACGCCTTCGCGCGGGCCTGGCGGCAGCACATAGCGGGTCGGCAGGATGATCTCGGTACCGGCGCCGGGCAACCAGGGGTCGACGCCCGGGTTGGCGGCGATCATTTCCAGGTAGCCGAGGTCGTTGGCAGTGCCAATGTCGGCGAACGTGTCCTCGTACTTAGCCTTGATCACCTGCACCTGGCCGACGATGTCTTCACCGGGGGGTGGCAGTGGCAGTTCCAGCGCAGCAGCGGGGCCCGCTACCAGCAGGGTGGCCAGGGACAGGCTACGGGTGACGGCAGGAAAGCGCGGCAACATCCGGTAAATCCTTCGAAAGGTGGGTCAAGAGGATCGATTGTACACCCGCCTCGATGCAAGCGGGAGGCATTGGCATCATGCAAGCGTTTCAGATGATGAAAGGTGTGTCAGGTTACGCGTCAAAGCTGCGGCCACACCGGGCGCATGCCGCGCCGCTGTGCGTCTAGAATGGCGCGGCAAAGCGTGCACAGCCGGTTGTCCCGGTAGATCGAGCGTTGCACACCCGACCACCGCGGCTGTGCGGGCAGCAGGCCGCCGCACAGGGTACGGTCGACCGGCACGCCCAGCTCAAGCTGGCGAGCCGCCAGGTGGACGCGGATTTCCTGGCAGGCAAACAGGTCGAGCTGTTCGTCAGGCTCGATCAGTTGGTAGGCATAAAGGGACCAGGCAGGGCGCGGCATCGGGGGCTCTCGAAACGGGGGGCGCAACCTTAGCCGAAAGCCGGCCCCGTTTAAAGCGTCACAGCAAGGGTTTTATCGCCGGCCAGGCATTTTCCAACAAGCGCTGCTGGGCACCTTGCGTCGGGTGGATGCCATCGGCCTGCATCAACTCCGGCACACCCCCTACGCCCTCCAGGAAAAACGGCACCAACGGTACCTGTTTTTCCACCGCCAACTGCTCATACACCTGGGCGAACGCCGTGGTGTAACGCACGCCATAGTTGGGCGGCAGGCGCATCCCAAGCAGCAGCACCTTGGCGCCAGCTTGCCGGGCACGCTCGATCATCGAAGCAAGATTTTGTTGCAATTGCTCCGGCGGCTGCCCGCGCAGCCCATCATTCCCCCCCAACTCCAGCACCACCACTGCCGGTTTGTGCGCTGCAAGCAGCGCCGGTAGCCGCGCCTGCCCCCCTGCACTGGTGTCGCCGCTGATCGAGGCATTGACCACCTGATCATCGAAACCTTCGTCCTTGAGCCGGGTCTGCAACAAAGAGACCCACCCTTGGCGGCTATCCAGGCCAAAACCGGCGCTGATACTATCGCCCACCACCAGCACCGTTCCCGCCGTGGCGCTCTGGGCCAGGCAACACAAGGCCAGACCGGCACTCAACCACCACATTCGCATTGGATTCTCCATGGGCCCCAGCATTCTCGTTGCGCAGAACCTTAGCAAAGTGGTCCCCAGCGCGGAAGGCGACCTGACCATCCTCCACGCACTTTCCCTAGACCTCGCCCAGGGCGACAGCCTGGCCATCGTCGGCGCTTCGGGCTCGGGCAAGTCGACCCTGCTCGGCCTGCTTGCCGGCCTCGACCGGCCCAGCGCCGGCAAGGTCATCCTCGCCGGGCACGACCTGGGGCCATTGGACGAGGACCAGCGCGCCCGCGTGCGCGCCGAGCATGTCGGGTTCGTGTTCCAGTCGTTCCAACTGCTCGACAGCCTCAATGCCCTGGAGAACGTCATGCTGCCACTTGAGCTGGACGGCCGTCGCGATGCCCGCGAGCACGCCCGAACCCTGCTCGAACGGGTCGGCCTGGGCAAGCGCCTGAGCCACACGCCGCGCCAGTTGTCCGGCGGCGAGCAGCAACGGGTGGCCATCGCCCGCGCCTTCGCCGCGCAACCTGCCGTGCTGTTCGCCGACGAGCCCACCGGCAACCTGGACAGCCATACCGGCGAGCGCATCAGCGACCTGTTGTTCGAATTGAACAAGGAACGCGGCACGACCCTGGTGCTGGTCACCCATGACGAACGCCTGGCCAGACGCTGCCGACGCCTGATCCGCCTGGACGCCGGGCGCCTGGTGGCCCCGGTGGAGGTCTAAGCCCGATGACCAGCATGCCCTTCTCCCGACTGTGCGGCCTGGCGCTACGCCAATTGCTGCGCGACATCCGCGCCAGCGAAGTGCGCGTGCTGTTCTTCGCCCTGCTGGTGGCCGTTGCCGCCAGCACCGCCATCGGTTACTTCGGTGCCCGCCTCAACGGCGCCATGCAACTGCGCGCCAGCGAGTTCCTCGGCGCCGACCTGGTGCTGCAAGGCAGCTCGCCGGCCCGCGACGAGCAGATCACTGCCGGCACATCACTCGGCTTGCGCCACGCACAGGTGGTCGAGTTCACCAGTGTGGTGGGCGGCGATAGCGGTATCCAGCTGTCCAGCGTCAAGGCAGCCGACGGTGCCTACCCCTTGCGCGGCCAGGTACGCAGCGCCGCAGCACCCTATGCCGAGGAAGCCCCCGGTGGCGGCCCGGCACCAGGCGAGGCCTGGGTCGAACCGAGGCTGCTGGCCGCACTGGGGCTGTCGATCGGCGACAGCATCGATGTGGGCATGAAAACCTTGCGCATGAGCCGCGTGCTGACCTACGAGCCGGACCGCGCCAATAACTTCTATAGCCTCACCCCGCGGGTGATGATGAACCTGGCGGACCTGCAGGCGACCGGGGTAATCCAGCCCGGTAGCCGGGTGTCCTACCGCGACCTGTGGCGCGGCGACGTCGAAGCGCTGGCCCAGTATCGCCAGGCCGTGGAGAAAGACCTGGCAGCCAGCCAGCGACTGCGCGACACCCGCGACGGCAACCAGCAGATCGGTGGCGCCCTGAGCAAGGCCGAGCGCTATCTGAACATGGCAAGCCTGGTGGCGGTACTGCTGGCCGGCGTCGCCGTGGCCATGTCGGCCAGCCGCTACGCCGCCCGGCGCCTGGATGCCAGTGCGCTACTTCGCTGCCTGGGCCTCTCCCGTCGGCAGGCACTGGGCCTGTACTGCCTACAACTGGCCATGCTTGGCCTGGTGGCCGCCGTGGCAGGCGCCCTGCTCGGCTGGCTGGCGCAATTGGGCCTGTTCCGCTTGTTGCACGGCCTGCTGCCGAGCGTGGTACCACCAGGCGGAATCGTACCGGCGCTGGCCGGCATCGGCACTGGGCTGGTGGCCCTGGCCGGTTTCGCCCTGCCGCCAATTGCCGCCCTCGGCCAGGTGCCCCCGCTACGGGTGCTACGCCGTGACCTGCTGCCGGTGCCGCCCAGCAGTTGGCTGGTGTATGGCGCCGCCCTGCTGACCCTGGGCCTGATCATGTGGCGCCTGAGCCTCGACCTGCTGCTGACCTTTGCATTGCTGGGCGGCGGCCTGGTCGCCGCGGTGGTACTTGGCGGCCTGCTGCTACTGGGCCTGCGTAGCCTGCGCCAATTGTTGGTCGGCGCACCACTGGCCTGGCGCCTCGGGCTGGGGCAACTGTTGCGCCATCCCTTGGCGGCTGCGGGCCAGGCCCTGGCTTTTGGCCTGATCCTGCTGGCCATGGCGCTGGTGGCTCTCCTGCGCGCCGAACTGCTCGACACCTGGCAAGCGCAACTACCCAAGGACGCCCCCAACCACTTTGCCCTGAATATCCTGCCGGATGATCGCGAACCCTTCGCCCAACGCCTGCAGCAGGTCAACGCAAGCTCCGCACCGCTTTATCCAGTGACACCCGGCCGCCTGATCCAGATAAACCAGCAGCCGGTGCAGCAAATCGTCAGCAAGGACTCCGCAGGCGAGCGGGCCGTGCAACGCGACCTCAGCCTGACCTGGGCCGCCGAGCTGCCCGATGGCAACCAGCTGACGGCAGGCAACTGGTGGCAAGCCCTGCCTTCGGGCAACGAGATCCCCGGTGTATCGGTGGAGACGGAGTTGGCCACCAGCCTGAAGCTGCAACTGGGCGATCTGCTCACCTTCGACATTGGCGGCCAGCAACGCCAGGCCCGGGTCAGCAGCCTGCGCAGCGTGCATTGGGACAGTTTCCAGCCGAATTTCTACATGATCTTCCAGCCTGGAACCCTGCAAGGGTTGCCAACGACTTACCTCACCAGCTTCTACCTCGCCCCGGGCCATGACCTGGATGTGGTCGCCCTGTCGCGGGCTTTCCCGGCGGTGACCATCTTGCAAGTAGACGCTTTGCTTGATCAGCTGCGCAGCATCCTCGCCCAAGTCACCCTGGCGGTCGAATACGTGCTGTTGTTTGTCCTGGCGGCAGGGTTAGCGGTGCTGTTCGCGGGCTTGCAGGCAACGCTGGACGAACGGATTCGCCAAGGCGCCCTGCTGCGCGCACTGGGCGCGGCGCGGCCATTGCTGGTCAAGGCACGGCGTATCGAGTTCGGCCTGCTGGGTGCCGCCAGCGGGCTGCTTGCGGCACTGGGTTGCGAACTGATCACGCTGGTGTTGTACCGCTATGCCTTCGACCTGCAATGGACCCCACACCCGTGGCTGCTCGTGCTACCGCTGGCAGGGGCAGTGCTGGTGGGTGGCGCAGGGGTGCTCGGCACAAGGCGGGCGCTCAATGCCAGCCCGTTGACGGTGTTGCGGGAGGGGTGAAAAGCCGTGCAGAAAAAAGGCGCCGGCGATAACGCAGGCGCCCTTGGCGCAAGTACTGGGAAGTCGAGACTTACAGGCCGTCGAACACCTCAGAAACGGATGAGAGCGGGTAATGCGTTGGGTACGGGAGGGTGGCCACACCCGACTCAATCGCAGCGCGTGCTACCGCATCGGCCACCACGGTGATCAGACGAGCGTCCAGCGGCTTCGGAATGATGTACTCACGGCCGAATTCCAAGCCCTCGACGCCGTAGGCTTCGCAGACTTCCTTCGGCACTGGCAGTTTGGCCAGGTCTTTCAAGGCAATGGCGGCGGCAATCTTCATTTCTTCGTTGATGCGCTTGGCGCGAACATCCAGGGCGCCACGGAAGATGAACGGGAACCCCAGCACGTTGTTGACCTGGTTTGGGTAGTCGGAACGACCGGTGGCCATGATCACATCGTTACGGGTGGCATGAGCCAGCTCTGGGGCGATTTCCGGATCGGGGTTCGAGCAAGCGAACACGATCGGGTTGGCCGCCATCGACTTCAGGCCTTCTGCGCTCAGCAGGTTCGGGCCGGACAGGCCAACGAACACGTCGGCACCGTTCAGGGCATCAGCCAGGGTACGCTTGTCGGTCGCCTGCGCGAATTGGGCCTTGTACCGGTTCAGGTCGTCGCGACCAGCGTGAATCACGCCGCTGCGGTCGATCATGTAGATGTTCTCGATCTTGGCACCCATGCTGACCAGCAGCTTCATGCACGAAATGGCGGCAGCGCCGGCCCCCAGGCAGACGATCTTGGCGTCTTCCAGCTTCTTGCCGGCAATTTCCAGGGCGTTGATCATGCCGGCGGCGGTGACGATCGCGGTGCCGTGCTGGTCATCGTGGAAGACCGGGATGTCGCACTGCTCGATCAGGGCGCGCTCGATCTCGAAGCACTCTGGGGCCTTGATGTCTTCGAGGTTGATGCCACCGAAGGTGATCGAAATGCGGCGAACGGTGTCGATGAAAGCTTGCGGGCTTTGTGACTCGACTTCGATGTCGAACACGTCGATGCCAGCGAAACGCTTGAACAGAACACCCTTGCCTTCCATGACCGGTTTCGAGGCCAGTGGGCCAAGGTCACCCAGGCCCAGGATGGCGGTGCCATCGGAAATCACCGCGACCAGGTTGCCCTTGCCGGTGTACGAGTAGGCCAGCTCAGGCTCACGGGCGATTTCGCGCACGGGTTCGGCAACACCCGGGCTGTAGGCCAAAGAGAGGTCGCGGGCGGTGGCGGTAGGCTTCGAGAGCTCTACGCTGAGTTTCCCAGGACGTGGCTGGGCATGGTATTCGAGAGCATCGTTTTTGAGACTCATTGCGGCATCCTACAAGGGTCTGGCCCCGAGCTTACGGCTGGGCGGACTTGTTTTTATCAGGTGTTGCCGCGCAAGGATGTTACGGGTGTGCGTGGCACCCCTTTCATCCTTACGCAGCGAACGAGGCGCTTAAAAAATTCGATCGCTTTTTGCGTAGTCTTCAACCACGTCTATCAACGCCTGGTGAACAACAGTGTGGTCTTGGGTGGCCAACGCCATGTCCAGCTTATTCATGTATTCCAGCAACTGGCGGTGGTTACGCCTGGCGAAATCAACCTCCAGTGCTTGGTCCTCATAAATGAGTACGTAGGTTCGGCAGAACCCGGCAATCAAGAACGCTGCACAGGCTTGGAAGGGCTCATTCTGGATGATGGTTTCGCAGTGCGTGTTGGCGTGCTTGAACGAGTCGGTGCCAGGGAGAGCGGCGGCGAAACGTTGCACCATTTCTGAAAAGTTCATACTTACCTAAACCTCTTGTTGGGCACTAAGCACGCTCAGCGCGGGCGGTGAAAGAAAGGCGCTGGCCACGTACCGAACCGTCTACCGCTGCCCCATCCCACACTCGTTCGCCATTCACAAAGGTGGCGACGATGCTCGAAGAAAATGCGGTGTCATCGAAAGGTGTCCAGCCGCACTTGGAAAGCACCTCATCGTTGGTCACGTAGTGCGGACGCTGAGGATCAACAAGAACCAGGTCAGCTGCGTAGCCTTCGCGCAGATAGCCGCGGCGGCTCACCTGGAACAGTTCAGCCGGCGCATGACTCACGACTTCAACCAGTCGCTCGAGGGTCAGCTCGCCTTGGAATACACGCTCCAAGGCGCTTTGCAGTGCATACTGGACGAGCGGAATGCCTGATGGCGCCTGGCTGTAATTGCCTTGCTTCTCGTCAAGCAGATGCGGCGCGTGGTCTGTAGCCAAAACGTCGAGGCGGCCTTCAGCCAGCGCCTTCACGATGGCATCTCGGTCATGCGCAGACTTGATGGCCGGGTTGCACTTGATCAAAAAGCCCAGTCGGTCATAGTCGTGATCGGTGAAGTGTAGGAAATGCACACAGGTCTCAGCGGTAATGCGCTTGCCTGCGATTGGCCCTGGTTCAAACAGCTCAAGCTCCTCTGCGGTGGAGATGTGCAGCACATGGAGTCGAGTACCGTGCTTGCGTGCCAACTCAATGGCCAGACGAGTAGATTTGATGCATGCCTGGCGTGAACGAATCAGCGGGTGTTCACGGGCTGGAATGTCGTCGCCGAAGCGCGCTTTGGCTTTCTCCAGCGCCGCGTTGATCATTGGCGTATCTTCACAGTGCGTGATGATCGGCACCGGGCAGACACGGAAGATCTCGTTCAACACTGCTGGGTTGTCGACCAGCATGTTGCCGGTCGATGCCCCCATGAACACCTTCAAACCTGGCGTGCTGGCCGGATCAATCTCACGAATCGCTTCCAGGTTGTCGTTGCTTGCGCCCATGTAGAAGGCGTAGTTCACGACACTCGACTCAGCAGCAATAGCGTACTTCGCTTCCAGGCTTGCACGATCCAGCGCGGCGGGCTTGGTATTGGGCATTTCCATGAAGCTGGTGATACCACCCGCTGCACAGGCCCGAGACTCACTGGCGATGTCAGCCTTATGGGTCAGGCCAGGCTCCCGGAAGTGCACTTGATCATCGATCATCCCCGGCAGCAGCCACAGGCCAGTCGCGTCGATCAGTGCCTCTCCAGGCCGCTGTTCGAAGGCTTCGCCGATGGCATCGATGCGACCATTTCGCACTCGAAGATCCCCGACCCAACTGCGCCCTTCGTTGACCAAGGTTGCATTACGGATCAGCCAAGCGTTATCTCGCACGGTCATGGTTTCAGCTCCAATGTAGACAGATACAGCACCTGCGTCGCCGCCAGGAAATCGTCCAACCCCATTGCTTCATGAGGGTTGTGAGACCCATGCTGATTACGGATGAAGATCATTGCGCTAGGGATGCCGACGTTCGCGAAAACCGCTGCGTCATGACCAGCACCGCTAGGGATGAGCACGCCTTTCCAGCCTTTCTCACGGGCGTGTCGAACGAGAACGTCTGTCCAGGGGGCATGCATAGCTGCGGGGGCCGTATCGATTCGCTTGTCGAATTCGAAGCGAACCTGGCGAGACGCTTCGATTGCTTTGGTCTCGGCCAGCGCCGCCGCATAAAACGCCTCAAGCGTTTCATGATGCAGGCTGCGCATTTCGAGGCTGAAGCTGACTTCGCCGGGGATGCGCGAGACAGCGTGGTGGGCGGCATTGGTTCCAAGAGTACCGACGGTAACCACCAGATCGCGTTCGGCCGCGATGAATGCTCTCCACAGCTCGTCGATTCGAGCAACGAGCTCACTCACGGCAAACACGGCGTCGTGGCGGTCTTCGCGAGCGACAGCACCTGAGTGGCCGTCTTCACCCAGGCAACGGACCTGGTTATGACGGACATTCCCGCGGATGCCGGGAACGACACCCAGGGCTTGCCCCATACGCTCCAGCGACTCGGCTTGCTCAATGTGGATTTCGAGGTAGCCGGCAAACTGCGAGCGATCGATAAGCCACTCTTGGCGCCGAATGGCCTCAAGATCTGCACCCGCCGCCTCCATCGCTTCAGCAAGCGTACGTTTGCTGAAGCGGTTGGTCAGGCGAAGGTCCTGATCAGTCAGCCCGCCAAGCAGCGCTCGCGACCCGATGTACGACTTGCCGTACCAGGCGCTCTCTTCGCCCCGCAGGCCAATGACGCGAATGGGTTGCGCCGTTTCTACTTTTTCCTGGTCCAGTCGGCACAGGCAAAGCAGACCTGCGACAACGCCGGCCAGTCCATCGTAATTGCCGCCTTGGGGGACTGAATCAAGATGCGAGCCGTACCACAAAGCAGGCTGACCATTGTCGCTTTTGCGTTTGAAGATCACATTGCCAGCGCGGTCAGGCACCACATCAAGACCCTGCGTCAAAGCGAAATCGGTCAGGTAAGCAATGGTGTCGTTTTCGCCCGGGCCATAGCTTTCCCGAGTGATGCCTTCGTGGGCATCGCGGGACAGCGATGCGACATCGTTGAACAGCTTTTCGGCCTGCTCACGCCATTGGGCAGTCATGGCAGTGCTCCGAACGGTTCTGCGGGCGAGTCATCCAGAGCCCCGATCAGCGCGCTAATAGAAGAAACACCTTTACGCTGACAGAAGGCCGCCAACTCACCCACCATCGTGTTCATGGTCTTGGGGTGAAGGAAGGTTGCCGTCCCCACCTGGACAGCCGATGCGCCGGCATAGATGAATTCCAACGCATCATCAGCCGTGGAGATGCCGCCGCAGCCAATGACCGGGATTTCCAGAGCCTGAGCGCATTGGTAGGTCAAGCGAACCATCAGCGGTCGAATAGCCGCCCCCGAGATACCTCCCATGAAATTCCCGAGCCTTGCACGACCCTGCTCGATATCGATGCAGAGCCCGAGCAACGTATTACCCACCACCACGGCATCTGCACCGGCGTCTTGCGCAGCCCGTGCAACCGAAACGACGTCTCCAGCGTTAGGGGTCAGCTTGACCCACAGCGGGAGCGAGGTGACCTGGCGCATCAGTGCGACTACGTTTCGGGTACTTTCAGCCTGCATGCCAAACGACTGGCCATGAGCCTCCAAGTTAGGGCAAGAGATGTTTGCTTCGATACCTGCTACACCAGGCACATCACTCAGCCGGGCAGCTAGCTCGGCAAAGCCTTGAGCCGTTGGGGCCGAGATGCTCACGATCAGCGGCGAATCGAAATCCCGGTAGAACGGAACGACCTTGTCAATGAACAGATCAGCACCCTTACTTGGGATGCCGATCGCGTTCATCATCCCGTCCGCCAACTCACAGACGCGTGGCATCGGGTTTCCGGTTCGCTTTTCTGATGTGATGGTCTTGGTGACCAGGGCACCGAGCTGGTTGAAATCCAGCAGGTGAGTCAGCTCCTCTGCGAAGGTGCCCGACGCTGGCATTACCGGGTTTTTCAGGCGCAGTCCGCCGACTTGTACGCTGAGATCAATCATCACACCACCTCCGCCAGGTCAAACACCGGGCCTTCAAGACACACCCGCTTCCCCACCTTCAGCCCATCGACCTCGAACACTTCGACGCAGCACTGACACATGCCCAGACCGCAGACCATCTGCTGTTCAAGTGCCACTTGGCCTACCAAGCCAAGCTCGGCGCTGAGTTTCTTGAGCAGACGGGTCAGCCGCTTCGAACCGCAGGTAAAGAGCGCGTTGGTTTTCTCTCGCGCGATGATTTGTCTCAGCAGCGGCTCCAGTTGCTCTGGTGCGCTGCTGCCGTTTTCGTCCAGCACTGCCTGTACATCAGCGCCGAGCGAGGCGAATCGGTCACGTGAAAGCAGGCTTTTCTCACTGCGGGCACTCAGCACCGCGGTCAGTCGGATACCCATCTGATGCGCAGCCTCAGCCAGTGGTGCGAGCGTGGCTAAGCCAACACCGCGAGCCACGATGATCATGTGCCCCCAGGAAGGGTCCAGCTCGAAACCCTTACCCAGTGGCCCCAGAATCTCCAACGTCTGCGATTTGCGGAGCGTTTCCAGACCGTAAGTGCCTTTGCCTGTCACCTTGTACAAGAACTCGACTTGGCCATTGCTGGGGTCAGCCTTGTAGGTGCTCATCGGTCGACGGAAGTACGGCTTGTTCTCCCCTTCGTTTGGGCACAGCAGGTTGAAGAACTGCCCCGGCAGCGACTGGCATGCAGCACCGTCGGCTTGAAGCACTAGGCGCTTGTACTCATCGTTGACCCATTCGTTGGAGATGACGACTGCCAACGTGTCGTTAGGTGGGGTGATGGCAGTGGCCTGGCAGCAACCGGAAATCACGTTCATTTAAGTGGCCTCGCATTTGTCTAATTTTTTATACAGCACGGTCAATAGAAATTGCCGCCTCGACGTAGAGGCGGCAGATAAAGCGATTTTCCAGGGATTACCTGGGGTTAATGTACTGAAGCCAAACCGCCATGTCTAATTTTTGATACAAATAAGACAAGCCATCCTGATAGTCGGCTTCGATAGTTAAGCCGGCTGAGGCTTTTTCAGCTGTTCGCTTTGACAGGCAGGAAGCAGAAAGACCGTAGCGGCCATCGCCACAACGTAAAGCGACGAGAGCAGCATGATCGCGGCAGAGAACGAGTAATGGAGCGCTACAGCCCCCACCACCAGAGGACCGAAGCCGCCTGCGGCCCGTCCAATGTTAAAGAGTACGTTCTGCGCTGTGGCCCGAATCTGCGCCGGGTAGAGGTCTGAAATCAAAGCGCCATAGCCGCCGATCATGCCGTTTACGAAAACCCCCATGAGTGCGCCGGCGAACAGCATCACCGTCGGGTTATCAAGGTTTGCATAGGCGATGACCATTAAGGCTGCACCGGCTTGGTAAAGGAGGAACATCTTTTTGCGGCCGAAGCGGTCCGCCAGCTGACCAAACAACCAGATCCCAAATGCCATGCCCACCACCGTTACTGCAGTCCAGGTACCAGACGCCATGAGCGAGAAGCCGAATTTTTTGGACAGGTAGCTGGGCATCCAGATCATCAGGCCGTAGTAGCCAAAGTTCTGTACCGAAGTCAGTACCATCACCCCGATACTGGCCTTGGTGGTCTGCCGATCTTTGAACAGGTCAGTGAATCGCCGGGCAAAAGGAACAGGATCAGCCGCAGCCTTCACGAACTCAGCCGGCTCACTCATGGTGTGGCGGACAATGAGCGAAACGAAAGCAGGCAGCAAGCCGACCAGGAACATGCCACGCCAGCCGATATAGGGCAGAAGCAATGGGGTGAGAAGAGCAGCGGCAAGAACACCCGCTTGCCATCCCATGCCCACGTACGAAGACGCTCGGTTGCGCCGGTGAGCTGGCCAGGTCTCAGCAATCAGCGCCATGCCAATGCCGAATTCACCTCCCAATCCGAAACCTGCGAGGGTTCTATAAATCAACAAGTCCCAATAGCCTTGGGCGACCGCACAGAGACCGGTGAAAATAGAAAAGGTAAGGATACACAAGGTCAGCATTCGAACCCGGCCGTAGCGATCGCTCAGTTGGCCGAAAATCAGTCCACCTGCCACCGCTCCCAGCAACGTCCAGGTCACCAGCGAGCCCGCCTCCGATGAGGTCAGCGCAAGGCCGATGGTGATCGCAGGCAGCATGAATCCGAGAATCAGTAAGTCGAAGCCGTCCATGGCATAACCCGTCACGCTCGCAATCAACGCTTTGTGCGGTGACGCATCCTTTTTTTGAACCTTGTCAGACGAAGCCATCGTGCCTACCTCTTGTTTTTTGTATTGTTTTTTAGACGCCCCAGCGCCTTTGATCGCCAGGGACTACGCCTGCCGGTCCTTCAAAGGGCTTTCTTCAGGGTACAGCTAGTGCGTGAGGCTGTCTAAATATTTAGATTATTCAGTCATACCAAAGCGATATAAGCATTAAAGGTGCCATTCTAGGTTGATGGAAAGCGCGTCCACATCGATACCCTCCCCCTTTCGATTGCCGAACTTGTTACGCCAGTATTCGTATCCTGGCCCGATCCAGAACACGTTTTTCCGTGCCCCGACCAGCTGTCCTGCATCGATCATCAAGGACGTACGCATCAGTTGCTCATCAGCGGTGGGGTTGTTCCGGTAGTCATCACCTTTCTCGGTGTTGTAGCTGTAAAAGCCCTGGAATTTCATCGGCACGCTGCCGACCGCAAACGGGACACCCCACGTCAGGTTCAACTGATAGAACGGATCGAACAGCATCGATGAGTGGTTGCCAGGTAAGTCACAGATGTCGAGGCCGCAGTGGTTCCATTCCCGTGCGTAGTAAAGGCTGAGGTCGAGAAAACCCGCCGGCAGTGCGAACTTGAGCGTTGGACCGATCACCACCATTCGCTTGCGCGACTGGAACGCGTTGTTCTTGGTGTTCCAATCCAACCCCATGGTCAACGCAACATCCCTAACCGGGCCGAAGGCTAGAGGTTTATCGAAAATCCGGCCGTACTGCAGTTGATTGCGGTAGGTCAGATAGATCTCGGTGGCGCCACTGTCGCTGTCCTTTTTGGGGTCATTGTGATCCGACTTGAACACGTCCAGGTTCGCAAATTGCTGGCCCAATGCGTAGGTGCTGACATGGGTGAGCTGGGCAATGTGCTTCGCCACGTCCTTCTTCTTGCCAGGGTCTGAGAAATGGCTGCTGTAGCGATATCCGATGAAGGTGTCGCTGAAGGCTGGGGGTTGGCCTGCCATGACAACGGGGGTCAAAAAAAACGCGAACACGGGCACGCCGATGCTGGTCTTCATTACCGAAGCTCCAATCAGGTTGTTGGGTTACGAATGGGCAGAAGAATGTTGCCTAGCTGTAAGGTTCAATGACCAAAGCCAAGCAATCAGGCAAGGAAGTGCTACAACAGGGTGCGAGCTGGGTTCTATGACACATACCCGCAGAACGGCGCGAAGTGGGTTGGGTAGACATGAGCCGGCCTTTTTTGTATTTTTTAGACGAACAACCTTGCCTGTCTAAATATTGATACACTTGCAGCATGGCTTCGTCAAGCCGATCTGGTCGGACACGCGCACTCACCCAAAAATGATAAGGATTCTCAGTGAACCAGATTGATTACGAAGCGATCGGCGAGCGTCTTCGGGCATTTCGAATAGGCCGCCAGCTGAACGCCGATCAGGTCGCAGAGAAGCTCGGCATCTCGCGTGCCGCCGTCTACCGTCTTGAGCTCGGCAAAATCGTAAAGCTCGAAACGCTGGAACGCTTGGCAGAACTGTTGAAAGTGTCGCTAACCAGCCTGCTTGGCTCTGACACGGAATACTTCGACAATGCGTTGGGGTACTTCGAGCGCATGCGGCAGCTTGAAGCCAGGTCCAGCAGTATCATCTCCTACTTCGACCCGTTCTCGTACCTGCTGACAACGCCGGGGTATTCTGAGCTGTTCAAAACGATGCTCTACGAAGCCAGGCCTCAGGGTTTCAGTGCTGCGCAAGCGGCAATGGAGGACCAGATACTGAGTATTCTCGACGAACGGAAATCCACCTTTTCCCGACAAAAATTCCAAGTAAAGTCCATCGTCAGCTTGCGCCAGATCGAACGCTATCTGCACATTGGTTTGGTAGGCCGTTTGGATTTGCCGCCTAGCGTGCGAATGGAGCGAGCGCTGCTGGCACGACGAGAAATCGAGAACCTGATCAGTGTTGTGGATTCGAACAGCGATCATCCAAATATTTATCTGATCGATGAAGCACTGCCCAGCGCCACATTCCAGATCTTCGAACAGCCCACCACGCGCTACGTGGCGGTCAGTCCCTACCGCCTAGGCGAACTGCCTAATCTCCATGTGGGCATTGCCAGCGTGACCTCCTCGGCTCAAGCGGTAGACATGTACAAATCGATGTCCACCGATTTGCTGAGCCGCGCCTACTCAGGGCGTGATGCCACACAAAAACTTCAGCAACTGCTGGCAAAGCTGTGAGGGGTAAATGATCTTCCTGACGCTGCGCATGGCGCAAGCCCGTGCATTGTGACCAGACATTGAATCGATAACAGGCAAAGCATGGCTACTAATCTGATTACTGAAGCTGGCTATCAATCCTTGAAAGATGAGCTGGATTGGCTGTGGCGTGAAGAGCGACCGGAGATTACTAGAAAAGTAACCTGGGCGGCGTCTTTGGGCGACCGAAGTGAAAATGCGGACTATCAGTACAACAAAAAAAGGCTAAGGGAAATAGATCGCCGTGTACGGTACCTCCGCAAGCGGATCGAAGACCTTCGTGTCGTGCCTTACTCCCCCACTCAAGAAGGTAAGATTTTCTTTGGGGCCTGGGTAACTATTGTCAACGAGGCAGATGAGAGCAAGAAATTCCGCATTGTAGGCGGCGATGAAATTTACGATAGAAACGATTTTATTTCTATCGACTCACCCATGGCACGTGCGTGCATTGGCAAGGCAGTAGGGGATGAGATTGTGGTACGTACGCCAACGGGCGATGCCTTTTGGGAAATCACCGCAATTGAATACAGTGCGGTGGAAGACACCCCCCGATTCTCAAAACCCTGAAACGCCTCCAAACCAGCCACCGCCACGTCAAGCCGCAGACTGCAGCGATGGCCGATACTGAAAAGCACATGGGTTGCGCACAATAGCGTTCGCCTCAGCGGCGGGTAATCAGGCCTTGACGAGCGATGCGGGTGAGGTGGCCAATGACTTCAGCAGCCTCGGCCGAGGCCGGGGCCTGGATCACTGCCAGATCGAAACGGTCGTTGCCGTACTGCGCGAGATGGCAGCAGGCTTCGGTGAACTGAATAAGAAAGGCACGCGCCTGGCCCTTGCGACGTGAAAGGCCTTCGAGATGACGCAAAAGGGTGGGCTGATGCTGGCCACCGAGCAGGATGCGCGGTGTGCGTGAAGCCTGGCTGGCAGGCAACGGGCTTAAGCAGACACTAGTACGTGGGCTACGTGGGCAACTCATGGTGCTTCTCTCCGCCTCGCGAATCCCGCTGGGCAGCGGTGGGAGGCGTCACCGAACCAGCGCTTTAGCGGTATTTCGGATGACCTGGAGGGGCCTCTCCTGCGCCCCGCAAGTAGCTGTTTAAATCGGCGCAGTCGGTATGCTAGAGCTACACGCGCAAAGATTCAAGCCTCAAGCTGCACGTTGCAGCTTGAGGCCAAGCGCTTGTCAGCGGGCGATCAGGCGGTCGAGGGAGAAGCGGCCCGCACCTTCGATCATCACGGCCAGGGTGCCGGCCAGCAGGGCCAAGGCAAACTCATAGCCATTGTTGGACATGAACAGGCCATTGCCGATGTGCACCGAGAAGATCGCCACCACCAAGGTCACCGACAGTGCCAGGGCGGCCGGGCGAGCCAGCAGTCCGATCACCAGGGCCAGTCCGCCGAAGAACTCGGCACTGCCGGACAGCAAGGCCATCAGGTAACCCGGTGCCAGCCCGATGCTTTCCATCCACTGGCCGGTGCCCTCCAGGCCATAGCCGCCAAACAGGCCGAACAGCTTCTGCGCGCCATGCGCCATGAAGATGAGGCCGACCAGGATACGGATCACGCTGAGGCCAGCGCCTGCACGGGTAGCGATTACTGCGTTGAGGGTGGTGGTGTTCATGTTGAGGCGTCCTTGAAAGCGGGAAGATGTGTTGGAATGGGCGCCATAATAATCAATTGAATGAATATGAAAATCGCAAAAAACCCAAGATAACAATCGATAAAATCGATTTATCAGCGCTTGGCTACCCGCTCCAGCACCGCACGTTCACGATTGAACGCCAGGAAGTACTTGTTGACACTGTTAACGAAATTGACCGGCCCCATGCCCACCTGCTCCATCGCAATGCGCTCGGTCTGGAAGAACCACTGGTTGCCGTTGAGCCCACGCCGGCGCGCTTCGGCACGCATGGCCTGGACGCGCTCGGGCCCCAGGTTGTAGGCCGCCAGCACGAACGCCATGCGCTCTCGCTCGTTGATCTGGGGGCTGGCGAAGAACTTGCGCCGGATCAACGCCAGGTAGCGGGCACTGGCCTGGACATTGCCGTCAACCGTGGCGGTATTGCTCACCCCTACCCGCTGGGCGGCCGATGGCGTGATCTGCATCAGGCCATGGGCACCACCGGTGCCGCGTGCCGAAGGGTTGAGTGTCGATTCCTTGAAGCCCAGCGCGGCCAGATTGAGCCAGTCGATCTGCTGAGCCTGGCCATGCTTCTGCAGTACCGCACGCACCGCACTCAGGCGCTGGCGATCCTTGCTGGCCAAGGGGTTGTGCACACGGTACTGGCGGCGGTAGATACGCTCGAACGCGGCATCCTGGTTATCTGGCGCGCGATAGCCCTGAAGAAAGCGATCGACGGTGGCCAGCAACTGCGGCGCGTCGCGCCCCACATACCAGCGCATGGCTTGCGGCGCACCCAGGTGCACACGCGTGTCCAGGCGCAGACGCGGCATGACCCTGGCCCATCGCTGGGCAATCGGGCGCTCTACCACCGTCAGGTGGTAGATGCCGGCCTGGACCATCTCCAGCACATCCTCCACTGCCAGGGTGGAGTCCACCCACTCCACCTTGATCGGCGCACGCTTGCGCAGTGCCAGCTGCTGGTTCACCTGCTGGATCAAAGGGCCCGCAGCACTGGCGCTGGTCAGGGCCACTGTACGGCCGGACAACTGCTCGACATGGCTGAAGCTGCGCTCGCCTTTGCGCCCGACCAGCAACAACGGCACCTGGTCCAGCACCGGCGCGCTGCTGCTGACGCCCCGCACCACCACAGGGTCGAGCAGTTCGCCTGGCGCAGCCAGATCACCCTCGCCGCGCTGCAAGGCACCGAGCAACTGCTCCTTGGCCCGAGGGATGAGTTTCAGCTGGATCTGCTGCCCGTCAGCGGCGCGCGCATTCAGGTAATGCTCAAGCGCACGCAGGCGGTAGTATTCGATGCCGACGGGCTCGCCCTTGACCTCGCCAGAGCTGTTGCGGCTTTGATTGACCAACACCCGCAACACTTTGCTCGCACGAATCTGCTGCAGGTCACGCAACTTGCTGGGCGGGATATTCTGCTGCGGCCCTGGCAGGCGTGCGTGGGCGGCACCGGCAGAGGTCAGCCCAAGCATCAGCAGGAAGGTCAGCAGGTATCGCAGCATGCGAAAACGTGTCCGAGGTCGGTGGGCGGCGCTCATGTGGCATGGCCGCCTGGTGATAAATGACGGCAGAAGACCACAGCAACAGCATGAAGTTCTTGGTTTTTTCCGAAAAACGCGGATTTTGTTATGCTGGCCGGCCCGCGGCACGAGGTAGCACCATGCAACTGATCGATATCGGCGTCAACCTGACCAACAGCAGTTTCCACGACCAACAGGCCGCCATCGTCGAGCGCGCCATCGAAGCCGGCGTGGCACAGATGATCCTGACCGGTACCAGCCTTGCGGTCAGCGAGCAGGCACTGGAGCTGTGCCAGCAGTTGGACGCGGCCGCCGAACACCTGTTCGCCACCGCTGGCGTACACCCCCACGATGCCAAGTCTTGGGACGCCGGCAGCGAGCGACAACTGCGTCAGTTGCTGAATGAGCAACGCGTGCGTGCAGTCGGTGAGTGCGGCCTGGACTTCAACCGTGACTTCTCCCCTCGCCCACTACAGGAAAAGGCCCTGGAGGCCCAACTGGCGCTGGCAGCCGAACTGGGCTTGCCGGTGTTTCTGCACGAACGCGACGCCAGCGAGCGATTGCTGGCCATCCTCAAGGATTATCGGGACCACTTGACCGGCGCCGTGGTGCATTGCTTTACCGGCGAACGCGAAGCACTGTTCGCGTATCTGGACCTGGACCTGCACATTGGCATTACCGGCTGGATTTGTGACGAACGCCGTGGCACGCACCTGCACCCCCTGGTCGGCAACATCCCTGAGGGACGCCTGATGCTGGAGAGCGATGCGCCGTACCTGCTGCCGCGCAGCCTGAGGCCCAAGCCGAAAAACGGCCGTAACGAGCCGGCGTTTCTGCCCCAGGTGCTAAGGGAGGTGGCGCTACACCGAGGCGAGTCCGTGGAACACACGGCAGCCCATACAACCGCAGCGGCACGGGCATTCTTTCGGCTTGGCCAAGCCGCTCCATGCTCTGATTTTTCTTGATACACATCAAAAGGGCTTCTAGCGTGAGCAGGCACAATGATGGCACCTTGCCAATATTGTTTCCGCTCAACTCAGAGAAGACCTGCCCATGGGTGCCTGGCTTAGCAATGTTTCCCTGAAGTACAAATTTTGGGCCGTCAATGCGGTGGCCTTTGTCACGACCCTCTTGCTGGTGCTCTACGCCGTGCATCTTGAGCAGCGCGCCCGCGCGGACGCCGCTCAAGCCCAGGCCGCGGCACAGGCCCAGTTGTTGTCAGCCTGGCCCGCCGGGCAAGCACTGCCCCGGCAAGCCAATGTCATCAGCTGGTTGCCCGGCCAGACACCAAGCTTTGCCGGCGAACCGCTCGAAGCCCTGCGCAACGCCCAGGGCTGGGTCGATCTGCCCGCCGCATGGCTGCTGGGCGATAACCCGCTGCGCGGCGCCCAGGTGCTGCACAACGGCGACCAGCAGGTGGCCGTGCTGGCCCAGTCACCGAGCGTGCGTCAGGTGTTCATCGACCGCTTCACCAACTATGCCGTCTGTGTGCTGATACTGATGCTGGCCATGCTCGGCGCCTCGCAGTTGCTGATCCGCTTTCTGCTCAGCCAGCTCAACACCCTCAAAGACGTCATGCTGCACGTGGAGAAGACCGGCGATTTGTCGGCGCGCGTCCCCCTGGCGTGTGGCGACGAAGTCGGCCAGATGGCGGGCGCCTTCAACGCCATGCAGGCCACCTACCACCGCGTGGTCAGCACCGTGGCCCTCACCGCCGCGCAACTCGACTCCGGCGCCGCGCGCCTGGCGGCGAGCATGAACGACGTACGCCACGGCATGCTCGGCCAGCAGAGCGAGACCGACCAGGCCGCCACCGCCATCAACGAGATGTCCGCCACTGTGCACCACATCGCCCAGCATGCCGGTGCCACTCGCGATCTGTCGCAGACCGCAGATACCCTCGCTGGCAGTGGCCAGGAGGTGGTCAGCCGCGTTCAAGATTCGATTTCCGGGCTGTCCAGCGGCGTGCAACAGACCGCCGAGATGATTCGCCAACTGGCCGAGGACAGCCAGAAAATCAATGGCGTGGTCGGGGTGATTCACAGCATTGCCGAACAAACCAACTTGCTGGCACTCAATGCTGCCATCGAGGCAGCCCGTGCCGGTGATCTTGGCCGTGGCTTCGCGGTGGTCGCCGACGAGGTACGCAACCTGGCAAAGCGCGTGCAGACCTCCACTGACGAGATCACCACCATGGTCTCTGCGCTTCAATCCGGCACCCGCGATGCGGTTGAGTTCATGCAGGAGAGCTCGTACAAAGCCGACGATTGCGTCAGGCAGGCCCAGGCCGCTGGCGAGGCGCTGGCCGAGATTACCGGTGCGGTCGCGCAGATGCGCGAAAGCAACACCCAGATCGCCGTGGCGGCCGAGCAACAGAGCCAGGTGGCCGAAGAAATGAACCGGGCCGTGGTCAGCATCCGCGATGTCACCGAACACACCGTGCAACAGACCGTTGGTTCGGCCACCACCAGCAACGAACTGGCGACCCTGGCCGGCGAGCTGAACAAGGCGATTGGCCAGCTCAAGCTATAGTCAGCATTACCCGTCACGATAGCCAGCCTCGATTGGCCTCCTCCCGGGGGCCGCACTAAGCTTTGGGCATGACCGAGAGGAACTGCCCATGAGCAAACGCCTGCCCAACCTGCCCGCCTGGCAATGGCGTGGCTATCACCATAATCATCGCCACCCGGCCAACCTGGTGCTGCACTTGATCGCCGTGCCGCTGTTCGTTCTCGGCGCGCTGCTGATGCTGTCCGGCCTGTTCGCCCTGGACCTGGGTCAGATTGCCGTGGGCGTCATTTGCGTGATTGCAGGCCTGGGCCTGCAGCGCCAGGGGCATCGCCTGGAGGCCGAGCAACCCGAGCCGTTCGCCAACCGCAAGGACGCTGTGCAGCGCTTGCTGACCGAACAGTTCATCACCTTCCCACGCTTTGTGCTGAGCGGCGCTTGGTGGCGCGCCTGGCGCGAACGGCACAAGCACCGCCACTGAACACTGTCACCGGCTTGTGGGCTACGCAAAAACCGTGACCGTCTGCCGGCTCAACGCCAGTAGCTCGCCTTCTGCCGACCACAGGGCCGCTGCGGCATGCCCATAACCATCACGCGCGTGCTCGGTCTCGACGCAATAGCGGCACCAGTCCAGTGTCGAGAGCGTGGGCGTTGGCTGGATGAATTCGATGGTCCAGGTCAGCGTACTACCCGCTGCCGGTTGCTTCAGGTAAGGCAACAGGCTAGGCGGCCAGGCGTCGACCAGGGCCAGCAGGTGAGACACGTTCAGCGGCTCGTCAGCGATGTCCCGCAGCCTCACCCAACCGCCCATATGCCGTGAATCGTTGCCACTGAACGGCAGCCCACCCACGGCCCAACGCAGGGCTATATGGCGCATGAACTCCGGTGTCAGCCCTTTGATATAGGGAAGCTCAGGGCCGGCTTGCGCCAACGGTTTCATGGCGAAAGCAGGCTGCGCCGGGACGTCCACCACCGAGGGGCGGCCAGCACCGAAATTGCCCTGCACCAGCGTTACGACCTGCCCGTCCTGCACCGCACGGCCGAGCAAGGTACTGACTGCCTTGCCCTCACGCAGCACTTCGACTTCGAAACGAATAGGCACATCCGCCGCCGCAGGAGCGACGAAGCTGATGGCCAAGGAACGCACCGGGCGGTCATCGGCCAGTTTCAGGCGCATCGCCTCGTAGACCATGGCGGCCATCAATCCACCGAAGGCTGCGCGGCCCTGGGCCCACGAAGCAGGCACCGAAACCGATTGAGGATTGGCTCGAACGGCGTCGAGCAATTGGGTGAAATTCATGGCAAGGGGGCTCCTGCACCGTGTCGATCCGGGGCACGCCGTTCACGCGCCCTGCATCGAATCATACTAACCAGCCAGTGCGCACCGATCAGGCCCTGAATCGGTCATTTGCCGGGCTATCGCTGCTTCAACGCTGCCTGCAAGGCATCCAGCGTGACATCGGATTTGCCTTCGGCCTCATGCAGCTGCTGCTCCCAGTCGAGTGTGCATGCGGCCAGCTCGGCATGCTCGCGGGCCTGCAGCAACCATTGCAGACGGTCATGCCACGTACCCAGATCACCCTGAGCCTTTTTCAACAAGCCTTGCAGTTTTTTTCCGGCATGCTCAAGTTGCGGATAGGCCTCATCGCCATAGCGTGCACGCTTGATCAACAACCGCAGCCGATGCCGATCATGGGCAGGGTCAGCCAGCGCCTTGCGCAGCTTGCGCCATTGCTTGTCCAGGCGCTTGTCGATGCGCTTGTCCAGCGCATCGACCAGGCCCTCGCGATCAGCGGCGCGCAGGAACAACGGGAACGCATCCACGATCACCAGCAGACGGGTCAGTTGCGCGCTGCCTGCCACACTGGCAAAGGCCTTGCCACGCCCCGCCAGCCGTTGCAGCCCCGCCTCGGTCATGCCCCGCCCGAGCAACTCGGCCGCCAGCACTTCACGGTCACGTAACGGCGTTGTCAACGTGCCCAGGGCCTTGGCGGCGTCCTCCAGTTGCTCGACACCCGGTAACCCTTGCAGCGGCCGCAGCAGGCTGCGCAAGCGCCGTACAGCGATGCGCAGGTCGTGCAGTGCCTCGCTGTCGGTGTCGGCGGCAAGGCGCTCGCGGCAGGCCAGCAGGCGCACCTGCAAGGCCAGAATCTGTGACACCACATGATCGAGCATGGCAGACATGGAACGCTCCTCGGTCAGCGGCCAGCGCGCGACTCACGAATGTAGAAACGCGCCTTCTCGGCCTTTTTGGTACAGCCTTCAAAACCTTCGAACTGCTGTTGGGTCTTGGCGCCGGTCAGCAGCGACAAGGCCTTCGAATAACTCACAGTACCGGCAAAACCTTCGGCCTTGGCCAGGTCGAGCTCCTTCCAGGCGGCATCCAGCTGGGTCGCGCAGCTGTCACGGTAGGCCGTCTTGCCCGCACAGCCAGCCAGGGCCAGGGCAATCAGTGGAAGGTAGATCCAGGCTTTCATCGGTAATTCCTCAAAGTGAAAAGAGTGGCTGTTCGACGCACAGGCAATCAAAAAGTGCCCGCGCGGGGCTTTGCTTAGCGTAGATCAGCGCGGTCTACATTGAAGCACAGGCAGCAATGGGTGCATTGTTAAACCATGGTTGCACAGGCCGAGGGAAAATCATGAGCAAACGCGTGGCGCTGGTACTGGGATCGGGTGGTGCAAGAGGGTATGCGCACATCGGTGTGATCGAAGAAATAGAGCGGCGCGGTTACGACATCGCCTGCATCGCCGGCTGCTCCATGGGGGCGGTGATTGGCGGCATCTACGCTGCTGGCAAGCTTGAGGAGTATCGCAACTGGATCGAAAGCCTCGACTACCTGGATGTGCTGCGCCTGGTGGACGTCAGCTTTCGCCTCGGTGCAATCCGTGGTGACAAGGTATTCGGCCAGATCCGCAAGATCGTCGGCGAAATCAATATCGAGCAGTTGCGTATCCCTTACACCGCAGTGGCCACCGACCTTACCAACCAGCAGGAAATCTGGTTTCAGGAGGGCTGCCTGCACCAGGCCATGCGGGCTTCGGCGGCAATCCCCAGCCTGTTCACGCCGGTGATGCAGGGCAACCGCATGCTGGTCGATGGCGGCATTCTCAACCCGCTGCCGATTGTGCCGGTGGTGTCCAGCCACTGCGACCTGATCATCGCCGTCAACCTCAACGCCACCAACCAGAAGCAGTACCACTTGCCCGTGATCGAACGCCCGGCAGCCTTCAAGATGCGCTTCGATGCGCTGCTCAGCTCCCTGGGTTCACGCCTGCCCTTCCGGCGCAAGCCTGCAGAAGAACTGATACGTATCGAACAGGAGATCGTTGCCGAAGGGCTGGCGCCGCCCAGCCCTTGGCTGGCGGGCACCGCAGACCCGGAAGGCCAGCAGCCGGCGGCGGCGCCCGAACGCGAAGGTGCGCCCAAGTCAGCCACCGGCTCATTCATCATCGACAACGTCGGGCCTGCCTCACTGCTGGACCTGATCAACCAGAGCTTCGAGGTCATGCAGACCTCGTTGGCGCAGTACAAGATCGCAGGGTATCCACCCGACGTGCTGATCAACGTGCCCAAGCGGGTTTGCCGGTTTTTCGAGTTCTACAAGGCACCAGAACTGATTGCCCTGGGGCGGGAGATTGCGCGGGATACGCTGGACAACTATGAAGGGGCGAAGCGTTAGGAGGCCGCTCCTACAAAGGGCCAGAAACAAGACAGGCCGCATTACGCGGCCTGTCTTGTCATGCAACGATCACTCAGTAACGGGTGATATCAGCATTGGCTTCCAACTGCTTGCGATAGGCAGCGAAGTCCTGCTGGCCAGCACGCGAAGCGAGGTAGCGGCGGATTTGCTGCTTCTCTTCATCGGTGGCGGCGGCGCCTTCGTTGACACCTTTAAGCTGCAAGACGACCAGGCTGCCATCGCCCAGGACCACACTGCCGTACACCGGCTTGTCCTTGGCTTGCGGCTTGCCCAGGCGGAACACGGCCTGCAGCTCGGCCGGGTCGATACCGTCCTCACCACGGGTCACCGCCTCATAGGCTTTCCAGCCCTGGCCTTCATGGACGCTGTCAGCGGCGATGGAGCCATCACGCAGGCCGGCAATCAGCTTGTCCGCCTTGGTCTTGAGCTCGGCAGTCGCCTTCTCTTTGGCCAGGTGTTCGCTGATGGTCTTGGCCACCGCTTCCAGCGGCAGTTGCTCCGGCTTGCGGTGCTCCTTGACGCGCAGCACGACGGTGGTTTCCGGATCGAGCTCGATGGCGGTGCTGTTGGCACCCTCCTCCAGCACTTCCTCGGAGAACGCCGCCTGAACCACCGCACGGTTGGCAGTGATGCCTTCGCCGCCCTCACGACCGAACGCTGCTGAGGTTTGCACCTTCAGGTTCAGGTCCTGTGCTGGCTGACCCAGGTCAGACGCCTCGTAGGCCGCATCCTGCAGCTGCTTGCTGGCGTCGACGTAGCGCTGTTCGACCAGCGGGATCTTCAGGTCACGGGTGAGCTTGTCCTTGAGGCTGGCGAAGCTTGGCACTTCCGGCGCTTCAACACCCAGCAGCTTGATCAGGTGATAACCGAACTCGGTGCGAACCGGGGCCGATACCTGGCCATCCTTCAGCTGGTACAACGCATCCTCGAAGGCCGGGTCGTACACGCCTGGGCCGGCGAAGCCGAGGTCACCACCGCTGTTGGCCGAACCTGGGTCCTGGGAGAACTCCTTGGCCAGTGCGGCGAAGTCTTCACCCTTGGCCAGGCGCTGCTCGATCTCTTCGGCACGGGCTTTGGCCTGGGCGTCGGTGACCTTGTCGTTGACCTCGATGAGAATGTGCGCGGCATGGCGCTGCTCGGCGAGGTTGGCGATCTCTTTCTCGTACTGGGCCTTGAGCTCGTCGTCGCTAACCTTGACCTGGTCGAAGAACACCGACTTCTTCAGCTCGATGTAGTCGATCACCACCTGGTCAGGCGACATGAACTCCTTGGCATGCTTGTCGTAGTGCGCCTTGACCTCGTCATCGCTGACGTTCACCGCGGCCGGATCGGCCTTGAAGGTCAGGGAGGCGAAATCACGGGTCTGCTTCTCCAGACGGGCGAACGCTTCGACCTGCTTGTCAGTGACGAAGCTGCTGCCGGCAAGGCCGGTGCGCAGCTGGCCGATGAGCATTTCTTCGGCGAGCATGTCGCGGAATTGCAGGCGGCCGTAGCCCATCTGGCGAATGACCTGGTCGAAACGATCGGCGTTGAACTTGCCGTCAACCTGGAACTCCGGAGTCTGCAGGATCACTTCATCCAGCGCGGCCTCGGAGAAGGCGAACTTGGCATCTTCGGCACCTTGCAACAGCAGCTTGCGCGTGACCAGGCCCTTGAGCGCCTCATCTCGCAGCAGCTTGTCATCCAGCAGCGCAGGGTCAAAATCCTTGCCCAACTGTTGCACCAGCTGGCGGCGCTGCATGTCGGCCGCCTGGCTCAGCTCGTTCTGGCTGATGGTCTGGCCGTTCACCTTGGCGGCGTCCTGGCTATGGCTGGCTGCCTGGAAAATGGCCTCGAAACCGGTCAACGCCATCAACACGACGATAAGGCCGATGATGGTCTTGGCAATCCAACCTTGTGAATTGTCCCTGATATTTTGCAGCATGCGTCCCCCAGAAACGGCTGTACCACTGCGTCGACAACCGCGGAGCGTGGGTAGAATCCTGATAAAAGAAAGGCGCATCCGAGGATGCGCCTTTTCTTAGCAAACGTGTCAGGCGGGAACGTTTGCGACCCGCCTCACGTGCTCGGACCTGGCCAGGCCGGGTCCGGCTGAAAGAGACGACTTAGTTGACGGCGTCTTTCAGGCCTTTGCCAGCCTTGAAGCCTGGAACCTTGGCAGCTTCAATCTTGATTGCCTTACCAGTTTGCGGGTTGCGGCCGGTGCGCTCGGCGCGATCCTTGACCGAGAAGGTACCGAAACCTACCAGTACCACGTCGTCACCTGCTTTCAGGGCACCGGTCACGGAGTCAATTACTGCGTCCAGCGCGCGGCCGGCTACAGCTTTCGGGATGTCTGCAGAAGCGGCGATAGCGTCAATCAGTTCCGACTTGTTCACTCTAAGTCCCCTTATTTCTCTATTGAGTTTGTTTCTAAGTATGTAATGAAAAGCGTATGAAACGAGCGCTGGGTGGCCTGATAACAATAGCGTGCCGCTTTATAGCAAGGCCCCGAAAAAACTGTCAAGGAAAGCCCCCCAGCCAAAAACTACTAATGCGTGCTGATTCTTTCCTTAGCATCGCTGTCGCGCTTCTCATCCTTCGCGACAATCTCCGGAGCCACATCTGGCAAGGGCTCCGGGGCGTATTGCAGCGCAATTTGCAGGACTTCGTCAATCCATTTGACCGGTTTGATCTGAAGATCCTGTTTGATATTTTCCGGAATCTCCTTCAGATCGCGAACATTCTCCTCGGGAATGATCACCGTCTTGATGCCGCCACGGTGTGCCGCCAGCAGTTTTTCCTTCAAACCGCCAATGGCCAACACCTGGCCACGCAGGGTGATTTCACCGGTCATGGCCACGTCGGCACGCACCGGAATCTGCGTCAGCGCCGAAACCAGCGCAGTGCACATGCCAACGCCGGCACTCGGGCCATCCTTGGGCGTGGCACCTTCTGGCATGTGGATGTGCACATCGTGCTTCTCATGGAAGTCGGCTGCAATGCCCAGGCTGCGGGCGCGGCTGCGCACCACGGTCTGCGCGGCAGTGATCGACTCGACCATGACATCGCCCAGAGAGCCGGTCTTGATCAGTTGGCCCTTGCCGGGAATGACCACAGCCTCGATGGTCAGCAGTTCGCCACCCACCTGGGTCCATGCCAAGCCGGTCACCTGGCCGATCTGGTCCTGCTGCTCGGCAAGGCCGTAGCGGAACTTGCGCACGCCCAACAGGTGTTCGAGCTGCTCGCTGGCCACCTTGACCTTGACCTGCTTCTGCCCGGTATGTTCCTTGACCACCTTGCGGCAGACCTTGGCAATCTGCCGCTCCAGGCCCCGCACACCGGCTTCGCGGGTGTAGTAGCGGATGATGTCGCGGATCGCCGAGACGTCGATCTCGAGCTCTTCCTTCTTCAAACCGTTGGCCTTGACCTGCTTTGGCACCAGGTACTTGACCGCGATGTTGATCTTCTCGTCTTCGGTGTAGCCCGGCAGACGGATGACTTCCATCCGGTCCAGCAGTGCCGGCGGGATGTTCATCGAGTTCGAGGTGCACAGGAACATCACATCCGAGAGGTCGTAATCGACTTCCAGGTAGTGGTCGTTGAAGTTGTGGTTCTGCTCGGGGTCGAGCACCTCGAGCAATGCGGAGGCAGGGTCGCCACGCATGTCGCTGCCCATCTTGTCGATTTCGTCGAGCAGGAACAGCGGGTTACGCACCCCTACCTTGGTCATCTTCTGAATCAGACGACCCGGCATGGAGCCAATGTAGGTGCGACGATGGCCACGGATCTCGGCCTCGTCACGCACGCCGCCCAAGGCCATGCGTACGAACTTGCGGTTGGTGGCGGCAGCGATCGACTCGGCCAGCGAGGTCTTGCCCACGCCAGGCGGGCCAACCAGGCACAGCACCGGGCCGCGGATTTTCTTGACGCGCTTTTGCACGGCAAGGTATTCGAGGATACGTTCCTTGACCTCTTCGAGGCCATAGTGGTCGGCATCGAGGATTTCTTCAGCCTTGGCCAGGTCCAGGCGCACCTTGCTCTGGGCCTTCCACGGCACCTGCACAAGCCAGTCGAGGTAAGAGCGAACCACCGTGGCCTCGGCCGACATCGGCGACATCTGCTTGAGCTTGTTCAGCTCGGCCTGGGCTTTGGTCAGGGCATCTTTGGGCAGGCCAGCCGCTTCGATGCGCTTTTTCAGCTCTTCGACTTCGTTGTGGCCTTCGTCGCCATCACCGAGCTCCTTCTGAATGGCCTTCATCTGCTCATTCAGGTAGTACTCGCGCTGGCTGCGCTCCATTTGTTTCTTGACCCGACCACGGATGCGCTTCTCGACCTGCAACAGGTCGATCTCGGCATCCAGCAGCGCCAGCACGTGCTCGACGCGGGTCGCCAGGTCGACGATCTCGAGGATTTCCTGCTTCTGTTCGATCTTCAGCGCCATGTGCGCGGCCATGGTATCGACCAGGCGGCCAGGCTCTTCGATGCTGTTCAACGAGGACAGCACTTCGGCAGGGACTTTTTTGCCCAGTTGCACGTACTGTTCGAACTGCGACAGCAACGTGCGCACGAAGACCTCAGACTCGCGCTCGGCGGCGTCGACTTCGTCGATCAGGGAGACTTCGGCACGGATGTGCCCTTCCACTTCCGTGAAGCGCTCTACCGCGCCACGCTGCTCGCCTTCGACCAACACCTTGACGGTGCCATCGGGCAGCTTGAGCAATTGCAGTACGGTGGCAACGGTGCCGACGCGGTACAGGGCATCTTCGCCTGGATCGTCATCGGCCGGGTTTTTCTGGGCCAGCAGCAGAATCTGCTTCTCGCCCGTCATCGCGGCCTCTAGGGCTTCAATGGATTTTTCGCGCCCCACAAACAGCGGGATGACCATGTGCGGGTAAACAACGACATCGCGCAATGGCAAAAGAGGCAAGTCGAGGGTGGTCTTCATGATTTCGCCTCTAACAGCGGCCTTTATGGCCGGAAACCGGTGGAAATGATGCTTGGACCTAATGTGGGGGCACGCCTGGGAAATTACAAGCGCTTGCGCAGGAAAAGCAGAAAGGGGCCCGTAGGCCCCTTTCTTGCTTGCAACCAACAACTGACGTTCACCTGAATCAGGCGTCAGGTGCGGCCTTGGCTTGCGGCTCGCTGTTCTCGTAGATCATCAGCGGCTGCGAAGTACCCTCGATGACACTCTCATCGATCACCACCTTGCTGACATCCTTCTGCGAAGGGATCTCGTACATGGTGTCGAGCAGCACGCCTTCGAGGATCGAACGCAGGCCACGGGCGCCGGTCTTGCGCTCCAACGCCTTGCGAGCAACGGCCTTGAGTGCATCGCTGCGGAACTCGAGGTCAACGCTTTCCATCTCGAACAGCTTGGCATACTGCTTGGTCAGCGCGTTCTTCGGCTCGGTGAGGATCTGCATCAAAGCAGCCTCATCCAGCTCATCGAGCGTCGCCAGTACTGGCAGACGGCCAACGAATTCAGGGATCAGGCCAAACTTGACCAGATCGTCCGGCTCGACTTCACGCAAGGACTCGCCAACTTTCTTGCCTTCTTCCTTGCTGCGTACTTCCGCGCTGAAACCGATGCCACCCTTGGTGGAGCGGTTCTGGATGACCTTTTCCAGGCCAGAGAACGCGCCACCGCAAATGAACAGGATGTTGCGGGTATCAACCTGCAGGAATTCCTGTTGCGGGTGCTTGCGCCCACCTTGCGGTGGAACCGAAGCAACGGTGCCTTCGATCAGTTTCAACAGCGCCTGCTGCACGCCTTCGCCCGAGACGTCACGGGTGATGGACGGGTTGTCCGACTTGCGCGAAATCTTGTCGATCTCGTCGATGTAGACAATGCCCATCTGGGCTTTTTCCACGTCGTAGTCGCACTTTTGCAGCAGCTTTTGAATGATGTTCTCGACGTCCTCACCCACATAACCGGCTTCGGTCAGGGTGGTGGCATCGGCAATGGTGAACGGTACGTTCAGCAGACGCGCAAGGGTTTCGGCGAGCAGGGTCTTGCCCGAGCCAGTAGGCCCGATGAGCAGGATGTTGCTCTTGCCAAGTTCGACTTCGTCGCCCTTCTTGTCACGCTGGTTAAGGCGCTTGTAGTGGTTGTACACCGCTACGGCCAGCACCTTCTTCGCGCGCTCCTGACCAATCACGTACTGGTCCAGGATGCCGCTGATTTCTTTCGGCGAAGGCAATTTGTGCGCGCTGCTCTCGGCCTGGGCTTCCTGCACCTCCTCACGGATGATGTCATTGCACAGGTCGACGCACTCGTCGCAGATAAATACCGAGGGCCCGGCAATCAATTTGCGCACTTCGTGCTGGCTTTTGCCGCAGAAGGAGCAATAGAGCAATTTGCCGCTGTCCTCGCCGTTACGGGTGTCAGTCATTCGATCGATCCAATCCGGTAGGCTTGCAACACAAGATGAAGGCAATTGCGGGCTTTTTCAAGTCCGCAGGTAGGCGCTTTCGGCACCTACCTGCTCTGGCCCCTGGGATCAGGAGGCCAGTTGCCGCTTGTCGTATACCGAGTCGATGAGGCCGTACTCGGCCGCGCGCGAGGCGCTCATGAAGTTGTCACGCTCAGTATCACGCTGGATGGTCTCGAGGTCCTGGCCGGTGTGGTAGGCCAGCAACTCGTTGAGACGCGCCTTGATACTGAGGATTTCCTGGGCGTGGATCTGGATGTCGGTAGCCTGGCCCTGGAAGCCGCCGAGCGGCTGGTGAATCATGACGCGCGAGTTCGGCAGGCAGTGACGCTTGCCCTTGGCACCGGCGGTCAACAGGAAGGCGCCCATGCTGCAGGCCTGGCCGATGCAGATGGTCGAAACGTCCGGCTTGATGAACTGCATGGTGTCGTAGATCGACATGCCAGCGGTGACCGAGCCACCCGGCGAGTTGATGTACAGATGGATATCCTTGTCCGGGTTTTCCGCTTCGAGGAACAGCATCTGCGCTACGACGAGGTTGGCCATGTAGTCTTCTACAGGACCCACCAGGAAAATCACTCGCTCCTTCAACAGGCGCGAGTAGATGTCGTAGGCGCGTTCGCCACGGGCGGACTGCTCGATAACCATCGGGACCAGGCCGCCTGCGGCCTGGATGTCAGAGCTCTGCTGAATATAAGAATTGCGGGACATGTCCTGCGCTCACTCCCAAATAGTCATGGCTTGAATACGCACAAGCCAGCGCGAAGGCTGGCTTGTGGGGGTTTCCTACGAGAGTAGCGTATTACTCGGCTTCGGCAGGTGCCTCAGCTGGCTTTACGGCTTCTTCGTACGAGACCGACTTGTCGGTCACAGTCGCTTTCTGCAGAACAGTATCTACAACTTGCTCTTCCAGCACAACCGAACGGACTTCGTTCAGTTGCTGGTCGTTCTTGTAGTACCAGGAGATGACCTGCTCTGGCTCTTGGTAGGCAGAAGCCATTTCTTCGATCATTTCACGAACCTTGCCTTCGTCCGGCTTCAGTTCGAACTGCTTGACCACCTCAGCGACGATCAGGCCCAGGACCACACGGCGCTTGGCTTGCTCTTCGAACAGCTCGGCTGGCAGTTGCTCAGGCTTGATGTTGCCACCGAACTGCTGAACAGCCTGCACGCGCAGACGGTTGACTTCGTTTTCCAGCAGGGCTTTTGGCACTTCGATCGGGTTGGCGGCCAGCAGACCGTCCATGACCTGGTTCTTGACCTTGGCCTTGATCGCCTGACGCAGCTCACGCTCCATGTTCTTGCGAACTTCGGCGCGGAAACCTTCCAGGGTCGATTCCTTGATACCGAACTGAGCGAAGAAGGCTTCGTTCAGCTCAGGCAGCACAGGTGCCGAAACACTGTTGACGGTGATAGTGAACTCGGCGGCCTTGCCGGCCAGGTCCAGGTTCTGATAGTCCTCTGGGAAGGTCACGCTGACAACGCGCTCTTCGCCAGCCTTGGCGCCTACCAGGCCTTCTTCGAAGCCCGGGATCATGCGGCCGGAGCCCAGTACCAGCGGAGTGCCCTTGGCCGAACCGCCAGCGAACACTTCACCGTCGACCTTGCCGACGAAGTCGATGTTGACCTGGTCGTCGTTCTGCGCAGCGCGGTCAACTTCTTCGAAGCGGGTGTTCTGCTTGCGCAGGACTTCCAGCATCTTGTCCAGGTCGGCATCAGCCACTTCGGCGCTCAGGCGCTCGACGTTGATCGACTCAAGGCCGGCAACGGTGAACTCTGGGAACACTTCGAAGATAGCGACGAATTCCAGGTCCTTGCCTTTCTCGAAGGACTTCGGCTCGACGGCTGGAGCGCCGGCCGGGTTCAGCTTCTGCTCGACCACAGCTTCGTAGAACGAAGACTGGACCAGATCACCGAACACTTCCTGGCGAGCGTCAGCTTCGAAACGCTGACGGATCACGCTCATCGGCACCTTGCCAGGACGGAAGCCTGCAACCTTGGCGCGACGGGCAGTCTGTTGCAGACGCTTGTTGACTTCGGTCTCGACGCGCTCGGCCGGGACGGCGATGGTCATGCGGCGCTCGAGAGCGGAAGTGTTTTCAACAGAAACTTGCATGGATATTCCTCGTTGCACAGACGTTAGCCGGCGTTAGCCCGACTCCAGAATCAAGGGCAAGCATTCTAGTGAGTCGCGCAGCAGAAGTCACCCCACTCGGGACGACGGGAAACCACGCCGGTCGATTAACTTGCAAGGCCCGCACGGCTTAGCGCCGAGCCCCTTTCAATTGAGGCTGCGCGCCACCGCTGGCGACGCGCAGCCGTAATAACTTGTCAAACAACTGCAGCCTACAAAATCGCCTCCTTTATTGAGGGTCGATCTCGTTGAACTGGCAGTACTCTTCCCACGACATACCCAGGGCCTCGGCAACCTCGCGCTGCGTCTCCAGGCGCATGGCCTGTAGCTGCTCGGGGCTTTCGGCAATCAGTTGCAGCGCCAGCTCCCAAGGCTCGACACCCTGCTCCTGCGCCGCATCTTCGAATGCCCATTCGATCTGCTGGGCTTGCTCACGCGCATCCAGCTCGCGGATTTCTTCGAGCAATTGCGGATTGGCTTCGGCGAAGCGCTGCAGCGCCAGGGCCTGACGGGCTTCTTTTGCAATCATGGCGTTTTTCCTCTGCCGACCGTGGGGCCGGTGTTTCAACCGGCTGAAATCTATCAGCTTTTATTGGGGTGTCACCAGAGGATTGCAAGGGGCGGGAGTGTGAAGTATTCGATTTGAGCCCTGTAGCGCCTTTGAGATCGAGCGCCGCCCGCGCGGCGCCCCGACTTGCTCGCGATGCGCCGCGCGGGCGGCGCTCGACCTCAAGAGCCCCGCAAACCTTCCACTCTACACCTCGCAGCAAACACAAAAAAAGCCGCAATCAGCGGCTTTTTCGCAGCACAAAAAAACAAAGGCGCCCGATCTCACGATCAAGGCGCCTTCGAAAAATATGGGGTGGACGATGGGAATCGAACCCACGACAACCGGAATCACAATCCGGCGCTCTACCAACTGAGCTACGCCCACCATATTGCGGTGTTGCGGTACAACTTTACAGAAGCATGGTGCGGACGAAGAGACTCGAACTCTTACAGCTTGCGCCGCTGGAACCTAAATCCAGTGTGTCTACCAATTTCACCACGTCCGCGTAACGCTTAAAACAAAGGCGCCAGATACTATCAAGGCGCCTCTGCAGAATATGGGGTGGACGATGGGAATCGAACCCACGACAACCGGAATCACAATCCGGCGCTCTACCAACTGAGCTACGCCCACCATATTGCGGTACATCTACTTGCTTGCCTAAGCTGCCTGATGGCGCACCCGGCAGGACTCGAACCTGCGACCATCCGCTTAGAAGGCGGATGCTCTATCCAGCTGAGCTACGGGCGCATAAGCGATCAGCCTAACCGAACGATGCTTTAGCAGTGAACCGCTAAACCACTCATTCTGCCCGACTTTGCCAACCAGTGCTAGGCAGTGCCCGACAAGTGCGGCGAATGTTATAGCCGAGCTCCTAGGTCGTCAACATCTTTCTCAAAAAAATTTAAATTATTTAAGGGGTTAGGGGATTTGCCCGACCACCCGCCTTTGCCCTCGCGTCGTGTCGTGCGAGAATGTGCCTTCTTTATTGTTTCCTTCTCGATGGTTAATCACGCGTCTATGACTGCACACCTAATCGATGGCAAGGCGATCGCCGCCAGCCTGCGCCAGCAGATCGCTCAACGTGTCGTGGAGCGTCGCCAGCAAGGCCTGCGCACCCCGGGCCTGGCTGTGATCCTGGTCGGCACCGACCCCGCCTCCCAAGTCTATGTCTCGCACAAGCGCAAGGACTGTGAAGAGGTCGGCTTCATTTCCCAGGCGTTCGACCTGCCCAGCGAAACCACGCAGCAAACCCTGACCGATCTGATCGACCGCCTCAATGATGACCCGGCCGTCGACGGTATCTTGCTGCAGCTGCCGCTGCCAGCACACCTTGACGCCTCGCTGCTGCTGGAGCGCATTCGCCCGGACAAGGATGTCGATGGCTTCCACCCCTACAACATCGGCCGCCTGGCCCAGCGCATCCCGCTGCTGCGTCCGTGCACGCCAAAAGGCATCATGACCCTGCTCGAAAGCACCGGTCAGGACCTGTACGGCATGAATGCGGTAATCGTCGGCGCGTCCAATATCGTTGGCCGCCCCATGGCCATGGAACTGCTGCTGGCCGGTTGCACCGTGACCGTCTGCCACCGCTTCACCAAGGACCTGGCCGGCCACGTCGGCCGGGCCGACCTGGTGGTCGTGGCTGCAGGCAAGCCGGGGCTGGTCAAGGGTGAGTGGGTCAAAGAAGGCGCCATCGTCATCGACGTGGGCATCAACCGCCAGGACGACGGCAAGCTGGTCGGCGATGTGGTCTACGAGACAGCCCTGCCGCGCGCGGGCTGGATCACGCCGGTGCCGGGTGGCGTCGGGCCGATGACCCGGGCATGTCTGCTGGAAAACACGCTGTATGCGGCCGAAGAGCTGCATAAGTAAGATGGCGTGAAATGAAAACGGCACCTCCTACAGGTGCCGTTTTTTTTGCCTGAGGTTTATCGCCTTGGCTGCACCGGCCTCTTCGCGGGGCAAGCCCGCTCCCACAGGTTCATCGCTGCCGAACGTGTGGGAGCGGGCTTGCCCCGCGAATCGATCACTTGCGCGCCGCCTCCCACGACTTCAGCAACTCGCTGTAGCTCACCGTCTCGCCCTTTGGCTTCTCGTTGGCCAACTTCGGTTTTGGCGCCCCCGGCTGGTCGTACCAGTACTGGGCATCCTTTTCCGGGTTAAGCTTCGGTGCGCAGGTCGCCTGGGCATTGGAACGCTGCAACCGTTCCATCATGCGATCCTGATCGCGGGCCAGGCCATCCAGCGCTTGCTGCGGGGTCTTTTCGCCACTGGCCACTTCGGCGATATGGCTCCACCACAATTGCGCCAGCCGCGGGTAATCCGGCACGTTGGTGCCGGTGGGCGTCCATTGCACCCGCGCCGGGCTGCGGTAGAACTCCACCAGCCCACCCAGCTTGGGCGCCAGGTCGGTCATGGCCTGGGAGTTGATGTCCGACTCACGAATCGGCGTCAGGCCGACGATGGTCTTTTTCAGCGACACCGTCTTGGAGGTCACGAACTGAGCATACAACCAAGCAGCCAGGCGTTGCTTCTCGGGGGTGGACTTGAAGAAGGTCCAGGACCCGGTGTCCTGATACCCCAGCTTCATCCCCTCCTCCCAGTACGGCCCTTTGGGCGACGGTGCCATGCGCCACTTCGGCGTACCATCAGCGTTTACCACCGGCAAGCCGGGCTTGGTCATGTCGGCGGTGAAGGCGGTGTACCAGAAAATCTGCTGGGCAATGTTGCCCTGCGCCGGCACCGGGCCCGCCTCGGAGAAGGTCATGCCCTGGGCTTCCTTGGGCGCATAGGCACGCATCCAGTCCACGTACTTCTGCGTCGCGTACACCGCCGCCGGGCCGTTGGTATCCCCCCCACGGGTGACGCTTGAACCCACCGGATGGCAGTCCTCCACGCGGATCCCCCATTCGTCCACCGGCAGGCCATTAGGCAGGCCTTTGTCGCCACCACCGGCCATCGAGAACCAGGCATCGGTGAAGCGCCACCCCAGCGACGGGTCCTTCTTACCGTAGTCCATGTGGCCATAGACGCGCTTGCCGTCGATTTCCTTCACGTCTTCGGTGAAGAATTGGGCGATGTCCTCGTAGGCCGACCAGTTCACCGGCACGCCCAGTTCATAGCCGTACTTTTCTTTGAACCTGGCTTTTAGCTCAGGCCGCTCGAACCAGTCGGCACGGAACCAGTAAAGGTTGGCGAACTGCTGATCAGGTAGCTGGTAGACCTTGCCATCCGGCGCGGTGGTGAAGGAAATGCCGATGAAATCCTTGAGGTCGAGGGTCGGCGAGGTGTAGGCCTTGCCCTCGTTGGCCATCAGGTCGGTGATCGACTCGACCTTGCCATAGCGAAAGTGCGTACCGATCAGGTCCGAGTCATTGACCCATCCGTCATAGATGTTCTTGTCCGATTGCATTTGTGTCTGCAGCTTCTCCACCACGTCGCCTTCCTGCAGCAGGTCGTGGGTCAGCTGGATGCCGGTGATCTCGCTGAAGGCCTTGGCCAACACCTTGGACTCGTACTCGTGGGTGGTGATGGTTTCCGACACCACGTTGATCTTCATCCCACGAAACGGCTCAGCGGCCTTGATGAACCACTTGAGCTCGGCCAACTGCTGCTCAGGCGTCAGGGTCGAAGGTTTGAACTCGCTGCCGATCCACTTCGATGCCGCGTCTTCGTACTGGTCGGCCCATGCAACCCCCTGTACGCTGGCCAACACCAGCAACGCGGCCAGGGTCAAATGTCGCCGTTTGTCATTGTTGTGGAACATTGTGATCTCCCGATTGAGTTATTCCCGGGGCCGTCGCTCAGCCCCAGCGCAGCACCACCACGAGCCAGCCCAGCGACAGCAGCGAGGCCACCCACAAAGGCCAGTCGCTGATCCCGACTACCAACAAGTGCAGGTAGGCGCTGACCAGCAGGCCGATGAACAACCGGTCGCCACGGCTGGTGACGATCGGCAGGAAGCCGCGCCGCTCCACGCAGGGGCGGCGCAGTTCAAGCAGGGTCATGCACACCAGCAGCACGCCGACGGCCGCGAAGAACAGCGCCGTGGGCAGGGTCCAGGCCATCCATTCCATGCATTACCCTCCTCACACCCGGCCGAGGGCAAAGCCCTTGGCCACATGGTTGCGGACAAACCAGATCACCAGCATGCCCGGCAGGATGGTCAACACCCCGGCAGCAGCCAGCACGCCCCAGTCGATCCCCGAAGCGGACACCGTTCGGGTCATCACCGCAGCGATAGGCTTGGCGTTAACCGAGGTGAGGGTGCGCGCCAGCAGCAGTTCGACCCACGAAAACATGAAGCAGAAAAACGCCGTCACGCCGATACCGGAGCCAATCAGCGGAATGAAGATCTTCACGAAGAAGCGCGGGAAGCTGTAACCATCAATGTAGGCTGTTTCGTCGATTTCCTTCGGTACCCCCGACATGAAGCCTTCAAGGATCCACACCGCCAGTGGCACGTTGAACAGGCAATGGGCCAGTGCCACGGCAATGTGCGTATCAAACAGGCCAATCGAGGAATACAGCTGGAAAAACGGCAACAGGAACACCGCCGGCGGCGCCATGCGGTTGGTCAACAACCAGAAGAACAGATGGCGGTCGCCGAGGAAGCGATAGCGCGAGAAGGCATAGGCCGCCGGCAACGCGACCGTCAGCGAAATGAGCGTGTTCAGGCACACGTAGTACAGCGAGTTGATATAGCCGTTGTACCAGCTGGCATCGGTAAAGATCACCCGGTAGTTGTCCAACGTGAATGCCTGCGGCCACAGGGTCAGGCCGCCGAGGATCTCGCTGTTGCTCTTGAACGACATGTTCAGCAGCCAGTAGATCGGCACCAGCAGGAAGAAGAAATACAGCAGCAGTGGCAATGCCTTGCGCGTGCTCATGGCCTAGTCCTTGTCGGCGTGCGTCATGGCGGTGTAGAACACCCACGACACCAGCAGGATGATCAGGAAGTACACCAGCGAAAACGCTGCGGCCGGCCCCAGGTCGAACTGCCCTACCGCCATGCGCGTCAGGGTCTGGCTAAGGAACGTGGTGGCATTGCCGGGCCCGCCACCGGTCAGCACGAACGGCTCGGTGTAGATCATGAAACTGTCCATGAAACGCAGCATCACTGCGATCAGCAGCACGTTCTTCAACTTCGGCAGCTGAATATGGCGGAACACCGCCCAGGCCGAAGCCCGGTCGATGCGAGCGGCCTGGTAATAGACATCGGGTATGGCGCGCAGGCCCGAATAGCACAGCAGCGCCACCAACGACGTCCAGTGCCACACGTCCATCACCAGCACGGTGAGCCAGGCGTCGAAGGGGTCGCCGGCATAGTTGTAGTTGACCCCAAGCTTGGCCAGCGTGGCGCCGAGCAGGCCAATGTCGGCGCGGCCGAAGATCTGCCAGATGGTGCCGACCACATTCCAGGGGATCAGCAGCGGGATGGCCATCACGATCAGGCAGACCGAGGCCATGCGCCCTTTGGTCGGCATGGTCAGGGCGATGGCGATGCCCAGCGGGATCTCGATCAACAGCACGCAGCCCGAATAGATGAACTGGCGCAGCAAGGCATCGTGCAAGGCCGGGTCGCGTAGCACCTGGCGATACCAGTCGGCGCCGACGAAATAGCGATTGGACTGGTCGAAGATGTCCTGCACCGAATAGTTGACCACAGTCATCATCGGCACCACCGCACTGAACGCCACCAGCACGAACACCGGCAGTACCAGCCACCAGGCCTTGTTGTTGGGCACCTTGTTCATGGCCCGGCCTCCAGCAGCACATCGTCGACGTAAAGCATCAGCCACTGGGTCGGTAGATTCACCCAGGCCTGGCCCACCGGCAGCGGCCGATCCTCGCCCAGGCGCGCCTTGAGCGTGGCGCCGCCAAGCTCGAAGGTGACGATGCGGTAGGTGCCCAGGTCTTCGACATCCAGCACCTGCGCCGCAAAGGCGTGGTCGAGCGGGCTGTCCCAGAGCTGCACGAACTCTGGCCGGATGCCCACTTGCAGGCGCCCCACCGCGGTTGCCGCCAAGCGTTCGCGCAGGCCCTCGGGCAAGGCCAGGTGCAAGCCGCCAAAACTCACGCCGTCGGCTTCGGCGCGCACATCGATGAAGTTCATGCCGGGGCTGCCAATGAAGTAGCCGACAAACGTGTGCCGTGGGCGCTCGAACAGCTCGCGCGGGGTGCCGAACTGGACGATGCGCCCACCGTGCATCACCGCGATCTTGTCGGCGAAGGTCGAGGCCTCCAACTGGTCGTGGGTGACGTAGATCATGGTGATGTTGAACTGCTCATGGATCTGCTTGAGCTTGCGCCGCAGCTTCCACTTCAGGTGCGGGTCGATCACTGTCAACGGCTCATCGAAGAGGATCGCCGAAACGTCATCGCGCACCAGGCCACGGCCCATCGAAACTTTCTGCTTCTCGTCGGCACTGAGGTTGCGCGCCTTCTTTTTCAGCACAGCGGACAGGTCGAGCACCTCGGCGATCTCTTCCACCCGTGCCCGCACCCTGCCCTCGTCCATCCCCTGGTTGCGCAGGGGGAAGGCCAGGTTGTCGAACACCGTCATGGTGTCGTACACCACCGGAAACTGAAACACCTGGGCGATGTTGCGCGCCTGCGGCGACAGCGCGTTGACCGGCTTGCCGTCGAACAGCACCTCGCCGTGCGAAGGCGTGAGCAGCCCCGAGATGATGTTGAGCAACGTCGACTTGCCGCACCCCGAAGGCCCGAGCAACGCATAAGCGCCTCCTTGCTCCCAGACGTGCTCCAGCGCATGCAGTGCGTAATCCGCCTCCGAGGTCGGCTGACGGCTGTAACTGTGCGCCAGCTGGCGCAGGCGGATCTCGGCCATCAGCGACTCCTCGCCTGACGCAGACCTGGGGCCTGTACCAAGGCCCCGGCATTATCGAAGACAAACAACTTGTGCGTAGGGATGAACACACGGATCGGCGTGTCCACCTGGTACTCGTGCACGCCCGGCAGGTGCAAAATCATCCGCCAATGCTCGTTGCGCACATGGAGGAAGGTTTCCGAGCCACTGATTTCGGCCAACTCCACCAGCACCGCCAGCTCCAGGTCATCGTCGTGGGTCGGCACCAGGGTGAGGTGGCTGGGGCGCACACCAAAGCGGTAGTTACCATCGCCCAGGCGTTGCAGGTCGGCATTGCGGGCGAAGTGCACCGCCTGGGCAAGGCTTACCTCATTGCCCGCGATGCGTCCGGGTATCAGGTTGATCGGCGGCTCGGAAAACAACTCGGCGGCCAGCACGCTGCTGGGCTGCTGATAGACCGCAGCGGTCGGGCCGCTCTGTACGATGCGCCCCTCATGCAGGATTGTCGTGGTACCGCCCAGCGCCAGTGCTTCATTGGGCTCGGTGGTGGCGTAGACGGCAATGCAGTTGCGCGCCGCAAACAGCGCCCGCAGTTCCTGGCGCAGGCCCTCGCGCAGCTTGTAGTCGAGGTTGACCAGCGGCTCGTCGAACAGGATCAACGAGGCATCCTTGACCAGCGCCCGGGCCATCGCCGTACGTTGCTGCTGGCCACCGGACAACTCCAACGGCAAGCGCTGCAAGTACGCTTCGATGCGCAGCATCTCGGCGGTTTCCTGCACCCGTCGGCGGATCTGCGCCTCGGCCAGGCGTGCCTGGCGCAGGGGTGAGGCGATGTTCTCGTACACGCTCAGGGTCGGGTAGTTGATGAACTGCTGATACACCATCGATACATTGCGCTGGCGCACCGGTACGCCGGTGACATCGCTGTCGGCCATCAGCACGCGGCCTTGGTCCGGTCGGTCGAGCCCGGCCATCAGGCGCATCAGGCTGGTCTTGCCGGCCAGGGTGCGGCCCAACAACACGTTGAACGAACCCGGTTCGAAACGCAGGGATGCATCGACGATGCAAGCCTGGTTATCGACACTGCGGCTGACCTGCTCCAGCACCAGGGACATGGCGTGGCCTTTTGTGATGGTTGTCCTCTGGGCACAGCCAGTTTCGTGCCACACCGGCCTGATCGCTCTGGCGCGCGCCCTCACCGCCCACGGTTAGCCATTGACCGTTCACAACTGAACACTCGCGGGTTTGACAATGAACAACCGTGGACAACACTGAACAGCGGTCGGCTGATAACAACAATCACACAGGACAGGCCCATGGCCGCATCCACTTCGCCGCATGCCCAACTGATCCAGGCATCCTGGGCGCGTTGTCGCGATCATGGCCTGCAACCGCAAAGCGCACCCGACTTCGATTGCCTGACCCCAACCGAACTGCACGCGCTACTGGAACGCCGCCAGGCCTTGCTGCGCCTGACCCGCGATGAGGTCCTGCCGCAATACGCACACCTGCTGGGCAACGCCAGCTACCTGGTGATGCTGGCTGACGCCAGTGGCTGCCTGCTCGACACCTGGGGGTCGCGGCGCTTCGTCGACCCGCGCCAGCGCCATGGCTTTAGCGCCGGCGCCCACTGGCACGAACGCGGCGTGGGCACCAACGCTCTCGGCACGGCCCTGGTCTGCGCCGAGGCGATTCATGTTGGCCCGGATGAACACTTCCTGCGCCAGAACCGCTACCTGTGCAGCGCCGCAGCGCCGGTGTTCGATGCCGAACGGCAACTGGTCGGCGCGCTCGATGTGGCCAGCGACGGGTACCTGCCCGCCAGCCAAACGCTCGGCCTGGTTCGGATGATGGGCCAGAGCCTGGAGAACCGGTTGATAGTGGCGGAGCATGCCGACCACCACGCCCAACTGCTGTTCAACAGCGCCTGCGACAACCTCGACAGCCCCTGGGCAGGCTTGTTGGTATTCGATGAGCGCGGCCAGGTGGTCGCGGCCAATCACCGCGCCGACAGCCTGCTCGGTGACAACCTGCTTGGGCAAAACCTTGAGCACCTGTTCCAGATCCCGTTGCAGCAGTTGCTTGCCCAGCCCCAGCAACAGCCGTTTGCCCTGCAGGCGGCCGGGCGTCACCGCTTCCACTGCCAGTGGCAACCGCCCCGCCACGGCCCCACCCACCCGGCGCCCTTTCACGGCGACCCACGCCTGGGCAAAGCCTTGGCCCAAGCCAGCCTGTTACTGGAGAAAGACATCCCGGTATTGGTCCAAGGTGAAACCGGGGTTGGCAAGGAAGTCTTCGTCGAGGCCCTGCACCGCGCCAGCAGCCGCGCCGGGCAACCGCTGATCGCGGTCAACTGCGCGGCGATCCCCGCCGAGTTGGTCGAGTCGGAGTTGTTCGGCTATGACAAAGGGGCCTTCACCGGGGCTCATCACAAGGGCAACCCGGGGCTGATCCGCAAGGCCGATCACGGCATCCTGTTTCTTGACGAAATCGGCGACATGCCGCTGGCGACCCAAGCCCGGCTACTGCGCGTGCTGCAGTCGCGCAGCATCCAGCCGCTGGGCAGCGGCGAGCCGGTGCCAGTGGACATCCGCGTGGTGTCGGCGAGCAATCGCGACCTGGCCGAAGCGGTGCGCACCGGTCAATTTCGCGAAGACCTCTACTACCGTGTGGCCGGGTTGACCCTGGCCTTGCCAGCATTGCGTGAACGCAGTGATCGGCGCGAGTTGATCGAGCAGACACACGCCCGGCATCGTGCCCCTGGGCAACCCCGGCAACTACCCCCAGACACACTCGAACTGCTGTGGCATCACCCATGGCCGGGCAACCTGCGCCAACTCAACAGCGTACTGCAGGTGGCCCTGGCCCTGGCCGGCACCCAGCCAATCGGCATCGAGCACTTTTCAGCGTGTTTCCTTGCTCAAGCCGGCGCAGCCCCGACACCGCTACCAACCCCGGTGCAACCGCCCCCCACAGATTTGGCCAACTTGCTGCACACCTGCGGCGGCAACATTTCTTCGATGGCACGTTTGCTGGGTATCAGCCGTACCACCTTGTACAAACGCCTGCGCGAGCAGGGGCTGGAACCCTCGCACCCGCAGGGTGGCCACTAAAGGTGCTATCAGCGTACTCAAACAGGGCCACCGCTCGTCATTACCCTCACTGCTCCACCCCATCAGGAGCAGCCCATGACGCATTTGCAACCCCATCACGTAGCCCTGATTCAGCAACGCATGCCCGACTGGCTTCGCCAGACCACCCAGCACCAGCGCCAGGCCCTGAGAGCCCAGATGCGCCAGAGCCGTCGGGCCACCCGCGCACTGCAGAAGGCGCTTGCCCCCCTGCAATCGGTAGAGACGTTCTGCCGGCCGCTCTTGAACGACGCGCTCGCGCACTGGTACCCCGGCGTTGCGATGCCGCCACTGGACACGACGCTGCTGGTGGACCGCACCTCTGAACAACCGCATCGGATGACCTGGCTCGAAGCGGCCATGCAAAACCTGCAAGCGGATACGCCGGTACACCTCTACGCCAACCAGGATGCGCTCGAACCCGAGCCCCTCGACCCTGAGCGATTCGTCAAAGGCGTGCGCCGGCTCGACCTTGGCCAGCGCTACCTGGACCACCTGCACGAACACATCGACACCGCTGCTTTTCGCCTGTTGCTGCGCGAGCAGGACAGCGCCGCCTTCTCTGCCGAACTGGCCTCAGCCCAACTGCAAGGGCACATCGACAGCCGCGGCGAAAACCTGGGCGCGGCCGCGCTTGCCGGTGCGCTGGAGGTGCCGACGCTCAGTGGCGCCCGAAGGCTTCAATGTGGCTACCTGAGCGTCCTCGGCTTCCCGCTGAGTGGCGCTCTGCTGGTGCGACTGGAACCGCGCGCGCACACCGAACCTTGCCTGCTTTACCTGCCTGGGGACCCGCAAGGCGCCATACGCCAATATTCGTCCTTGCAGGCTGTGGGCACAGCGCTCACACGCCGGTTGTGGGATGAACACTTCCGGCTGTTCTTCAAACGTTTTGTCAGCCATGCGCAACAGCCCGACTTTGCCGCAAAGCTTCGGCAAACACTGTATCCACGCTATCCCTACGCGTTGCTGTACCCCACTGCGCCGACGCTGGAAAAGGGCGAGTCATTCAGCTGGATCAAGCGGCTGTTCCCCTCCCCTCATGACCTGTGGCAGGAAACACTCGACAAGAACGCCCGCGTGCCGCTGGATTTTACCGCGTGGACCGGCGACTGCTTCAACGCCAGGGCCAGCATGCAGGTGCAAACCACCCTGGCCGATGCCGTGACCCTTGCCGTGCCCACCGCACAGCTGGACGCCGCCGCGCAACGCGCACGCGTGCTCGGTTGGCTGAGTGTCGGCCTGACGGTGCTGAATGTGGCCAGTTTCTTGGTGCCGGCCCTGGGCGAGCTGATGCTGGTGGTCGGCGGTGCACAGATCGTGGGCGAGTTCCTGGAAGGCATCCATGCGCTGAACGAAGGCGAAACCGACGCTGCCATCGACCATCTGTTCGGTGTGTTCGACAGCGTGCTGCAGTTCGCCGCACTGGGCGCCCTGCACGGCGCGTTCGCCCTGGCCGGCCCCCTGGAAAGCTGGACACGCATCCCCGGTAGCGCGGGCCAGCGCCTGTGGCATGGCGACCTGCGCCCCTTCACCCGTGAAGCCCTCTGGCCGGCTGCGCCAGCAGGCTTGCACGCCCGGCCGGGCCAAGCCTGGATCAACCTGGAGGGCAAGGCCATGCCCCTGGAAAAAACTTCGCAAAGCCGCTGGCAACTGGCGCCAGCCAAAGGCCATGAGTATTCACCTCGCCTGTTTGGCAATGGCCAGACGCCGTGGCTGCTTGAGCACGAACAACCCTTGGCATGGGACGCGGCCAAACTGGTACGGCGCCTCGCCAACAGCAGCCCGGCGGTCGCTGATCAGACCCTGCTCACAGCGCTGCGCTGCAGTGGCTGGAGCGAAGCGGCCGTGCGCCGAGTAGTGGTCGATCAGGAAGCCGCCCCTGCCCTGCTGCTCGACTGCCTGCAGGCGCTGGGCGCCACCGATAAAACCGCGACGGCCTCGACCGACGCGGCCACGCGATTGCTTGAACGAGACTTCCCGGCCCTCAGCCGCAGAGCCAATGCCGAGATTATCGCCCATGCCAGCACCCAAGGCCTGGCCCTTGGCCAAGGCAACGGCCGCTTGCCACTGTCGATCAACGAAACAGCCCGCATCTACCTGCGCGAGGCCCGCATCAACCGCGCACTGTTGCGCTTTTATCAGGACAGCGGCCCTGTACAGGATCGCGACGCACTGGCCCTGGGGTTGCTGGATCGGTTACCCGGCTGGACAGGTGAGGCGCACATCGAACTGCGTGAGGGCAGCCTGACTGGCCCACGGCTCAAAGGGACCGGTGCGCAGGGGCACCCCAGCAAGACCGTGGTGCGCGATAACCGAGGCTACCAACCCCACGACGAACAGGGCCAACCGCTGGCCGGCCACACGACACTCTACCAGGCCATTCTCAACGCCCTGCCTGACAGCGAACGCAACGCACTGGGCCTGCAGATTCATGACCCTCTGCCCCTGCGTGATGCACTGTTCGAACACGCCGCCGGCAACCGCACGCACACTGCCAGCCAACTGGGCATGGCCCCTGTGCGCGCACTCTATCGGCTGCCAACGCGTGTTACGCAGAGCGGCCGTATCGGCTACCCGCTCAGTGGCCGAGGCCGGGGCTGGCAGAATGACAACGAGCTGTTCGACACGCTGTTCCCCAGCCGACAACCGGGTGACCGTGAAGGGTTGCGCCAGCGCTTGCGCCTGGAGGCGGGGGAAAGCCCAGGCGCGTTTACCCGGCTGCTTGAACGCTTGCGCGAAGAATACCAACGCTTGAACACGACGCTGGACGCCTGGGTCAACGACCCGGACGGCCTGGCTGTGGGCGCGATCGAACAGCGCCGTGCGGCGCGTACGGACGCCGCACGGCGCATACGCCAAGCCTGGCGCAGGGAGAGCTTGCAGGATGATCTGGTGGACTTGACCCTGGAAGCACAGCACCTGGGTGCCTTGCCAACGCTGCCCACACGCCTGCAACACGTCAGCTGGCTGACGGTGGTGGACTCACGCAGTGGCGAAGCGTCCAACCTGGACAGCTTCCTGCAGGCCTTCCCTGGGGTACGCAATCTGGACCTATCGAACAACCAGCTACGCTGGCTGCCTGATTCGCTGGCCGCGATGAGCGAGCTGGAGCACCTGGATCTTGCCGACAACTTCCTGCCCATGGAGGAGGCACGCAACCTGGAGGTACTGGCACGCCTTCCCCGCCTGCGCCGGCTCAACTTGTCTGGGGCCCTGGAGAATCTGCCCGTCGCCGCCCTGCAGCGTCTCGGCCAGTTGCAGCACCTGTATGCACTGCAGGCCGACTTGAACAACCTGGCACTGCAGGCCGCACACTTCGAAGCGTTACAAGGCTGGCCCGCGCTGACCGATCTGAGCCTGGGCGGATGCCAGATCACCCTTACCGTAGAAAGCCGCACCGCCCTGGCCGGCCTCAATCGGTTGCAGTCCCTGCGCCTGGGGGAGAACCCGCTGCAGCTGGCACCTGACGTGAGCGGCTGGCAGCACCTTCAAACCCTTGACCTCGACCGCGCCGATATCGCCCAGTGGCCCGAGGGCCTTCAAGGCCTGATGAACCAACGCCCTCTGGTGTTGCGCTCACTCGATCTCAGCGGTAACCACTTGGTCAATGCCCCCGAATTTCACGATACAGCGTTCGCCGAAGCCATACGCAATGGTGAAGAAGGCACCTATTACGACTTCGATGACAACCCCTTCAATGAGCGCGCCCAGCGCAGCCTGTTCGGTGCCGGGCTGGCGGCCATCCCGGACATGGAAGCGTTGGAGGATGAGCGTTGGCTAATCGAATTGCCCGCCGACCTTGAGGCACACCGGCAGGCCAACACCGAAGCCGCCGAGTGGGCGCCTGTGTACCGCCTGTTCGAACGCATGGCGCAGACGCCGGATTACCAGGTGAACCCGCAGCGCACACGCGAGCGCATCGCGCATTTACTGCGCACGCTGACCGACGAAGGCGTCGATGACGCGGGCTGGGGCCTGGCCGATCTGCGTGAGCAGGTGCTCACCGACATCAACGACGCGGCCGAAGCCTGCGTGGATCAGGCCAGCCTGCTGTTCCAACGGGTTGAAACGCAGGTGTCGGTGTGGCGTAGCGTGGCCACCGCCCAGGCAGGCGCCTCGGACGAGGCTGTCGCAGTTTCCGTCGCCCGTGGCCTGGCCCGTCAAGGCCGGTTGGATGAACGCATAGGCGCACTGTACAACGCTCGCCGTGCACGCCGGCAGGCCTTGAGCGCTGCGCAGAACGACGCCGAACGCCAGGCCGCACCTGCCTTGGTGGCAGAAGATGATTTGAGCGATGCGCACCTGAGCGACCCGCAAACCCCACCCGACGAAATTGAAATAGCCCTCATCGCACGCATCACCCTGCGCGAGCACCTGGGCCTGCCCGAACAACCCGGGCAGATCGCCTTCGGTTACCTTGCGCAATTAAGCGAGACCACCTTGCAACGTCTTGCCCTGGCAGTCGAGGGGGAGGTAGATGCGGCCTTCATGACTCGCTGGGCGAGCGAGCAGCGCTTCTGGCGCGCCTGGGTTCGCCGGCTACGGCCCGAGCCTTTCGAGACACTTGCACGGGACTGGGAGGCCGCCTCGGAGTATTACACCGAGTTGAGTGAGCCCACCTCAACGCCTGGGGCCTACGGTGGCCCTGCTGTTCCGTCAGCGTTCATCACCGCGCTGGAACAGGAAACCCGCGCGGTACCGGAGCTGGTGTGGCGGGTGCAAGGCACCTTGCAGCGCATCGACCTGGTGTCGGGGCGGTACCGTGGAGAAAGCGAGGTTTACGCACTCGCCGGCCGCCTGCTGCTCAGTACCCGCCAGCAAGCACAAGACCTGCTCTACAGGCAATTGACCCAGGCACTGTTCCACGTTACCTGATGCGCCGAGGGCGGCAGGCCTTGGTGCATGAAATACCGGGGGCTGCCTGCAGTCCTTCGCAGGCAATTCCCACAGAGCAAAAGTTAACGCATTGGTTTTGTGGGAGCAGGCTTGCCCCGCGAACACCGGCGAAGCCGGTGCCATGCTCCGCGTGGCCTCATTCGCGGGGCAAGCCCGCTCCCACAGGGATCTGCGGTGGGAGCAACTGTCTTCTTGTGGAAGCTGGCCTTGCTGGCGATGGGCCGCGCCGCGGCCCTGATACATCACCCGCCGCGCCATTCCTCGGGCTGCCGATAGCCCTGCGCCCAGGCCACCACCTCGCTCGCCGGCATCGGTCGGGCAATGTAATACCCCTGCGCCAACTCGCAACCCAGCCCCATCAGCACCCGCCCGTGCTCGACACTTTCCAGGCCTTCGGCAATCACCTCTCGGCCAAACGCACGGGCCAGCCCGATCACCGCCCCGGTCAGGGCCAGGTCGTCCTGATCATGGAGGATGTCGCGCACAAACGACTTGTCGATCTTGATCGTCTGGGTCGGCAACCGCTTGAGGTAGCTCAGCGATGAATAACCCGTACCGAAGTCGTCCAGCGAGAAGCGCACGCCCAAGGCCCGGCAGGCATCCAGGCAGCGGCTGACATGCTGCAGGTTGTCGATCGCCACCGACTCGACGATTTCCAGGTCCAGCCGCGTCGGGTCAACCCCCGGATGCTCCGCCAGCAACTGCTCCAGGCGCTCGACGAAATCACCGCGCTGCAAATGGCGCGCCGCAATGTTGACACTCAGCGACCAGGGCTGCCCCAGCCGTTGCCAGGCCTGCAGCTGGCTCAGGGCCTGGTCGATCACCCATTCGCCAATCTCGATGATCAGGTCGGTCTGCTCCACCCAGGGCAGGAACTCGCCGGGGGGCACCAGGCCGCGGCCCGGTCGTTGCCAGCGCAACAACCCCTCGAAACCCAGGACCTGGCCGCTGCGCAAGTTGACCTTGGGCTGGTAGTAAAGGCACAGCTCGTGATTGCGCAGCGCCCGGCGCACGCGTGCCACGGTCTGGTGGGTAGCCTTGAGCTCCTGCTCCTGAGACACATCGAACAGGTGATAACGGTTGCGCCCACGCTGCTTGGCCACATACATGGCCTGGTCGGCGTGGCGCACCAGGGTATCGGCGTCCTCATCGTCGAGCGGATAGAGCGTGACGCCGATACTGGCGCTCAGCGAGAGGGTGTGCTCGCGCACCACATACGTGGCCGCAAGCGCGCGCAGCACCCGGCGCAGGGCCGCGTGTAGCTGACGGTCGTCGCTGACATTGCGCAAAATCAGCACGAACTCGTCACCCGACAAGCGCGCCACTGCATCGCCGCCGCGCAAGATGCCCTTCAGGCGCTGCGCCACTTCGACCAGCAGCAGGTCGCCGGTGGCATGCCCGTAACCATCGTTGACCGCCTTGAAGCCATCCAGGTCGAGCATGCACACCGCCAGCGGAATGTCCTCGCGGCGTGAAAACGCCAACGCCTGGTTGAGCAGGTCGGACAGGTAGGCACGGTTCGGCAGGCCCGTCAGCACATCGTGCCCCACCCGCCATTGCAGGGTGTGCAACAGCTGACGTTTCTCAGTGACATCGAAGCGAATCGACACATACTTGCGCACCTTGCCAGTCAGTGGGTCGACCAGCGGCACCATGGTGCTGTCGACCCAGTACAACGATCCGTCCTTGGCGCGGTTGCAGATCTCGCCCTTCCACACCTTGCCGGCAGCCAGGGCCCGCCACATGCCGACGAAAAACTCCGGCTCGTGCAGGCCGGAATTGAGAATACGGTGGTTGGCGCCGAGCAATTCGTCACGGCTGTAGCCGGAGATACTGCAGAACTGCTGGTTGACATAGGTGATGCAACCCTGCAGATCGGTTTCGGAAAAGATCGCGGCCGCGTCCACGGCCGCGCGATAGTTATCGTCCATAAGCATCCTGCCCTAGCGGTTGAAGCGCTCCACGAGGGCGCGCAATCCGGCGCACACCTCTTCCAGCTCGGCACCGCGCGATGCGGCGGCATTGGCGCTCTGGGCGCTGTGCTGAGCAATGCCCGCCACACCGTTGATTTGCCGCGACACCTCTTCGGCCACTGCGGACTGCTGCTGCGAGGCCGTGGCCATCTGCTGGCTCATGTCGCTGATACGTTGCACCGCCGCACGAATACCATGCAGTGCCTGTTGTGCCTCTTGTACCTGCGCAACGCCCTGCTCGGCACCCTGGATACCTTGGCTGGCAATGGCCACGGCTTCCTCGGCACCGCTGCGCAGGCCATCGATGATGGCCTGGATATGCAAGGTCGATTGCCGGGTCTTGTCGGCCAGTGCCCGCACCTCGTCGGCGACCACGGCAAAGCCACGCCCCTGCTCGCCGGCACGGGCGGCCTCGATGGCCGCATTGAGGGCCAGCAGGTTGGTCTGTTCGGCAATGCCACGGATCATCCCGGCAGCCTCGGCGATGGCACCGGTCTGACCGGCCAGGTGGGTGACCGCCTGGTTGATCTGGTCCACCGTGCCGGCCAAGGCGCGGATCGCCGTGCCGCTGGCATCGGCAACCCGGCTGCCCTGCTCGGCCAGCAGGTGCGCGGTATGCGCCTCGGCTGCGGTGAGCTGCACATGGTTGACCACTTCGCCGATCGATGCGGTCATCTCGGTCATGGCCGTTGCGCTCAGGTCGGTTTCCGCGCGCTGTTCCAGCAATGCCGTTTCGGTACCGCGCGATAAACGCCCGGCATCATGAGCCGCCACTGCCATCTGCGTGGCGAGGTCACTGAGGCGGGTCAACGCGGTTTTCAGGCGCGCCTCTTCCCCGATCAAAATCAGCTCTAGTTGCCCGGCCGCACCCGGCAAGTCGCTGTAGGTCAGGGCGGCGATCGGGTCGGCGAAGGTGCCTTCGGCGCCCTGTATGACCCGCCGCAACTGGCGGCCCAGGTCGTTGCGCATCCACAGCCCATAGGCCGCGAACAACCCCAAGGTTACCGCATGGCCGGGCCAGCCTGACCAGAGCTGATTGGCGCCAACCGCCAACAACCCACCCAGCAGTGGCAAGGCCAAGGCCTGGGCCAGCAGGGCCAGGCGGCGCCCCTTCGGCAGCGCCGACTGGCCCTGGCGCAAGCGTGCATACAGGGCCTCGGCACGGCGCACCTGCTCGCGGGTCGGGCAGACCCGTACCGACTCGTAGCCGATCACCCGGCCACCTTCCAGGATCGGCGTGACGTAGGCATTGACCCAGTAGAAGTCGCCATTGCGGCAGCGGTTCTTTACGATGCCCATCCAGCTCTTGCCGGCTTTCAGGTAACGCCACATCAACTCGTACACCGCTGCGGGCATGTCCGGGTGGCGCACCAGATTGTGCGGGCTGCCGATCAGCTCGGCCTCGCTGTAACCACTGATGGCGGCGAATTCGGGATTGCAGTAGGTGATCAGGCTGGCGGTGTCGGTGGCAGAAATCAGCCGCTGACCCGAGGGGAAACGTTGCTCGACCGGGGTTACCGGGAGATTGAGACGCACGATGAGACTCCATTCACTGACGAACCGGTACTCTGCCCATCGACGGCCATCGGAACCGATCCGTATCGATCCGCTCAAATGTGCACATGTGCTTCCAGCCACACCGGCATGAGGCCGAATGACACTGGAGACTCGACGATGACTGTCCGGTCAAGCCGCGAATTCTACGAAATTCATCACATAAATCAAATAAAGGTGATCGATCATGGCGTTGCGCCATGTGGATAGATATCGTTAAGTTCTTGATTCTAAATGGGAATTAAGTGATGACGAGATCAGCCCTGGGTTTTGCTCTGCGCCGCTACCGCAAGCTAGCGGGTCTGACCCAGGCACAATTCGCTGAGCGAACCGGCTTCGACCCCAAGACCATCAGCCGTTTCGAGACCGGCGCCTATACACCCAGCATCGATGCGCTCATGGCGTTCGCAGGTGTACTGGGCGTCAAACCCAAGGACTTCTTCGCCGAGCCGGACGACGAAGAGGAGCAGCGCGCCTATCTGTTCGGCGTCATCCACAACGCCCCACCCAAGGATCTTGGCAAGCTGATTGCAGCAGTGGATGAGGCATTGGCCAAGCCCTGATCTGGTCCACCCGATTTCCTCTGATCGCACGGTTGCCCCGCCCCATGGCACGCACCAAGTTAGAGCCTGGCATGGCCAATTGCACCACAACTGGTCAGACCGGTAAGGCCAAAAAACGCTTGCGCTGTAGGAAATTTCGCGCTTTTATGGCCTCGCGCTGAACAAACCGGTAAGACCACAATAATTAAGTCCTGCGCTCTTTGCCCCTCGTGGCATCGAAGCAAGGACACCGATCAGAGATCACTCCCATGCTCAAATGGTGCTCGCGTTCGATCTTCCTGCAAGTCGTGCTGGGCCTTGCCCTCGGCATCGCCTGCGGCCTCAGCTTCCCCGAAGTCTCCCTACAACTCAAACCCCTCGGTGACGGCTTCATCAAGCTGATCAAGATGCTCATCGGCCTGATCGTGTTCTGTGTAGTGGTCAGCGGTATCTCCGGTGCGGGCGACCTCAAGAAGGTCGGGCGAATCGGCCTGAAGTCGGTCATCTACTTCGAAGTACTGACCACCATCGCCCTGGTGATCGGCCTGGTGTTCGCCTTCAGCAGCGGCATCGGCAGCGGCGCCAACATTCATCTGGACCAGTTGTCCAGCGCCGACGCCAGCAGCCTGGCCGAGCGCGGCCAGCATATCCATGGTGCCACCGCGTTCTTCATGGACCTGATCCCAACGTCGGTGATCGGCGCCTTCGCCGACAACAACATCCTGCAAGTGCTGCTGTTCTCGGTACTGTTCGGCAGCGCCCTGAACCTGGTGGGCGACTCGGCGGCGGGTATTTCGCGGCTGATCAACGAGCTTAGCCATGTAATCTTCCGCATCATGGGCATGATCGTGCGCCTGGCGCCGATTGGCGTGTTCGGTGCAATCGCCTTCACCACCAGCAAATATGGCCTCGAATCGCTGCAGCACCTGGGTGGCCTGGTCGCGCTGTTCTACCTGACCTGTGCCGGTTTCGTGCTGATCGTGCTGGGTACCGTCATGCGCCTGTCGGGCCTGAAACTGCTGCCGCTGATCAAATACCTGCGTGAAGAGCTGACCATCGTCCTCGGTACCGCCTCTTCCGACGCCGTGCTGCCACAGATCATGCGCAAGCTCGAACACCTGGGGATAGGCACCTCCACCGTCGGCCTGGTCATCCCGACCGGCTACTCGTTCAACCTCGACGGTTTCTCCATTTACCTGACCCTGGCCATCGTCTTCATCGCCAACGCCACCGGCACGCCACTGGAGATGACCGACCTGTTGACCATTCTTCTGGTATCGCTGGTGACTTCCAAGGGTGCTCATGGCATCCCAGGCTCGGCGCTGGTGATCCTCGCCGCCACCCTGACCGCCGTGCCGGCCATCCCCGTGGTGGGCCTGGTACTGGTGTTGGCAGTGGACTGGTTCATGGGTATCGGCCGGGCGCTGACCAACCTGATCGGCAACTGCGTGGCCACCGTGGCCATCGCGCGCTGGGAGAAGGACATCGACCTGGAGCGCGCGCAGAACGTACTCGCTGGCAAACCCGGTTTTGCCCACACGCCCCGCAAGCAGCCCAACACCCATCAACAGGAATTCTGATCGAACGAGGCCGGCGATGACGCCGGCCCTTCCAGGAGCGAACCGTGATCAGCTCATCGACCGTCGTCAACTCAGTGGTGGAGAAACTCCGCCAAGCCCTGGCCCGCGGCCAGTGGCGCACCGGCGACATGCTGCCTGGCCAGCGCGAACTGGCCGAACAACTGGGCATCAGCCGCCCCAGCCTGCGCGAAGCCGTCACCGTGCTGGAAACCCTGGGCCTGGTGCGCGCGCTGCCGGGCAAAGGCGTGCTGGTACTGGATGCCGATGCTGCCCTGCAGGAGCCGGGCATCGACACCAGCGCGTCGGCCAGCCTGGCCGATGTGCTGGAGCTGCGCTACACCCTCGAACCCTTCATCGTCGGCCTGGTGGCGCAATCGGCCAACAGCCACGACATTGGTCAACTGCGCCTGACGCTGATGGACATGCGCGAAGCGCTGGAAGCCGATGACACCGAGGCCGGGGTCAAAGCCTACATCGCTTTGCATGAGGCGCTGTTCGCCCTGACCACCAACCCGATCTTCCAGAGCGTGGTGCAACAGACCAGCAATGCCCTCAAGCAGAGCGCCGACATGCTGCGCAATTCGCCCGAGCACCTGGCCGCACGGCTGAAGGAGAACGAGGCCGTGGTGCGCGCCATCCGCGAACGCAACAGCGCCGAGGCCAGTGCACAGATGCGCCAGCACATCCTTGCCGAAGGCCAGCGCATGGGCATTCAACTGAACATCCCGGACGAACATCCACGCACTTGACCCCAGGAGAGCGACCATGACTGCCTGCGCCCACGCCGCCCCCCGCCTGCCTGCCCTGCTCGCCGCTGGCGAAACCCGCCTGTCGGCCGACCAGATCTACCCACGGCTGTTCGATGCGATTCTTGAGCAACGCTTGCCGCCCGGCGCCCTCTTGCCCGAGCAGGCGTTGGGCCATGCCTTTGGCGTAAGCCGCACGGTGATCCGCCGGGTGCTTGGCCGCCTGTCGGACCAACAGGTGGTGGTCCAGCGCCCCAGTCACACCGCGCACCTGGCCGCCCCTGACCCGGACCAGGCGCGCCAGGTGCTCAGCGCCAGGCGGCTGGCCGAAACCACCTTGATCACCCTGGCCGCGCAGCGCGCACGGCCAGCGCAAATCCGTCAGTTGCGCCAGCTGGTCGAGCGAGAGCGCCAGCACCACGAAAGCGGCGAGCGTTGCGCGGCCATCCGCCTGGGCGGCGAGTTTCACCTGAAGCTGGCGCAGGTTGCCGCCAACGCACCGCTGGCGCGGTTTCTCAACGGCCTGGTGCCGATGACCTCGCTGATCATCGCCCGCTATGAATCGCCTTGCTGCGACCACTGTGCCTGGGAAGAACATGCGGCCATCATCGATGCGGTGGAAGCAGGTGATGCAGCGGCGGCGCTGGCACTGATGCACGAGCACCTGGACCGGCTGCAAGACAAGCTCGACCTGGGCTGAGTTTTTTGGCCGTTGTAGGAGCGTAATCTCTATACTCGAGAGACCACCCCAGCCTCTACCCAGGGAGGCGGCCGCGTGAGCTCGCGCACCCCCTTACTGCTACTGTGCCTATTGCTCGCCCTCGGCGGCTGTGCGAGCAAGCGCCCGCCTGCCCCTCCGCCGCCCGCGGTGCTTACCCCGGCCACCTGGCAGCGTATCGATCAGGACCTGATCGATGCCTCGGTCGGTGCCGCAGGGTCGGCCAACGATTACGCCCGGCGCTCCATGCGGGTATGGAAGGAGCAGGTGCAGCAACGCACCGAGCGCGACTTCATCCCGTGGTTCACCGGTTACTGGACCCAGCAATGGCTGACCCTCAAGGTCGCCTGGTACAAGCTCGGCAGTGGCGAGGGCCGCGAGCCTGCGGAAAAACGCCTGGCGCTGTACCTGCAGGAGCAGTACCACGAACGGGTGATCGAGCCTGTGGCCGAGCAGATCAACCCCGAGGGTATCCGCGACCGCGCCTGTGAACTGTACGTGCAACTGGTCGGCCAGCAACTGCCGGCCATCATCGCCCGCTACAACGCGCCGCCCGAGCAATTCAGCCAGCGCCTCAATCGCATCCCCGCCATTGCCTTGGGCCCGCCCGATGCACGCAACGCCAGCCTCTATCAACTGCTGCGGGCCAAATCACTGGACCAGCAACCGGCCTGGCAAGCCATGCGCCAGCATCTGCACCTGCAAGCCAGCAAAGGCCCTGGGCAGACCGACGTGGGCCTGTCGTCGGTGGCAACGCGTGCCAGCGAAAAGCTCGGTGCCACCCTGGCCCCACGCGGCATCGCCAGCGCCGTGGCCTCGGCGGTGGGCAAGGTAGCCGGGGCGATGATCTCGGTGGCGGCGGCCGGTTACGGCCTGATCACCCACGACCGTGAACAACCGCAGATGGTAGAGCAGTTGCGGGTCATCCTCAATGTGGCGCTGAACCAGGAGTGGCAGGAACTGATGGAGAACCGCCAGAGCGGGGCGATGGCGGGGGTGTATTACCTGTCAGGGCAGGTCGAGGACAGTTTACTGGCCAGTGCGCCGCGGCCGGTGGAGCCGCAGGCCGAGCAGAAGCAGGAGCCCCTATTGATACGCCTGCCACCGTAGCGGTTGCTTGTACCGGCCTCTTCGCGGGCACAGCAGCTAGTCAGGCGGTAGCCAACGCCGAATTGGGCAACCCGAAGATCCGGTCGAACGCCCAGTTGTAGGCAAAGGTGTAGCACGGCACCAGAATAATGAACGCAAGGTCCACCAAAAACGCCTCCACCAGGCTCATGCCCAGCCACCAGGCAATCAGCGGAATCAGGTACACCACCAAGGTCAGCTGAAACCCGATGGCATGCGCCACGCGCCGCGCCACGCTGCGCCCACGTTTGGCCTGGCGGCTTTCCCAACGCTCGAACAGCGTGTTGTAGATCAGGTTCCAGAGCATGGCGATAGTGGTGATCATCACCGCCAGTGGCCCGGTGTGGGAAGCCTGAGTGTCTGACAGATAAGCCAGCCCGAGGGTCGACATGCACAGCCCGATCAATTCATAGAACGTTACATAGACCAGTTTGCGTTTGAGTCCCTGCACCCGGGATTACCTCCAATGACTGAAAACGAGGGGTGCGAGGATGCTTCAATCTGCTTGACAGTAAAAGTCAGCAGCTGTCAGATCAACTGACAGGAGGCTGCCATGAACTTTTCCAGCGACAACATTCAGCTGTTTCTCGCCGTGCTCGACCGCGGTTCGTTCTCCGCTGCCGCGCGCGCCTTGCACCGCGTCCCCTCGGCCGTGAGCATGGCGATCGGCAACCTTGAAGCAGAGCTCGGCTACAGCCTGTTCGAACGTGGCCCGCGCGAAGTCCGCGCGACCGCCCAGGCCTTGGCTCTGGAGCCCCACGCCAGGTTGATCGCCGAGCAGCTCGGGCTGCTGCAGGTGCATGCCCTGGAGCTGTCCCAGGGACTTGAGAGCAGCCTGACCATCGCCGTGGTCCCGGACATCGACCAGCGCCCGCTGCTGGCCGCCATCGCCCGGCTCGGTGAGCGCTACCCGCTGCTGGACATCGCGCTGCTCAGCGCCCCGCAGGAAGACGCCCTGCAGCTGCTCGACAGTGGCCGCGCCGACCTCTGCGTAGCCTTCGCCGGCCTGCAGGTCGACGCCCGCCGTGGCTTCCAGCACATCGGCATCGAGTCGCTGGTGGCAACCCTCTCACCTGCCCACCCAGCCGTGCTCGACGACCGCGTTCGGTATCTCGAAGACCTGATCAACGTACGCCAGATTCTGGTGCGCAGCCGTGACCTGCCGCTGACCGACCCGCGCGCCCTGATTGGTGCCACGCATTGGTCCACCGACAGCTTCGATATCGCCCTGCAAATGGTCGAAGCAGGCCTGGGCTGGGGGGATCTGCCGCTGTCACGCATCGCCCCCCTGCTGGCTGCCGGGCGCCTGGTGCGGCTGGAATTTCGTAATACCCGTAATGAATTGCAGTTGCCGGTGCACATCTTGTGGCGCAAACAACACCCGCTGCACCAGGCGGCACGCCTGTTGATCGAACAGCTGTGTAGGCGTTGAACGCCGTTCGTCGAAACGGCCTAAAGAAATTTCGCTAAGTGTTTCAATTTTTTACCCCGCAAGCCGATAGCCAATCGACAGGCCGCAGCGCGTCATGAGCGCGCAACGCCCTCCCCTCATTGGCTCAAGGTCTCGAAACATGAACCTGAAATTTCGCCACAAGATCCTGCTCAGCGCCTGCGGCGTCGTGGTCCTGGCTTTTGCCCTGTTCACGCTCTACAACGACTACCTGCAACGCAACACCATCCGCCAGAACATCGAATCGTCGGTGCAGCAATCCGGTGCACTGACCGCCAGCAGCGTGCAGAACTGGATGAGCGGGCGCATCCTGGTGCTGGAGAACCTGGCCCAGGACATCGCCCTGCTCGGTGCCGGTGACTCCCTGGCCGGGCTTGTCGAGCAGCCTTCTTACACGCGCAATTTCCTGTTCACCTACCTGGGCCAGGCCAACGGTGCCTTCACCCAGCGCCCCGACGCCCAGATGCCCGCCGGTTACGACCCCCGCCAACGCCCGTGGTACAGCACCGCGGCAAGCGCCGGGCAGACCGTGTTGACCGCCCCTTACCAAGGTGCCGTCGGCGGCCTGATGGTGACCATTGCCACCCCCGTGAAGGGCAAAGGCAATGGTGAGCTGCTGGGTGTGGTCGGCGGCGACGTGACCCTCGACACCTTGGTCGAGATCATCAACTCGGTCGATTTCGGCGGCATCGGTCACGCCTTCCTGGCCGACAGCAATGGCCAGGTGATCGTCAGCCCCGATAAAGACCAGGTGATGAAGAACCTCAAGGACATCTACCCTGGCAGTGGCCTGCGCGTCGCCTCAGGCATGCAGGATGTCACCCTAAATGGCCAGGAGCGCTTGATTTCCTTCGCCCCGGTGTCTGGCCTGCCGTCCGCCCAGTGGTACATCGGCCTGTCGATCGACAAAGACAAAGCCTACGCGGCCCTCAGCCAATTCCGCACTTCGGCGATCATCGCCATGCTCATCGCCGTGGCGGCCATCGCCGGCCTGCTTGGTTTGTTGATCCCGGTGCTGATGCAACCGCTGACCACCATGGGCCGTGCCATGCGCGACATCGCCGAAGGCGAAGGTGACCTGACCCGCCGCCTGGCGGTGCAGAACAAAGACGAGTTCGGCGAACTGGCTACCTCGTTCAACCGTTTCGTTGAACGCATCCATGCCTCTATCAGCGAAGTGTCCTCGGCGACCCGCCTGGTGCATGACCTGTCGGAAAAGGTCGTTAATGCATCCAACGCTTCGATCACTGGCTCCGAAGAACAAAGCATGCGCACCAACAGCGTGGCAGCAGCGATCAACGAACTGGGCGCCGCCACCCAGGAAATCGCGCGCAACGCTGCCGATGCCTCGCAGCATGCCAGCGGTGCCAGCGAGCAGGCCCATGGCGGCCGCGAAGTGGTCGAGGAAGCGATCAGCGCCATGACCGCCCTGTCGCAGCGCATCAGCGAATCGTGCGCGCAGATCGAAACACTCAACACCAGCACCGACGAAATCGGCAAGATCCTCGACGTGATCAAGGGCATTTCCCAGCAGACCAACCTGCTGGCACTCAACGCCGCCATCGAGGCCGCCCGTGCCGGTGAAGCCGGCCGTGGTTTTGCCGTGGTCGCCGACGAGGTCCGCAACCTGGCGCACCGCACCCAGGAATCAGCCGAAGAAATCCATCGCATGATCACCAGCCTGCAGGTGGGCTCGCGTGAGGCGGTGCACACCATGAACACCAGCCAGGTCTCCAGCGAACAGACCGTGCAGGTGGCCAACCAGGCCGGTGTGCGTCTGGCCAGCGTGACCCAGCGCATTGGCGAGATCGATGGCATGAACCAGTCGGTGGCCACCGCCACCGAAGAGCAGACGGCCGTGGTCGAGAGCCTCAACCTGGACATCACCCAGATCAACGCCCTCAACCAGCAAGGCGTCGAAAACCTGAACGAGACACTGCTGCACTGCGATCAACTGGCCCAGCAGGCTGGCCGCCTGAAGCAGCTGGTAGGCAGCTTCAGAATCTGATTGCCACGTTAGTCGGCACGCCCTCTCCCGCTTTCTGTGGGAGCGGGCTTGCCCGCGAATGGGCTGCACAGCAGCCCCTTACACCACTACCGCCTTCGCAGCCTTGCCCCGCCGTACCCATGCCAGCAACACCGCTGCCATCAGCACAAAGCCCAGATACCCAAACAGCGGATACACCTCGCCCACCAGGCTGATGAACCCCACCAGGCTGCAGCCAAACGCCACCACACCGGTCACCACCGAGCCCCAGCGGAACTTCGCCGTGCCCGCCGGCATCAGCCGCGAAAGGAACGAGAACAGGGTACCCACCGCGGTGTTGACGATCATGCCGAAAATGATCAGGCACATCACCAGCCCCAACAACGGCGACACCTCATTGGCGATCGACAGCATTGGCATCGGCAAGTCGGCGACACTGTCCAGGCGTGACAACAGCCCAGCGCTCATCACCAACATCAACCCACCCAGCGCCGCACCGCCCAGCAACCCGCCCCACACTGCCGTCTTCTCACCTTTGGCCGAGCCGCCCAGAATGGCCAGGATCGGCGCACCGGCAACGATGTTGTAGGACACATACAAGAACGCGCCCAGCAGCCAATGACGGGTGCCCGCCTGTTGCTGGCTGGCCAGGTGATTGAGGTCGGCGAAGCTCTGTTCGCGGGTGAACACGGCGTACAGTGCAATCGCCGAAGCCACCAGAATCAGCAACGGCGTGATCGCGCCAATGGCCAGGATCACCTTGCGCACGTCCAGGCACACAATGCCCACCACCACGACCGTCACCAGCACACTGCCAGTCAACGCCGGGATGCCGAACTGCTGCTCCAGCAATGCACCGCCACCGGCCAGCATGACCACGGTGACGGCGAACATGAAGAAGGTGATCAACCAGTCGACGAACAGGCCCAGGTGACGGCCACAGATAGCCTGGATCACATCCTTGTGCGAGGTGGCCCGCTGGCGGTTGCCCAACCCCGCCAGGGCCATGCCAAGGAAGGTGAACAAGGCGGCACTGACCATGGCGCCGACCAGCCCCCAGACACCGAAATCGACAAAGAACAACAGCAGTTCCCGCCCCGAAGCAAAGCCCGCCCCCACGATCACGCCAACGAATGCGCCGGCGATTTTCAGCTGCTCTTGCATGTGAACCTCTGGATTTATTGTTGTTATGTGTCACTGCGGCAGAGAACGTGTGTAGGAGCAGCCTTGTGCTGCGAAAGGCCTCTTCGCCGCACAAGGCTGCTCCTGCAATTTCCCGCTAGATCAGTGAACGCCTACGCTTGACCGACAAACGCCTGCACTTCGATTTCCACATCCACCCCCAGCGCCAACGCCGAAGCCACAGTCGAACGGACGGGCAAGGCGTCGCCGAAGAACGCTTTGTAAACTTCGTTGAAGCCTGCAAAGTGGCTCATGTCCGACAGCCACACCGTGGCCTTCACCACCTGGTCGAGGCGTGCTCCGCTGGCCGCCAGGCTTTCAACGATGCGTTCGCAGGCCGCGCGGGTCTGGGTCTGGATATCACCGCGCACCACTTCGCCGCTGGCACTCATCGGTATCTGCCCGGAGAGGAACAGGAAACCACCGGCTTTCACCGCACGGGAAAACGGAAACGGCAGGCTGCTGGGAAAACGCTGGATGTCATTGCTCATGGAAAGCTCCTTTCTGGGTTACTGGAAACGTGCCGGGGACAGGCGCTCGGGCGCCACCCCCTGGCTAACAAGGCTAGGGCACAGCGGCTGACCGAGCAGCAGGTCAGCCGCCAGGCGCGAAGCACCTGCGGCCGACTGGATGCCATAGCCGCCTTGTGCCGCCAGCCAGAAGAACGCTGGCGTGCGCGGGTCAAAACCGATCACCAAATCGCCATCGGCAACGAACGATCGCAAACCCGCCCAACTGTGGCTCGGACGACGGATGCTCAACGTGGTCATGGCTTCGATGTTGTAGATGCCCAATGCCACATCGAGCTCTTCAGGGGCGGCATCCTGGGGCTCGACCGGGTCGGCGTTGGCGGGAGAGCCGAGCAACTGACCGGCGTCGGGTTTGAAATAGAAGCTCTCGTCAACACCAATGACCGCCGGCCAGCGGGCGAAGTCCTGGTCTGCTGGGCCAGGGAAGGTAAAGGCACTGCGTCGGCACGGTTGCAGCCCGATGGGGTTCACGCCGCACTGCTCGGCGACGCGGTCGGCCCAGGCACCGGCGGCATTGACCAGTTGGCGCGCCTGTACACGGCTGCCATCGCTCAGTTCTACCTGCCACAGCGCATCGCGGTAGCAGGCCTGGGCCAACTCCGCGTTGCAGCGCAGCTGCCCGCCGGCGGCGCGATAGCCACGCAAAAAGCCTTGGTGCAGCGCATGGACGTCCAGGTCCATGGCGCCCGGCTCCAACACCGCGCCAGCCAGCACCTCGGCGCGCAGGCTCGGCACCAGCGCCAGCGCCGCGTCGCGATCGAGCAGGCTGACCTCGGTGCCATTGGCCAGGTTCTGCGCGTGGGTCTGCTCGAGCAGTTGCTGTTGTTCAAGGCTGGCCACGTAAAGGCAGCCGCGCGGCTCAAGCAATGGGTGTTCGCAGAAGCCTTGTGGCGGCGCTTCATAAAATGCCCGGCTGGCGCGGGTCAGTGCCTGGATTTGCGGCGTGCCGTAGGCCTCCATGAACATGGCTGCAGAACGCCCCGTCGAGTGGTAGCCCGGCTGCGACTCGCGTTCGAGCAGCAGCACCTGTTGCTGGCCAGCCAGGCGATAGCCCAGGGAGGCACCGGCGATCCCGGCGCCAATGATCAGGGTGTCGTAGATCGGGGTCATGCACGCTCCTGTTTCGGTTATTATCATTTATGAGAATTCTAATATATGAGAATTTAGAAAAGCGCAAGTGTCCAAGGTAATATGCCCGACCAATGCCGTATGCCGAGTACCCCGAATGCCCGATGACCACCCCGATGCCCTGCCCCTGCTAGACCGCGCCGCCGTCGGCAGGCGCCTGCGCCAGGTGCGCAAGGCGCGCCAGCTGACCCTCAAGCAATTGTCCGAAGCCAGCGGCGTGCCGGTGTCGACCTTGTCGAAAATGGAGCTTGCCCAGGTATCGGTCAGCTACGAAAAACTGGCAGCCGCCGCCCGTGCACTGAATGTCGATATCGCCCAGTTGTTCCGTGCCAGCGGCACGGCCGAGGCGCCGGTGCCGGTTACCGTGGTGGTTGATTCACTGGCTGCGGTCGCGGGGTACGCAACCGGTACCTACGACTACCACCCGATCGCCGGCGCGTTCCCCGAACGTCGCATGACACCCGCCTATGCCCGCATCATTGCGCGCGAACGCGGGCAGTTCGACGATTTTATCCGCCATCCTGGCCAAGAGTTCGCCCTGGTAATCTGCGGGCGTGTGCGCATCGAATTCGAGACCGGCGAAGCGGTCAGCATCGGGCCGCAGGAGACCGCGTACTTCAACAGCCAGGTGGGGCATATCTACTTGTCTGAGAGCGAAGATGGCGGGGACGCACATGTGATGGTGGTGATGACAGACCGTTGAGCCGTGCGGTTTCAAGTCCAGGACAGGCAACACGCGGTTATAACCTAATAACGAACTAGTCTATTTGGCTATAAAAAATTCTATATGCTGGCTTCCATCCGATAACGGGCAAAGTTGGGCAGTCGAGTAGCGTATGGATGTAGGTTCTTTCGGTTTCACCCTTGCCGGGCTGGTCGTGGGTTTCATCGTCGGTATGACCGGCGTCGGTGGCGGCTCGCTGATGACCCCTATCCTCTTGTGGTTTGGCATCAACCCGGCCACCGCTGTCGGCACCGACCTGCTTTATGCCGCCATCACCAAGGCCAGTGGCGTGTGGGTGCATGCCCGCAACAAGAACATCGACTGGAAAATCACCGGCCTGCTGAGCCTGGGCAGCGTGCCTGCGGCGGCACTCACCCTGTGGTTCCTCAGCACCCTGCACACCGACACCTCGGCGCTCAACGCCATCATCAAGCAGGGCCTGGCCGTGGTGTTGATCCTCACCGCACTGGCTATCCTGTTCAAGTCGCGTTTGCAGGCATTCGCCAGCCGCCATGCCGGTGACCACTACCACCTCAGCGACCGCAGCCTGACCACGTTGACCGTGCTCACCGGTGTTGTGCTGGGCGTCATGGTTACCCTGACCTCCATCGGCGCTGGCGCACTCGGCACCGTGGCGCTGTTCCTGTTGTACCCGTTCCTGGTGACCCGCCGCCTGGTCGGCACCGAAATCGCCCACGCGGTGCCCCTGACCCTGGTCGCGGGCCTGGGCCACGCCGGCATGGGCAACATGGATTGGTCGTTGTTGGGCTACCTGCTGCTGGGCTCGCTGCCGGGTATCTACATGGGCAGCCACCTCACAGGGCGCATTTCCGACCGCGTGCTGCGCCCGTGCCTGGCGGCGATGCTGCTGCTGATCGGCTACAAACTGGCGTTCTGAGCCACGCTTGCCACTGCTATCAGCCCAGCCGCAGACGCCACTGCCCGGTAAAGCTGAGTTCTAGGCGCGATAGCGGCAACACATCGATGCGCTGGTGGGTGCTCAACGGGCACCCCAACAGCTGTACCAGCACAGCGCGGATGACCATGGGGTGGGTCACTGCCAGCCACTCGCCCGGCGTGTCGAACGCCGCCAGCCAAGCCCCCACACGCTGGCACAGCTGCGCGAAAGACTCACCGCCATGTGGCGTGCTGGCCGGATTATCCAGCCACTCGGACAACGCCTGCGGATCCTGCGCCTGCAACTGCTTGAGCGACAGGCCCTGCCAATGCCCCAGGCCACAATCTGCCAATGCAGGCTCGACACGCGCCTGTGTCTGCGCCGAAAACCAGGCCGCCGTCTCGCAGGCTCGGCGCTCCGGCGCTGTCAGTACCCGTACTTCAGGGCCGATTGCCACAGGCGGTTGCTCCAGCGCCAGCATGCCGTCTTCGGGCGTGGGCAAGCGCCCGGTCTTCTGAGCTTGGGTCAGGGCATGGCAAACAAGGGTCAGGCGAATGGCTTTCACCGGTGCTTCCTTCAGGGCAGGCGGGGTGAATGGTTTAGCATGCGGTGGTGTTTTTTTCTGCAACTAGATGCACCACCTAGGCTATTTGCCACTAGTAATTCCCTTTCAGACGGATCTTCCCCTGCTGTACCCTTAGAAAACAAAGAAGTTGCTGCATGACCGATATGACACGTCGATCGTTGGTAGGCCTGTGCATGCCCCTACCGCTGCTCGGCTAGCTAAGTTGGGCCAGTGAAGCCCCAACGGCTGCCAGCCCTCGCCCGATATGTATCAACTACAACGAAAGCCCGTTGGACCCAAACTCGGCAGCCCGCCAAGCGATGAGCGAGGATATCAGCCTGTACAGACGCTATCCTTACTACGCACTGTATCGACTGATTGATGTATTCGCCGGCTAGCATGGGCCTGGACGAGGAGCAGGGGTTCTGTGGCTCCAAACTCGCCCAGCAGCATGCGGTGATGGTATTTACCGGGACGCGCAGCCTGGTGGTGGCCGAACCGTCTTATGAAGCGACGGCGCAAGCCGCCGAAGGTCTTGGTACCACTGTGCACAGCATCAACCTGAACGCCAGCCACGCTCACGACATAGACGCTATGCTCGCGGCCGACCGCTCACCGGGGCTAATCTGCCTGTACAACCCCAACAACCCAACCGGTAGCTTGACACCACGCTAGGCCATCGAACGGTTGCTCACGCATAAACCGGTCGGCAGCGTGGTAGTAGTGGACTAGGCCTAAATTCATTTCAACGATGCCCAGAGCTGTATCGGCTCGGTCAAGCAATAGCCTGAGCTACTGGTACTGCAGACCTTCTGCAAACTCTATGGCATGTCAGGTGCGGCCTGAGCCTGGCCATTGCTCAGGCGCCGCTGCTGAAACGTCTTTAAGTCTACGACGGCCAGAATCTATCCGCTGCCCCCGCGCTGATGGCAGGCCTGGCCAGCCTGCAAGACCGCCAGTTGGTCCCCCAACGCAAGGCCGAAAACGCCCGACTGCGTGAACCGACGATCACCTGGCTGGGCGAACGTGGCTTATGTGTGAGCGTTGGAGATGAATAGGACATACAGCGGTTCGCGAGACGTTTGCCAAGGTGATGCTGGGAAAAAAAACTCACTACAGATCTCACCCCCCTAAAATATCCAATAACTTCAAGTTGCAACATATTAGAAAGAAAACCGAGAAGCAAGGTAGCCACAGCAACAGATTGACCAGACATCTCTAACCATACGTTAAATAGAGCTTGGTCTATCCGCTCTCACCACTCGTATCAACCACACATTTAGAAAAGTACGCTTTGTTTACTCCGCAATCCGGACACACCCAGTCACTAGGGAGATCAATAAAATCTATTTCAACCAAAACGCCTGACTCTTGGCACACCTGAACCCCATCATATTCATACCAACACTTACGACAAATATATCGACCTTCCGTCATATTTTCACAACCCCGCCAAAGAAGAAAGATTCATAAGCGTGTTTTTTTCCAACCCTGACTAGCGGCTGCGAGCTCACTCAAAAGATATGAAACCATGACTTTAACTCGTTTCGACAAAAACCTTCCAGATTGATAAACGACCCATGCAGTACCCTGTGGTTCCCCTTTAAAAACCCAATCAGGCAGCAAAACCTGCAACCTATTGTCTCCAATTGCTTCTGCAGCCAAGCACACAGGCAAACAAGAGATACCAACACCCGAAAGTGTGGCAGTTAACGTAGCCTCAGGACACTCTGACAAATATCTACCTGGAATTACTACATCACAGCTTTCCGAGACCGATGAGAATCTCCAACATTGTTTATTAGGGTCCCCCACGAAAGGAATACAGCTATGCGAGGTCAAGTCTGAAGGATGATTCGGCCTACTAGATTCCCTGAAATAATTTTCAGCCGCACAAATCACAAAGTCAATCTCGCAGAGCCTGCGCGCGATCATGCCCTCCGGAGGTTTATCGGTTATTATTATCCCCAGATCAATGCCATCTGATATAAAGTCAAACCTTTCACCACATAGCATTTGGACATCCACTTCTCTGTATCGAGACAAAAAAGCAGGAATCAACTTACTACACGCCGCATACAAAGATTTTGTCACTGCAATGCGTATCAAGCCCTGGGGGTTCTCTGTAAGCTTATCTTTTAATCTAAAAACATCAGCTGACGATTCAAGCACACTTTTGCAGTACCCATAAACCTCCTCTCCCTCCGGGTTTAATTTCAAGTTTCGCGTCGTGCGCTCTAGCAGCCTCAAAGACAATGCGCTCTCCAACTTTGTAATTTGCTTACTAATTGAAGAGGCAGTGACACCCAGCCTGACGGAAGCCTCGACAAAACTCCCACTCTCAACAACCACAGCAAATGTCGCCATGCAGGGCAAAATATCAACATGACTCTTTGGTAGGTAGCCTTTAGATTCCATTTCTTGACCACTCACTTTTATGTAAATGTGGCGCTACTGCATCGCACCGCCTTCACCTCTAACTTACAAATCCCAAGACCCACCCATTAAACCAAATGCAACACTACCGCACCAGCTAAAACCAAGCCGATACCCAGCCATTGCAACAAAGTTAATCTATCCCTATAAAATATGTAACCAAGAACAGCCGCCACGCCTCCTGAAAGCGTACTAATTACTGTCACAACTGCAACAGACCCACTGAGCGCTCCATATGAAAAAGCTGTAAATCCCCCTAAATTAAATAGGCTTGCGCCACCTAGCGCCCCATAAGAACTCAACCCAATTCTTTTTTTAGTTTTCACACTGAAAACCAGTGGCATCAGAAGCAAAGCTCCAACCAAGTAACTCATCCACAACATATTCACGGCACCGACAGCAGGCAAAGCATAGTTTCCTTGGACCCAGAAACTGCTCCCATAAAGGATGGCAGCTATCAGAGCAAAGCAGATGGCACCTCCCTCCTTCCTATTGCTCACAAACCCATGAGACTTATGCCCCAACCCTACAAGCATTACACCGAATGCGCACACACCTAACCCAAGAATCTGGTAAGAGGTCAGAATCTCCCCACTCATCCACGCCAATAATGTCGTAAAGATACCGTACGACGTTACCAACGGAGCAACTATTGCGATTCTGCCATGCTCGAAGGCTCTAGTAAGTGAAACGGCACCAAGCAATGTTAGAATTGCGGCCGATGCACATATAAGGACAACATCCACAGGCAATCTAATGATGAATGAGAACCCACTGCTGGATATGAATACGAAACCACTCAGCATGAGAAACCCTATCAACTGACTGAAGAATACAGAATATTTCACACCAAAGGTTCGCGCATTCACTCCTACTAAATAATCAGTAACCCCCCAACACAAAGCGGCCACAAGCCCCATTATCACATCCATTTCTTGACCTTCTTAAGTTGCGCCAAAACGCGAATTATCGTCACCCCTTTGGACATCCGCCACCCTGCCCAAAATAACTATTTAAGAAGACCAACATTGGAACTGTCAACATCATGGATGCGACAGAAAGGATCAATAGCACAGTATAGGAATCGTCTGACAAGAGCCCCTCTCGATATCCTACAGCCAGCACAACCAACTCAGCAGTACCTTTCGTACTCATTAGTATCCCGAGCTGCATTGACGCGCGCTGCCTCATGCCTACAAGTAATCCCGCAATATAGCAGCTGATAATTTTGCTAATTGTGGCCCCCAATAAAAATACGAACAACCAGAACCAAATATGCACCTGTGAAAGGCCACTTACAGAAATCATTCCTCCAGAAGCTATAAAAAACATAGGAATAACAAGCTGCCTAATACCAACCAGGTACTTATCCCAAGCACCTTTGACCCCAGCCACATCACCCACCACATAAGCAGCTAGTAAAGCGCCAACTGAGCTATGAACCCCAAAAAATTCTGTCAACTGCGAGGAGCCAAGCACAATTATAACTGTCACCACCACCTTCGCACCATCACCAAGCCCAGCCACTAACTGTGACTTCATTATTATCGGTCTCACTACAAGCAGCATAGTCGCGACATAAATAAGCCCAACCCCAAAATTTAATGCAATGCCGCCTCCTACCCCAGCGCCCCACACAATTAAAATAGCAGCCAACGCACACCAGACAAAAATATCTGTATACACTGCTGCAACAACAGCAACGCGACCTGTTTTAGCCTCAACTATCGCAATATCATCCAGAAGCAAAACCAGAACAGGGAGCGCAGTAACTGAGAATGCAACACCACAAAACAAAATATAACCAAGCATGGTATGCTGCAACCCCATATCCTCACTAGAATAGAAGGCCAAAACCCCACCAACAGCAAAAGACGTTACAACACCAAAGAATGCAACCAAAGCAATTTTACTATTACTGAGATCTCCTTCTCTTCGAGAAATACCGTGCCAGCATATCTCTACTAAGATTACTATCAACCCGAGTTCACCAAGGGCATTCAACAAACCCCTAGTCTCAGGTAACCCTATCTGGAATGCGATACTTGGTAGATAGGCGTCAAATATAGCCGACCCCATAAGCATACCTGCAACTATATCACCAAGCACTCTAGGTTGCCCGAACGCTACTACCGCCCTTCTACAGACCACGCACACAAACAATAAAACCAACATTACAACTATCAACTTAGACATGATAACACCCGTGCCAATCACCTCCGAAAAATCAAACCTCGTTAACTCAATCGAAAATCAGCGCAAGCGTTTTATGTACAAAGTCAGAGTCTCTAGCCAATACCTCCTGACTTTCATGAACAAGGTAAACCATGCCCCAAGATGATAGAAAATCTCGCGTCCGCCCTACAATTTCGCCCTCCACCACTGATAATTCCAACATATAAAATGAGTCAAGGCCTTCCACCTTCTCCAATCCGGATATACTTTTAACCACTCCAGACACATTGCAAATCAAGCAGCAAATACAAAAGTGCCTGCTAAACTCAACCGATTCAAACGCTCTCGAAAATCCACCCAGATAGACATCTATGTTTAGCTCATAGCAATTCACACCAGAACAAGCCTCTATTAACCTCGGAACATTCGCCCCTGGCAATCGGCCATTCTGCTCAATAATCAGCGGCCCACTCGAGCCGATCTTTAACTCGATATCATTAATACCCCAAAAAAATTCAAGAGCACTATTAACCTCTGACGCATATGAAAATGCGAGAAGCGCCCGACTATCATTAAGAGAAAGTGAGCGTATATTTTTATAGATACTTGGATTGCCATCTGCCTCGACCTTCTCGTACCTAGCAAAGCACAGCATTATCTTACGCCCACTCAGACCGCAATTCGCAGTCACAACAAAATACTCATCACCCGCCAAGTATTTTTCTACCAGCGCATAAAACTCGCCATCAGATTGGATTTCTCTATCTTTTTCGACAGCCTGAACTGCCGCGTACAACTCTCGATAATTACGGCAAACTTTGACATTGCGGCTACCCGTGCCCTGAGCCGGCTTCACGACTAACGGGTAGTCATTTTGCTGGAATTTATCAATCTTAAGCTCCTCTAGCCTGACTCCACGAGCCCAAGTAGCCGGTACGCCTGCAGCAATTAACTTTTCTTTCAACTCTAATTTATTTAGTCGGGCCTGGGAACTTTCAACGGGATTACCAAGTAATCCATACATACTACTTAGCGCATCGGAAAGCTTAATACCCACGTCAGACCCAGGGATAACTGCACGAATACTGTACCGAGAAAGCGCTTGCACTGCTTCATCAAGTTCATCTGCATAAACAATAGATTCAAACTCACTTAGGTTTTGTAGACGACGAACCGATTCAGACAACCGCTTAACGCTGATTAAAGCTATACTCAAGTAGCCGTGTTTTTGAATCTCCGCACCGTAATAACGCGCAGAACTTATCGGATCCACAACAACCACAGCTGAAAGCTTAGTCACTGAGAGATACTCCGCATCATTTTGTACATGTGATGATAATAACGCAGCGCCACGTTATAACGAATACTAACACCCAGCGCTAGTTCTCGGACAACTCCCTCCCCACAACCGGCATAATGATCCAGAACAACCTCTAGCCACGCATTACTATGCCGGGTATCGATACTGATATGAGACTGGTGATACGCTATTACTTTTTTCGGCACCTGTAGTCGTTCAAGAGCTTCTGTAGTTGCCCGAAAACGGACAGGGGCCGAACCTTCAATGATCCCTATAGCACCGATCAGTCTTGCATTGTATTCCCGCCTCAGCGCCCACATCAACAGAACGTTACCATTCATAAGGCACTCTAACGTTGGGTGCTCTGCTGTTATGTTTGCCTGCCGCAGGATATCTCGCATGAAGATAGAGGAATCTTTGAACATCATAGTGTGGACTGCAGCGGCATTGCCATTCCCCATTTCATCCCAATAGTTCTCCGCCGCCACCATCTTAGGCTTTAGTGGCATCCCCAACTGCACCATCGCCATTAAATCATCGAATGCCCCATCCACTAGCTCTTCCATGCATATGTAATAGGCTATTTGCTCTAAACTTGCTTTCCGCCTCAAAAACTCGATGAAGAATCGGATATCGGAATTCATCCTACGCTCCATAACCAGATACCAGTTTATGAACTCTGCTTTGACCTTAGGCAATCCAGCCAAGTCAATACACCCCTCTTCAACCGCATTCCAATTATTTTCTAATGAATATACTGAACGCCTCAGCGCTTCAGCATCTCTACCAAAACCGATTATGCTTTCGGGCGCACCAAGTGCCTTTTTGTAATACACAGCAAGCTGTTTTTGTTCCTCATAACCCAGAGCACCCATAGCTTCCTCTCAATAAATGGAAATTGGCCCATAAGAATTCTTCAGATCGAATGCTTGGTAAGAAGGACCTTTTTCGAACAACCAAGTCAATCGTTCATGTGCTTCCAAAAGACTAGGGACATGCCCCCTCTTCACCCACCACAAAACCATCCTAGGGTGCATAATTTTGTGGAACCATTCATGGCCTTTACTCAGCATTTGAGCATGTGGCGTGTGATAGAGAAACTTCTTCAGAGACGCAACATCATCCCAAACTGATAGCGTATATAGATATCCTTCGCCCCATAAGGCTTGAAGCCCTTCCTGATCCTCGTTAGTTTCTCTCCAAATAAAACCATCTGAACTCTCTGCAATGCTATTGATGCGATCAACATTCGCATAAAACCCTGCCATCTCCACTGATTCTTTTGGAAATCTCGGCTTCACCAAATCAAATTGCGCCAATACCTTACCCATCAATCCTCCCAGCTTTGGATTTCAATGATATTTTTATCAGGATCCCGAACATACACAAAAGTACATACTCCGACCCCCTCAACCGGGAGCTTTGCCAACCGCCCCAGCATCTTCCCACCATAACGAATTACATTTGCGCACACAGAATCGAGATCTGTAACTTCAAATGCTAGATGCGTGATACCACGAGTATTCGCGTGCTTTAAGGGTTGCCGAATGTGCCTGCTGTATTGGAATATTTCCAGTGTAGGTCCATCGCTCCCAAATCCTGGCAAGCGTAAATGCAAACCTTCGATCTGTGGCCTGGAAACTCCAGTGCCTTCAGCAACGGAGCACCCCGATAGCTGCCTAACTGGACCAAAAGGCACACAGTGGAATACGTCAATATAGAACTGAGATAGCCTCTTCCAGTCTGGAGTAATCAGATTTGTGTGTGAGAACTTAATGGCACTCATGCTTACTCACCTATCAATCTCGAAAAACGAACGTTTCATGTTCTACTTTACGATCCTTATCTCGTGCGCGCTCCCATGTCGTATTCAGAATAATCCTTCTTACATTTTTAGTAAGGGGCTTCACTCGATGCAATGTCGTATCAGCTTTCAGTAGATAGACATCTCCTGAGGAATGAAAATACGAGTCTATTTTATTTTCGAGCAAGAGATTTTCCACTCGTGGATTACTTTTATCCCAGCGAGTGTGAGGCACACATTCCAATAGTCCTCCGCACTCGATATCGGGCGCTTCTACCACCCAAATAATAGTGTATGGGTAGTCGCCCCAGTGCCAACCGTGAGTATCACCGGCCTTATGCTGGCTATTGATGATATAGTTATCCCATTTCCAGGGAGTTGGAATCACATCCTCCTTAACTATACCACTGATCAAACCCGCTAAATAATTAGACTTATACGCCCTCGGAATATATCTACCCTCCTGCTCTATGGTCTCCTGGGGGACATTACTCAAATATCGAGGGGTATTCCCGGTTGATTCAATAAGAAAATCTCTCCGCTTTGCGAAGTTCGAGAGGAGATACTTAACATCGCTGGTGATTTCTTGATTGATCTCACTGTCTATCAAGTGATTTATCTTAAGATACCCATCACGTTCAAAACGGTGCCGCTCCCAAAAAAAGTCACGCCCAGCAAATGGATTTTCCTTTAGCAGATCGCTTGTTTTTACATGTTCAAATTTACCTGATTGATCTGACATATTCATCGCTCCCTTTTGATTGCTGAATGCCTCAGCGACATTGAACAAATCCTACAATCGACAGAGCAAATCAATAAAGTGGCTGCGCGGCAGTTTACAAGTTCCAAAAGCACTGGAATTGACGCGCAAAACCTAAAGGGAATTTTGAGTTATATTTTCTCACCCAATTCCACTAGACACATCAAGAAAGGCGAGCTAAGGACGACTGATAAACTGCTTACGATTCCGGATCGGAGCATAGGTAATTTGAGGGATCCGCATGATCGAAAAAGGGTTCACGAATTCCTACATACCTCCATTCCTAATAATGAGGCCGAAATAGGAGGTGACATGAGCCGTCATCGCTACCCCAAAGAATTCAAGACCTTATCGGTCAAGCAAGTGACCGACAGGGGAAAACCTGCTATCGATTTTGCCCAGCACCTGGGCGTATCCGTTCACAGCCTCTACTCCAAGATAAAGCTCTACAGCAAGCCCCAAGAACAGCGGCGACAAGCGATGATCAGCAGGCTGAGCTTCGCAAGCTAGACGTTGAAATCAAGCATGTGACTGAAGGGCAATACATCTTGAAGAAGGCCACAGCGCACTTTGACAAGAAGCGCGGCTGAAGTACTCCTTCATCAAGAAGCACTCGCCGGATTACCGGGTGCGTCGCATTTGCCATAACCTCAATGTATATCCCAGCGGCTAACGCTTACTGGCCGAACCCAAGAAGGTCAACGGTTACTCGGTTTGATCAGGCATGTTTGGCTGGAAAGCGGAGGTTTGTACGACAACCCCGAAAATCACGATGACCTTCGGGAGCTCGGTGAGACCTGTGGGCAAAATCGAGTCGGGCGCTTGATGCAGGTAGAGGGGCTGCGTTCGCAAGCGGATTACCCCTGTCGACCCGGGTTATAAGGCGAAAACCAACAATCGCCTCGCATCGGCTCTGCACGAAAAGGAGATTTCGCAAACTGCATGGAACAAGTCAGGAAATCATGGCGGCACAGCTTTTCGCGAGCTTGGTGGAGCGTGTAACGATCCGGCGGTTCTCTTTCAGCCAACCAAAAAAGCGCTCGATGATTTGGCGCTGTTGGTACGTGGGCCGATCAAACAGTCTGCAGCGAGGGACGGGTTGCATTCGGTATTGGTCGCAGTAGCAGCGTAGCGCTTCGGGCGTCGTAGGCCTTGTCTTTAAAGCGTTTACGCGGACGGCCACGTTGGCTCAATGGGATGCAGACTTCGGCCAACAGTGGTTGAGCATAGCTGATGTCATTGATTTGAAGCCGAAGAGGAGGAAGCGCAACGGTGTCCCGTTGCCGTCGCAGGGCATATGGATTTTGGTTATCAGGACTCCGCGCCTGCGGCCTAAAGCGTAATCGGCAGACTCGTCAGCCCCCTTTTTCCGGCGCTAGAGGAGGCTCTGCGCGTACTGCGGTTGAGTCGATCATCCAAGTTTGCAAATCTTCATTCAATCTTAGGTGCAAGCGTTTGGACATCTGATCGAATGTCCCCTGATTTCGACAGCCCCGAAACCATTTATACGCCGTTGACCACGGGGTAAAGCGTTCCGGCAAATCTCGCCACGCAGCACCCGAGCAGAGTACCTGTAGCACGCCTTCGAGCATCAAGCAGTCGCTCAGGCGAAGCCGCCCCTGGCCACGTGTTTCGATGAAGAGAGCGGTAACCACAGTCCAGCTCCCGTCCGTGAGTTAGCAACGTTTTCACATCACAGAATTCATTTCCGTAGATGGCTGGAAACTCTAAAAAATTCAGCTTTCGAGGAGCGCCGATTGGGTTTTTCGGGATTTCGTACAGAACCTAAAGATACAGATTGCCCATGTTTTCGTTAGCTCATCCACTGGCTGTTGTTGGGGTTCTACCTGAAGTGATAGCCGCTATGAGCCGGAAATTGTCGCTAATGGTCGGCTTTGGGGCCGATAGCTGTCCTCCGAGAAGGATTGCTCTGGGTCGATTGCAGGCAGTCGCGACCGGCTGCTTTCGACCCAGAGCTGCCGTTCGCCACCGGCAAAAATCGGCCAAAAGCAGCCGATCATGAGGGCAGCTAACGGTCAGTCGATTATAGAGTCAGTTCTGAACGCCTAGTTGGCGCTGTCCGCATACTAGGTGAAGCACGGCAAAGGCCGAAGCGCCCAGTGACGAACTATGCGAAAGCCTGCCGATTTTGCATGCAAATACCCACGCGATGCCCGGCAGATCGAAAAGCTGAAGAAATGAGTGGAGGCTGAACCTCTCATGGATCACAAACTAGGTTCGCCGCCCCCCTTCCTTCGTCGATGCAGCGCCGCTAACGACACAATCCGCGCTCAGCCTTCTTCTGCACCATTACAGTTATCTTCCTTCCATGATTCCATTTTTGGCCTCCCTCGTTCGAACCAAACTACACCTTCAGACCGTCTCCATGCTGCATGAGAATTTCCTCCGCCTGGCCAAACGCCTCGCTCCGCTACAAACGTCCACACGCACGCCAAATTTTTATCTTTCAATAGCTGCTCAAATATGTCCTGCCGTATGTAGGCGTGTGAACCATCGTCAGGGTCCATGCTGCTGATGAATTGGGGCGTCCCTAGCACATCCACATAGACACGCGGATCTAAGAGCATAGGGGTAATGGAAAGCTGATTTGCCAACCAAGGGGCTGGTAAATGTGCAGAGGCTCCATCCGGAAGGGAGGCATCCAAATGGGACTCCCAATGATATTTAAGGCAGGGAAATGCCACCTCGAGCTCACCTTGGTTATGAAAGCTGGCAGGTGTCCACATCACCTGATCCCAGGTAAAGCGCCATGGGGCCTCAAGCAGATAGCCCTCGTCCGTGCAACTGCGTCCCGACCACCTCGAAACATCCAGAGAACGCTGAGTGCTCAGAAAGCGAATCAACTGTTTTTGATCTTTTTTCCTGACAACGACAGGCAGGAGGAAACGCCATTCCTGCTGACGTAGCCCGTGCTCTCGGGTCTCTCCATCGTCGTAACGATTTGTAACGGAGCGATGCTCGTAAAGGACTAGCCACTTTTCCCCAACCTTGTCGGTTCGGCCTACGAGACTAGGCATCCCGAGGCTAGGGTCAAGCTTGAAAGGCCATTCCTGAAGGCAGTCTTCGGCTGCTTCCTCGGAAACAATTGGTGAGATATCTACAGAACCAAAACCGGAGTCGGACAACCCTTGAAGAACAGTAGGGTCAATGTCTCGATGGAAACCTAGGTCGATGGATGAACGGTAATTACGCGTTCCATCGACTCGCGCTTCGGAGAGCCAGTTACTATCGGATAGTCGGCAAAGGAGTTCATCGAGCGCAAGCCACTCATATTTGGCACCAATCCGCTCAAAGATTGGCCTCTCGCGGGAATAGCTGTGACGGTGAGAGCTATCCGATGGGAAGAGTTCTTCTGTCCATCCGAAGTCATAGGCGCGCTTTGCGACCCACCGTTTGGCCGCAGACATGTCGACACCTGCCAACGTGCTCGGGTACTTTTCCGAGCGGTCGATGCACCATTTGAACTCGTCGGTAAATCTTCTTTTTTCGTCAACATCCAGTAGATCAACAAGCTTCTTCTCTAGCTGCTGAAGCTCCTCGGAGTGGTCATGCGCCTCGAAGTCCTCAAGCGCCTCAAACTCCTCAAGTTCCTCAAGTGCCTCGACTGGGCGGAGCAAGAATCGGAACGGATTAAATTGGAGAGCACTGATCGCATCGACGATTGCTTGCCTGTCTGGGTAAGGGGCAATTACCTCTGTATCGAATCGCTCGTTCATCTCGGATTGTGTGTGGGGCATTTGAGAAGTCAAAGCAACGTTCGAAAATGAGCTGACACGATGCTTGATCTCATCAGCGAACTCACTTATTCCGCCAGTGCAAGAACGCTTGATTTCGTCACCTCCAGCTTTTGTGGCGACATCATCGAGAAGAGCTTGTGAAACAGTAAATTGAACAGGCTGAGATTGATAAGGTGGCCTACAGGCACTGAGATCGACCTCGGTAGGCAGGCAACTATGATGGGCAGCCAGCTCAACAATCCCCGATGCATAGTCCCTAAGCATGATCGATAGCGGAACGCACTGCTTAGAGAAAACCATCCGGTAAGCTATCGGGGAGTAATGCTCCAACCGCATTGGAGATGGATCGATACAACATGCGCCATAACCAGCCCCGTGCAACCGCTCCATTACGTAGAGATCATCAAGGCCAGCGAACCTCTCGCACAGTTCACCGTAGAGCTCGACCTTCGAAAGCAGCAATGCGGATAGCGCCTTGGTCGCTTTGTCTCTGATTTCTCTATGCGATGACGCCGTCAGCCACGTGACCGCAAGCCCGCAAAGAAGCTGTACCTGTCGATCCGTTTTCTCGGTCTGACTGGTCAAGCACCAGTCCAGGAGGCGGCGGATCGTGCTGCCATCCGCCATATCGAAGTCGTTGATTTTCACCGTCCAGGAAGCATCACGCTCTGGCATCGTTTTAGTAATCAGAATGTCGTGGAGTAGTTCAGCGTTCCAAGGGTGATCAACGTTGGCACAGAGTTCGATCAGCACGTAGAGTTGGCTATCATCGACATCCAAGATAGCCTGGTAATATCGCCAAGTGCGCTCCGTGAAGGCGTTTGAGCTACGCCAACGCAAGCTCTCTAGGAAGGCGCCTCTGACCGAGTCGTCGTTGATCCAGATATCAATATCCCTCGGAAGCACATCCAAAAGCTCTGAGCCGAAACGCTCAGGCACTTGGATAGACAAGGCTTCAGCGAGACCAGCCCACTCCCATTTGAATCTGTCGCCGTCAAGAATGAAGCTCAAAACTCCATTCTCCAGTTCGAGCCCTAGATCCGTCACACCCTTGAGCAGCGCATCCGCCATGAGGTGGTCTTGGAGTCGCTGGAAACTGAACCTCACGATATCCTCGACCGGAGCAAATGGATCAATTTCAAGCTGGCGCGGTGGTGGGTCGAGTCGAAAAATTCCGTTCTTCTGCAGGACGTCAAACCAGGTTTTGGAAGGTGGGGAAGGAAAACTCGAAAACACTTCCGTCGAAATTCGCACAGCATCGGCCAAAAGCACGTAATCGCGCCTGTCTGTGGCCATCAACCTGGCGATGGCCGAGATTGCCGCTGTAGTAGGAGCGAGCAGATCTTCGCTGCCGTCTCTTCCGACACCTAGATTTCGCGCGACACTACGGATGTAAAATGCAAAAACCTGCTTCGTGCCATGCAGGCCTCTGGGGAATTGCTTACAACCGTCTCGGGCAAGGGCAACGCACGCGCTGCGAAGAAACAGCGGATTGACAAATTCAGCGGAAAGCCAAGGCGTATCAGGCTGGGAAATGCCTCTCTTGTGCAGGTAGACCTTCGCGGCCCTCGACTGCTCTACATTCGTCACGAAGCCACGAATGGAGAAGGCAACTGTCGTCTCCATCACTTTTGGCGGAACTACATACGGCGTGTACTCAGTACGACAGGTGACGACCAGAACGAGGTTCTCGTAAGCGTTGACTCGGGCGATCAGAGCGGGAAGTTCATTCCTCCATAGTTGCGCACCGGCACCTTCGTTGATGGCATCGATCAGAATGAGTCCGCGCTTTTGAGCGGCCTCAGCGGCAGAACTCATGGCCTGCAAGAATACCTCTGGCTCAACAGTCCCCAGCCCGAGTGTTTCTGTCGCTTGCCTCCAAAAACCCAGAGAGCCTAATTGCTGCCCCAAAATCAAAACCACCGGGTGCCCATCTGAAATGGCTTTTTGAGCAACGGTACCGAGTGTGTGCGATTTGCCTGTGCCAGCCTTCCCTGTCAGAAGGGCAAAACGGTTTTGCTCAGCGGAATAAAATTTCCCCTCCAGCTTTGAACTCAGGCCGTAGAGAGCATTTGAAAGCTCGTCCAGCTTGTGGCTCAGGTAGTTCATGTCCGAAGAGGAGTAATCCCTTCTGGATTCAGACTTTGGCATATTTTGCCAAGCCCAGCCCTTCAATTCGTGGACGCTATGAGAGGCGTCTGAAAAGGCTGCAACGCAATCGAGAATGGGCCAAGGCTCCCAAGAGTCGGAGCTAAATCTGCTGCCGAATGCTGAAGCTTTGGACGCTTCCTGCTCGACACGCTGGATACCAGCGATGAGCCCGGCGTCGGAGTCATCCTTTACGAAGTTGCTGAGCTTGGCTGCTTTGGCTACGGCGGAAAAAGCAGAGGTGAGTTCGGTGGTGACTTCCTCATCGCGAAGGAGCACTTTAAAGAGGCTCTCGATTCCAACCTCTACGTGATCTTCCGGGTGATATCGCTCATCGAGTGACTCTACGGCGAGTTCTACATTCTTGCGAAACCATTGCCCAGACATCTCCAACTCGCCAAACCAGAACTTTCGTAGGCCCTCAGCTGTAGGGTGTAACAATTTGTCGGTCAGGTCAGACGCTGTCCAGGCCACGAACTCAACCGTGGGGATACTGCTTTGGGCACAAAGCGCTTCCCAGGCAAGCTTGTGCGTATTCCAGTGCTCCCACCCTTTTTTCCCTGCGCCCTGCGCCCCGCTGCGATCAGTAAGGTCGCAGGGAATGGCAATCACATACTGTTTCAGCTCAGGGTGAGATTTCAAAGCCTGCTTTACCGACTCGTCGATTTTGCTCCAATCGACATCCCGTGATCTAAGGTAATACTTGGCCTGATAACCGACCTCAGAACCGTCCTGAAGAACCCAATAGCTCTCGATCCCTCCGTCGCCTCCCGAGCCTTCGATCCGCCGGAACTCTATGGCGCTCTCGGGGCGGTCGCGCCTGGCAAGTTGGCAGACGAGCTCCTCGAAAGACAATCTTTGCCCGTGGTCTTTTCCGACGATTTTTGAATAGTCCATTGGGTTTCCATCTGAGATCCGGATTTTTCATCGACAGGGCACTGTTCCCATTAGGGCTAGGTGCTCAGCGGCGAGTATGCGCTGAAAAGATTTGACGATAAATGGAAGATGAATAGCCTCTAGTTTCGTAGACACCACTGAACGGCGGCTTCTGGTCGATTGCCGACCTCGGCGAAGGGCTGCTATGGGTCGAGAGCAGTCATTCACCTAGAGAGAATAATCAATTCCCACAGCCCGTTGCTCAAGGAACTGCTGAACAAGTGACACCGAAGACGGATACCTATCTCACTTGCGGCGAGCGACGCTTCGCGAGAATGAAGCACCTCACATTCGAGACCGACACGGCCACTTTGCAGCCGATCACAGCGGTTCGGCGCTTCGACGCGCCAGCACCTACAGGTACAGAGCGAATACCAAAGTTGGGCACACACCAAATTTCAGGCACAAAAAAAGAGGCCCTTAGGCCTCTTTCTTGTGATCCCAGCGACGCACTGAGGATCGAATTTGGAGCGGGAAACGAGACTCGTATCTGGTGTCCGACTCGTTGAAATTTAAGGGGTTTCTTTTCTAGCCGGAGCAGGAAAAGACTTGATTCTGGACTTGTTTCTAGAGCACATCAAGCGGTCATGGTGCCGGTGTGAGGCATGCTTTCGCACCGCGGACCTGCCGCCGATGATCCGGGCTGCCCGCATCATCGACGATTGACTTTATTGTCCGTTTTTAACCCGACTCCAAACACGCGTGCGCAGCCGGTCGGTCTCCAGCGGCATCGCTTCCAGCACAAAGAGTTTCTTCATCACGCTTTCAGGCGGGTACACCATCGGGTCGTTGAGAATGGCCTTGTCGACCATGCCTTCAGCGGCAGCATTGCCGTTGGCATAGTGCACGTGGTTGCTGATGTCAGCCATGACGTTGGGGTCCAGCAGGTAATTCAGAAACGCGTAACCGGCAGCTTCATTCGGAGCATCGGCAGGCATGGCGACCATGTCGAACCACATGGGTGAGCCTTCCTTGGGGATGGCGTAGGCAATCTGTTGGCCATTGCCGGCCTCATTGGCTCTGGCGGCCGCCTGCATCACGTCGCCAGAGAACCCGACGACCAGACACACGTCTCCCGTTGCAAGATCGCTGGTGTACTTGGAGTTGTGGAAGTAATTCACATAGGGCCGCACTTTGAGTAGCAGCGCCTGGGCCTTCTCGTAGTCGGCCTTGTCCTTGCTGTGATGCCCAAGCCCCAGGTAGTTCAAGGCGATGGGAAGGATCTCGGGGCCATTGTCGAGCATGGCTACGCCGCATCGGGCGAGTTTTTTCATGTTCTCCGGCTTGAAGATGATGTCCCATGAGTCTATCGGTACATCGCCCAGGACTGCCTTGACCTTGGCGACGTTGTAGCCGATGCCGGTGCTGCCCCACAGGTACGGGAAACCGTATCGGTTGCCCGGATCGTTGGCCTCCAGAACTTTCATCAGCGTCGGGTTGAGGTTCTGCCAGTTCGGCAGTTTGCTACGGTCCAGCGGTTTCAGCGCACCGGCCTTGATCTGCCGGGCCATGAAGTGGTTGGAGGGAAACACCACGTCATACCCGGAACGGCCGGCCATTAGTTTGGCGTCGAGGACCTCGTTGCTGTCGTACACGTCATACTGAGTCGGGTGCCCGGTATGGCTGGTAAAGTTTTGCAGGGTATCTGGGGCAATGTAACTGCTCCAGTTGTAGATCCTGACGGTGTCTGCCGCCTGAGCGGTGGACGCGATCAACAGTAGCGGAACGATCGATTTCAACATACGAGACCTCAACCTTTGTTCTAAGCGTTATGGATGAAGGCAGTTCAGAAAATCAGCACATAGCTTTTGCGAACGGTTTCTTGTATGTCCCAGACTCCCGTGGTGTTCGCAGGCAACATCAATGCGTCGCCGGCCTGGATATAAAGAGCCTCACCGCCATCCGGGGTGAAGGTGCAGCGTCCCTGGATGAAATGGCAGAACTCCTGTTGCACGATCTGGCGCCGCCAGCGGCCGGGGGTGCATTCCCACACGCCGGCTTCGACGCCGTCATCGCGTTCAACGCTTGTCGTGGCAACCTGCGAAACCGGCTCACCCAGCGGTACGCCGACAGCGCCCGATTCCCCGAGAGACAAGTGCGGGGTGTCGCGAAAATGATCGATCTTCATGGGAACGGCTCCTTGGACTTCATCAATCGTTCCATGCAACCCGCCAGACCCTCGGCCATCCGGCGACGCCAGCGCGGTACATGGAGGTTGGCCAATATCCGATCCTCGTGAACAAAGCTCTGGATAATGGCGTTGTAACCCAGCCAGCGCAGAGGCTCTGGCTCCCAGCGTGGCAACGAGGCCAGCGGACGGTCGGCCCACACCCAAGGCTGGCGTGTCAGTTCGTTGTCCTGACCAAGAATCAGCGCGGCCACGGTGCGACCACCCAGGTTGCTGGCGCCTACGCCTTCGCCGCCATAGCCGCCGGCGAGTGCGATCTTCTGGCGCCGGTCAACCAGCATGTGCGGGTGAAAGCGCCGGGCGACACCCAGGTTGCCGCCCCAGGCATGAGTCAGGCGAACATCGCGCAACATCGGAAATAGCTCGCTGAACAGGTACTGGCGCAACTCACGTTCGGCCTGACTGAGGTTGAAGTCACTGCGCAGGCGACCTCCAAAGCGATAGCCACCTCGGGCACCAAATACCAAGCGGTCATCGCGGCTGCGCTGACCGTAGGTGACTTGTCGGCTGTTTTCGCTGAAAGCCTGGCCACGATTGAGTCCGATTTGGGCCCATACGTCGGCCGAGAGCGGCTCAGTCGCAACGATCAGGCTCTGCGCGGCCAGTTGATATTTGTTCAGCGGGGGCAAGGCACTGGCATACCCCTCGACGGCCGGCACCACCCAATCGGCGCTCACTCGACCGTGCTCGGTTCGAACTTGGCCTGCCGTCCAGTCGAGCACAGCGCTTTGCTCGAAAATGCGCACCCCCATGCGTTCCACGACTTTGGCTAACCCCCGTACCAACCGGGCAGGTTGAAGGGTCGCGCAGTGAGATGAATACAGGGCGCCGTACGCCTGGGCCACATTCAATTGTTCGCGCAAAGCCTGAGGGCTCAGCCAGCGATAATCGTCTTCACCAAGGCCTTGCGCACGGGCGGCAGCGAGTTGTTCGCGCAGGCGCCGTTCTTGCTCGGGATACCGCGCCGCGCAGTACAGCACGCCACCTTTACGCAGTTCGCAATCGATGCTTTCGACATGGCACACCCGCGCCACTTCATCGGGAATTCCGTGCAGCAGTTGATATCCTGCATGACGTTGGGCGGCGGGCAAGGGCCCCAGGAGTCGGTCTTCGCCGAGCAGATTCCCCATCAACCAGCCGCCATTGCGGCCGGAGGCGCCGAAACCGGCAATCTGTGCTTCAACTATGACGATGTCCAGGTGCGGTGCTTGCTGCTTGAGGTAATAGGCCGTCCAAAGGCCGCTGTAGCCGGCACCGATGATCACCACATCGGCTCGCAGATCCTGATGCAACGCCGGACGCGGCGTCAGCGCCTCGTCGACTTGCTCCATCCACAAACTCACACCACCCCAACCAGCCATTACCTGCTCCATCGTTTGATTGCCGACAGAGCTTAATGCGCAGCGAAGGGGCCTGTGTTATCTGCGGGTACGCGCGCAATTGGCCTTCAACCAGGCTTTTGGTGTGCAGCCGGTATGGCAGCGGAAAGCCTTGTAGAACGCAGAGGTGGAATTGAATCCGGCAGCCACTGCGAGGGCATCGATGGGTGCGTTTTCGTCGTAACTGGCGAGGCGTTCAAGGAGGTAGGCCAAGCGAGCCTGAGTCACGTAGCGATAGAAGCTTTGCCCGAGCACTTGATTCAATAGGTAAGACAACTGATTACGGCTGTACCCGGTGGCGCTGGCGATCCGAGCAAGATCCAGGTCAGGGTCCAGGAATGGCTGTTGGCGGGTGAAGTAATCGGCCAAGTCTCGCGCCATGAAACTCAACTGGCGCGCCGAGAGCCCTAGCTTACTGATGGCGGGGGCGCGACGCCCGGCGTGCGGCTCGCCGTCGCGCACGAGTGACGCGTATTCGTTGACACGCAGGATCTGACCCTCACATACGGTGATCGCTTCGCTGGTGCGAAAAACCACCCGCTCGCCACTGCCCTTCAGAGCGGTCTGGTACTGGATGAATGCCGTGCAGCCGTCAGCGCGGATGCGGTCATTGTGCTCAAGATACTCATCGGGATGGCGCGGCAACGTGCCGGTGATGTAGGCGCGCAGCTCGGTCAGCCCCATGCTGCGGTTCTGGAAAAAATCGTTGTATTGCACTTGCGGGTGATAGAGCGCAAGTATCGCCTCCAGGTCGCGGTGCTTCCAGGCCATGTGATAGCGCAGCACCACCTCGAGGGTGAGCTTTGTCTGTTCGGCGGTATCTGACGGGACGAGGAGCATGGGTTGACGGGCCTTATGACTGGGCGGCACCAGTCTAGTCCTTGAGTGGTTGAGCGAACAAACTCAGGCACGCCCAGGCGCACATGATTGAGAGAGCGGAGCCTCTAGCTGCCTGTGGCTCTGCAATGCTTGCCACCCAGCACCAACGCAACGCCGCCCAGTACAGCAATGGATGCCAACACCATCCTTACGCTCAGGCTTTCCCCCAGAAAAACGATGCCCGCCAGCGAAGCCAGGATGGGCACGCTTAGCTGCACCGTCGCGGCTTGAAACGCTGCAAGATAACGCACCGCGACGTACCAGACCGCGTAGCCAACCCCTGACGCCAGCGCACCGGAAAGCACCGCATAAAGTATCCCCTGCGGATCCCAACGCAGCGCTGAGAGGAACGGCACGCTTGCCATCAAGACCAGGGGAATCGAGCGCAAGAAGTTGCCGGTTGTGGTTGCCAGCGGATCGGCGACAGTTTTGCCAAGCAGTGAGTAGATCCCCCATGCCACCCCCGATAACAGCATCGTGAGTGCGCTAACGGGGTCAGGTGCTGCGGCACCTGGAAGCAGCAGGCTAACCAAGCCAACAATCGCCAGCACAAACCCAACGACTGCCAACGTGTGCATCCGCTCGCCTTTGAACACGCCGTACAGAACCATGCTCAGTTGAACCGCGCCAAACAACAGCAGCGCCCCCGTCCCGGTCTCCAAATGACGGTACGCGAAGGAAAAAGCGAAGACGTAAACGAACAAGGCTGCGGCGCCCTTCCAACTGCCTTTGATCGTGCTGGAGGACCGTCTCAAGGCACATATCAGCCATAACACCAAGGCCCCGCTGGCCAGCCGGACCACGCTGAAACTCGCGGCATCGATGTTGGTGTGCTTAAGCGCCAGGCGGCACAGCAGCGAGTTCGCGGCAAAGGCGAGCATGGCGAAACAGATCATCGCGATCAATCTTGCCGAAGCTGACGAGCTGGACGCCTTCGTTACGGAGTTGCTTATTGTCATGGTCGATCCCAATGCCCAGGCAGGCTCTCAGAACGCTCGACGCCACCGCGCCCTTGAAAATACGTTAAACGCCTCTGTACCGATCGGTCAATACAACTTTCTTCCTGCGACCTTGGGATGAGCTTCTCCCGTCTGTGTCCTTCAGCGCGCACGCATGGGTATGATTGAAGCTCAACCGGTTGGAATCGACCCATGGGAAAAAAGAAAGCCGTCGTCGCTGCTGAAACAAGCACCAAGGAGCGAATACTGAAAATCGCCGCGCAGTTGTTTTCGACGCGCGGGTTTCACGCGACCGGCATGGCTGAGTTGGAAAAAGCCACTGGCCTGGCTCGCGGCGCGCTGTATTACCACATCGGAAGCAAGGAAGAACTGCTGTTCGAAATCACCAGCCGGTATCTGCGGGTGCTCATCGCAGAAGGTACGCCCCTGTGCGAGAGCGAGCAGCCTGCAGAAGATAAATTTCGCCAATTCTCGGCCATCGTGATGCGCACGATTGTCACCCACCTGGCCGAAATGACGGTGTGTTTCCGCGAAGTGTATTCCGTCATTGGCGAGCGCCAGACCGAGCTGCTCGATCTGCACCGACAGTATGAAAAGCTCTGGTCGCATATCCTCAAGGCCGGCGTGAGCGAGGGGACCTTCCGCACATCGGACTCGTTGGCCGTGAAAGCTATCCTTGGTATTCATCATTACAGCTACTTGTGGATCAAACCCGGAGGCCCGCGCTCGCCGGAATCCATCGCGACGTTTTTCTGCGACACCCTCCTGCCCGGACTGAAGGTTGAGCCACCCCTGGCTTGACTGTCATCAGCGGCGCTTCAAATGCGCCGCCGCCCTCGCCCCTCATTCACGCGCCATCACCGATGGTTGTCCTTGCGACTGGACCACGCGCGTTTTTCGTTCTAGGCCACCTACAGACCGACCGATCGGTCTATAGGCTTGCCGTTGGGTCCATCCCGACAAAGAACCAGAGGGAACAACAATGACAAAAAAATCCATGGTCCCCACCAAGCAAGACACGTCTCAGACAGCTTTGGCTCGCAGGGATTTCCTGATAAAAAGTGGGGCCGTTATTGGCACTGCCGCCTTTGCTCTGGGTGATAGCGCCCTGGTCAACGCAGAGACGACCAACATCGCCCCGCTTGATCCGAGCCAGCCCCTTGAAGTTCCGCAATGGACCCGCAGTCTTGGCGCCCCGACGGCAAGCCCTTATGGCAAACCTTCAACGTTCGAAACCAAAGCCGTCAGGAATCTGTATCCCGGCCTGAAGGACACGATGTCCGCCTACAGTACCTCGCCACTTCAGGAGCTGGACGGCATCATTACCCCGAACGGCCTGTTCTATGAGCGTCATCACGCGGGCGTCCCACAAATCGATCCGGCGCAACATCGGTTGGTGATTCACGGCCTCACCGAAAACGCCTTGATCTTTACCGTGGACGAGATACGCCAGTTCCCCGCCGTGTCACGAGTGCACTTCATGGAGTGTTCGGGCAACCCATCGTTTCTACCTCCGTGGGGCAAAACCGCCGCCGAAGTCAGTGGCCTGGTCAGCTGTGCTGAGTGGACTGGCGTTACCTTGAAGACACTGCTGGATGAAACCGGGCTCAAACCGCAAGCCAAGTGGATCATTGCCGAAGGTGCGGACGGCGCGGCAATGACGCGCAGCATTCCCATCGAGAAATGCCTGGACGATGTGATGGTGGTCTACAGCCAGAACGGCGAGCGTCTAAGGCCGGAACAGGGCTACCCGCTGCGGCTGTTTGTCCCCGGCTACGAGGGCAACACCCACATCAAATGGCTGCGCCGACTTCATGTCACCGATGCGCCCGCCTACAGCCGGGAAGAAACCGCCAAATACACCGACTTGATGGCGGACGGCAAAGCTCGGAAGTTTTCCTTCGTCATGGAGTGCAAATCGCTGGTGACCTACCCTTCCGGCACCCAGAAACTGACACGCAAGGGCCTGCATGAGATGCGTGGCATCGCCTGGAGCGGCCACGGCAAAATCACCCGTGTCGATGTCTCCGTCGACGGCGGCAATAACTGGACGCAAGCCAAATTACAGGAGCCCATTCTGACCAAGGCGCTGACCGCCTTCAGGGCACCTTTCGAATGGAACGGCCAAGAGTTGATGATCATGAGCCGCGCCATCGACGAGACCGGATATGTTCAGCCGATGCTGGAACAGCTGATCGATGAACGCGGCAAGGTCTCTTTCTACCACAACAACTCGGTGCAACCGTGGCGCGTGTCCAGCAGTGGGGAGGTGACCAATGGACGGGCTTAAAGGTGGTTCGTTATTCATAGGTTTGCTGTGCGCCTGTGCGCTGACTCATGCCTCGGCACAATCCCAATACGGTTTGGGCACCAAGGCTACCGAAGCGCAGATCGCCAGTTGGAACATCGACGTGGCGCCCGACGGCAAGGCTTTGCCTCCAGGGCGCGCAACGGTGGCGGACGGGGAAAAGGTCTACATGAACAGTTGCGTCAGCTGTCATGGGGTGAAACTGGAGGGCGGCGTCGGTCCTGCGTTGGCGGGCGGCGAAGGAACCCTGACTACTGACAAACCGCTCAAGACAGTCGGCAGCTATTGGCCCTATGCAACGACGCTTTTCGACTACATCCGCAGAGCCATGCCCTTCCAGGCGCCACAGTCATTGTCCAACGAACAAGTCTATGCGGTGACCGGCTACATCCTGCACATAAACAAGCTGCTGGACGCCAACGCGACCGTGGAAGCATCGACCTTGGTGGATGTAAAGATGCCGAATCGAGACGGTTTTTATACCGATGACAGACCGGACAGCAAGGCTGTTGCCTGTATGTCGAACTGTTTAAAAGCTCACTGACGGATCAAAAAATGTAAAATCCGCTCGCCGATAAACCGTTCCTTCTCAACGAGCTTTGCTGATGAAGCTGGCCAGCCGCGAAAAATCGATGATTGCCTGGGTGCTGTACTTCAGCATCCTGTTCGGTTCGTTGCTGTGCGCGATGGGCCATGGACAAATGGCCGGCTTGCGATTGAGCGGTTTGGACGGCGGACTGTTTTGCTCTACTGACGGCGGGGCAATATTCGAGGGCCTGCAGGATGTGCCCGCCCCTTCGCTGCCCGTCGTCGCTGATTGCGTCATTGCGAGCCTGTTCGGTGCGATCCTGCTGGCGGCGTTTTTCGGGCTGCTCGCCCTGCTTGCCGGCGAGCCAGCCAAGCCCTTGCCCGCACAACCGACCCGTTGCCTACCCAGGCAGCGATGGCCCTTGATCAATCCTCGCGCCTCCCCCGCCTTGCTTCCCGCGCTCTGACATCTTCACCACCCGCCGCTGCATCAAGAGCGGCGGGGTGTGTGCTCATCGAATTAAGCCAGGAAGCTCTTCATGTTTCGCTTGACCACTTTAGCGCTGCTCGCGGGCAGCACCTGCGCGTGGGCGCAAGACACTGCCCTGAACTTACCCACCAGTTACATCAATGCCTCGGCCGACCAGCCGAAACCGGCCACCCGCCTGGACCTGGATACCCCCATCGAAAGCGGGTCGCGCCTGAATCTCAGTGCCCGGGAAAATCCCGCCTCTGTAAGCGTGGCCGATCGCAAGACGATGGAACGTATCGGCGCACGCAACTTTCAAGACGCGGCGAACGCTCTGCCTGGGGTTAACGCTTCTGCGCCACCCGGCTGGGGCGGCTATGTGTCGTACCGTGGCTTCAACGGTGCCCAGATCAGCCAGCTGTTCAACGGCATCAATCTGCAATACGGCGGCGCAGCACGTCCGGTCGGGGCCTGGATCTATGACCGGGTGGAGTTGCTCGGCGGCCCCTCCTCATTCCTCAACGGCAGCGGTGCCGTCGGTGGAAGCCTGAACGTGATCACCAAGCTTGCCAACCGCTAGGAAGATACCTTCGAAGGCCGGATGAGCTACGGTCGCTACGACACCTGGGAAACCGCGGTCGGCTTCAATAAAGCGCTCAACAGCGGCGATGGACCACGCCACTATGCGCGCCTCGACTACAGCCGCACTAGCAGCAACGGCTAAATAGATCGCCAGGAGAACGGTGCGGGCAACCTGGCCTTCTCGCTGCTCAGCGACATCAACGACCGACTCTCCCATACGCTGGCGATCGAATACCTGGAAGAGAAGGAAGACAGTCCTTACTGGGGCACGCCGGTACTGCAACCGCTGACCGGCAAGCTGCAGATCGACAAGCACAACCGCTTCAACAACTACAACGTTGAGGACGGCCGCTACGAGCAGCGCACCCGCTGGATACGCTCGATCACCGACTACCAGCTGGACGACAACACCCAGTTGCGCAATACCTTCTACCACTACGATGGCCAGCGCGATTACCGCAACCTTGAGGTCTACCGCTACAATAGCGACAACAGCGCCATCGCCCGCTCCGGCGGTTACCGCCAGCGGCACGACCAGGAGGTCAACGGTGACCGAATCGAGTTGACTCACCAGGCTCAACTGTTCGGCTTGGCCAGCGATTGGGCGCTGGGCGTGGATTACAACACCAACCAGCAAACCAACTACCCACTCTCCAAAGGCGCCTTCGATACCATCGACCCAAATGGCTTCGAGCCGGGCCACTTCCTGGACATTCCGGGGATGGATGCACCGCGCAGTAAAGGTCGCAGCACTTGGACTGATACTTCTTCGGCGTTCGTCGAGAACCGCACGCGCCAGACCGAGCAACTGGCACTGATCACTGCGCTGCGCTATGACCATATCGATTTCGAGGTGGTCGATCATGCGGCGCAGGCCAGGCTCGACAAGCGTTGGGATGCAATCACGGGACGCCTGGGCCTGATGTACGACCTGACGTCGAATGTCAGCCTTTATACCCAATATAGTACGTCGGCCGAGCCGCCGGGAGGGACGCTTACCAGCGCCTCCATTGCCCAGGTGGGCGACTTCGACTTGAGCACCGGTCGCCAATTCGAGGTGGGCAGCAAGTTCGATTTTCTTGACGGTCGCGGCTCGGCCACCGCCGCGGCCTACCGCATCGTGCGCAAGAACATCTCCGTCCCCTCCTCTACGGTGCCCAACACCACCGAACAAGCGGGTCAATAAACCTCCACCGGCATAGAGCTGGCCGCATCATTCAAGATCACGCCCAAGCTATTGGCGGCCGGTAACTTCAGTTGGGTAAGGGCTGAGTACGACGAGTTCAATGAAACCATCGCCGGTGTTGTGTTCTCGCGCAAAGGCAAGAATCCGGTGAATATTCCCGACCGCGTAGCCAATCTCTGGCTGACCTATGACGTGGCTCCTGACTGGCAGCTCGGGGCCGACGTGCGCTATGTGTCGTCGGTCTACGCTAACACCGCCAATACGACCTGGGTGCCCTCGTACACTGTCTATGGTTTGTCCATGACCCACGATCTGGACAAACACGTACAGGTCAGCGCGCGCCTGCGCAACCTGACCGACGAGGTCTATGCCCGTTTCATCCACCAGAGCAACACCCAGTATTACGTGAGCGAGCCGCGCAGTCTGGAAATCGCTGTGCAGTGGAAGTACTGACGACCCCGAACGGAATGCAGCACACGGTCTGGCGACCTGACAGGTCTAATCATGATTCGGAGCGCAGTCATTCCCGCGTTGATCAGCCTGTTTGAATGGCCCGCTGGACGGGACCGCCAGGGACGGCGGCTTTCACTGTTTTTTCTCTGGGCTCAACGCTCATGGGACTTACCCTCTAATCGGCAATTGAGCGTCCATTGTTCGTACGGACTAAAACTTAAAGCGCCCGACCAATCCTTGAAGCTGGCCAGAAATGGCCGTCATTCGCCCCGATCCGGCATGGGCTGAATGCGCGAACTCCTCTACCATCTGCGCATCGGCGTGGATCTGTGCGATGTGCCGATTGATCTCCTCCGCCACTTGATGCTGCTCCTCTGCCGCCGTGGCGATCTGGGTGTTCTGGTCGCGAATCGAGTCCACTGAAGCGCGGATCTTGTCGAAGCTGTCGCGGGCCCGCTGGATCCGCTGCACGCTAGCCTGGGACGCTTGCAGGCTGCCTTGCATCTGCTGGGTGACTTCCTGGGTGCGGCGAGCGAGGTTACCCAGTAGGCTGTCTATTTCGCCGGTAGAGTCGGAGGTGCGACGAGCCAGGGCGCGAACTTCATCCGCGACCACTGCAAAGCCACGCCCTTGATCACCCGCACGGGCGGCTTCGATGGCGGCGTTGAGCGCCAGCAAGTTGGTCTGCTCGGCAATCGAGCGAATAGTGTCGAGAATCGCATTGATGTTATTGCTGTCTTGCTCGAGCAGATGCATGGTCTGGGTCGATACCTGCAGCTCCTCACTGAGCTTGAGCACGCTGCCGGTGGCTTCGCTGATTTGCTTCTGGCCATCGTGCACGTCGCGGTAGCCTTCGTCAGCACTCGACGCCGCGGCACTGCAGGAACGTGCGACCTCATTGGCAGTGGCGAGCATTTCATTGAAAGCGGTGCTTACCAATTCCACCGCCTCACGTTGGCGGCCGGCAGCCAGGTTCATGTTATTGGCGACTTCGTTGGTGTCAGCGGCAGCGACTTGCAGATCGGACGACGCATTGCCAATACGCTTCACCAACTGAGCGATCATGCTTAGAAACTGATTGAACCAACCGGCCAGGTTGGCAGTTTCGTCCTTGCCCCGTACTTGGAGTTGACGTGTAAGGTCACCTTCACCTTCGGCAATCTCTTGCAACCCATCAGCCACGCCACGAATCGGGCGCACGATCACGCTGGCAAAACCAGCACCAACGACGGCGAACACCACGGCCAATGCAACAGCGATGGCTGCAATCAACCAGGTCAGGCTCATGGCGTCGGCCATCACTTCATCACGCTTGATCAGGCCAATAAAACGCCAACCCAGGCCATCGGAACTCAGGACGTTGACCATGTATGGCACACCATCGATCTCGACTTGAGTCACCCCATCAGCGCTTTTGGCCAATTCGGCATAGCCGGGTCCTAGCTCACCTAACGGCTTGAAATTGTTTTTGGCATTTGCGGGATCGACCAAGACATTGCCATTGGCCTCGACCAACATCAGGTAACCACTCTTGCCCAACTTGATGGCTTTGACCAATTCAGTCAGTTGCTTGAGCGATACGTCCACGCCAACGACGCCCACCGGGGCACCGCTCGCGTCATTGATCGTGCGGACCGTACTGACCAGCACCATGTCATCGGGTGCCCAGTAATACGCGCCCGTCCTTACGGTTGAGCCTCGTGCGGCTTCCATGGCAGCCTTGTACCAAGGTCGCACCCGTGGGTCGTAGCTGGCCATTGTCTGGTCATCGGGCCAACCTGCAAAACCTCCGTCATTGAGTCCAAGGGAAATGGAAGCCGTGGTTGGGTGGGTTTCTGCGAAACTGTCGAATACCACCTGGATCTGTCGATCGACCTTCGTCACAGGCGTTTTCGGGGCGTCAGCGGCCGTATAGTTCTTCAATCCCTGAACGTTGGCGATCCGAGGGTCTTTGGCAAGGTATTCGACGTTTTGGCGGATGCTGTCGAAAAACTGCCGCATCCCGCGGTCAATCTGCCTGATTTCGCGGCCACTGCTATCCAGGAAACTGGCTTGCGCTGCGCTACGCAAGTTCAGTACGACAACCATTGCGACCAATATGACTGGCGCGCAGGCGATAGCGGCAAACGCCCACGTGAGTTTCTGTTTGATGTTCATGAGTATTCCTGGGCAGGCAGATGGAACGTGGGCGCCCATGGGTAAAAGCGCCCGCGGCGAGTGCCGTAAACGTTGCTCACACGACGTGGAAACGAGACAACTCGGTCGTCATTTTTCTTTCAGATAATGCCTGCCCTCCTCTCAAGAGGAGGGACGAGAAGGCCGACGCATCGTCAATTCAGAAACGCCCAGGAGCGAAGGGTGCCGGCTCGACCACTGGTGTTTCTCCCATCATTAATTCCGCAAGCAGCCGGCCACTGACCGGACCTAGCGTAAATCCTTGATGAGCATGGCCGAAGTTGAACCAGAGCCCCTTATGCGACGGCGCGGCACCAATGACCGGTTTCATGTCAACGGTACAAGGTCGCGCACCGCTCCATGGCGTCCGCTCAACCTGAGATCCCAATGCCAAGAGTTGTCGGGCCGCGCTTTCGGCCTTCCCTAGCTGCACTGGGGTCAGAGGCGCATCGAGACGGGCGAATTCGGCCCCCGTTGATAGACGCACACCACGCTTCATCGGCGCCAACATGTAGCCTTGCTCGGTATCAAACACCGGGCGACTCAAGTTTGCCCCGTCGGCGAAATGGGCGTGATAACCACGCTTGATAAACAACGGGATGCGGTAACCCATGGGCCTCAGCAACTCTTGGGCCCAAGGACCAAGCGCCACGACGACCTGTGATGCTTCGACCGGCCCGGACTCGGTGGAGACTCGCCAGCCGGCTCCCGCTTGGCGCAATGAACGGGCATCGCCGCGTTCAAACTGTCCGCCCTCACGCAAGAAGAGCTCGGCATAGCGTTGCACCAGCTCACCCGGATCAACACAGGTCCAAGGTTGAAGCCAGTGAATCCCACCAACGAGAGCTTCACCCAAAGCGGGCTCTGCGAGCCTGAGCCCGGCGCCGTCCAACGCTTGCGACAATACACCGTGCGCACTCACACGCTGGGCGCTCTCCATCGCCTTTTCATATTTTTCCGGGGTTCGAAAAGCTTGAATCCAACCTTTGCGCACGATCAGGTGTTGGGCCTCGCTTTGCTCGATCAACTCGGAGTGCTCGCTGATTGAATGCTCGACCAAGGTCCGAAAGGCGTCCGCAATAGCTCGGTAATGCCTTGGCGCTGAGTTGGCCCAATACCTGGTCAGCGTAGGCATGTACTCCGGCATCGCACGCAGATGATAGTTGACGCCGATATCGCGCTTGGTCACCACTCTCATCAGGCTCGCCAGGTCCCTTGGGAACCCGTACGGTTCAACGGCCTCGCGCTGGATGATCCCGGCATTACCGTATGACGTCTCGCGCCCGGGCGGCCCCTTGTCTACCAAGGTCACCGCACAGCCCCGGCGTTGCAGATGCAGGGCCGTGCTTATACCGACGATGCCGGCGCCCAGTACTACTACTTGTTTGTCGTTCACGCTGCCTCCAACTCAAGCACGCTGCTGCGCGATGACACTGATTTCAACCAACGCATCCACCACGAGGCCGGCACAGACGGTAGCGCGAACAGGCAAATTGGCCGTGAAAAACGAAGCATAAATCCGGTTGAACTCGGCGAAGTTACTCCGCTCGGTCAAGTACACCGTGACGCTCACCACGTCATCCAACGACAGTGACTCAGCTTCCAATGTTTGAGCAATGCGCATCAACGTCAGGCGCGTTTGTGCCTCGATACCCGCCGGGAAGCTGCCGTCCTCATTGAACGGCAGTTCACCGGATAAAAACACTAGGCCTTGGCTGTGGCGGACTTTTGAAAAGGGCAAATTGCTAACCGTCATGGGGGACTCTCTCTAAGCGGATTATGAAAGCGCCTATAGCAGGCGCCACTTTTAGCCATCGACTCGACCGAGCGTGTCACAGCAGATCGGAAATCGGTCTACAAGCCTGATCGATGTGGCTGTATATACAGAACTAAGCATTTACCGTGCCTGTTAGACAAGGATCCCCTTCAGACCCCTGACCCGAAGTGGATCGAACACTGCTTCTGTCCGAAATACTGTCCGCAGAAAGCCTTACCATGCGCTTCCTTTCGACTCATCAATGAGACCCCGGAAACACTCCGATGCAACCTTCAGTTACACCTGAACAAATATTCATGTGAGCCCCCCTGGCCTGGAAGGCGTTTACGAGCAGCGATCAACAGAAAAGATAAGGTTTGGCCTGAACATTGCGTTACCTACATATACAGGATCATACAGCAACACTTTGGCCCTGCACCTAAGAGGTAATCAATGAAAAAACTGCACCCGATGACTGCCGCGACTACCGAAGGGATGAGCCCCGCAGGCCGGATCGCCGAATTGGCGACACTCTTCCACTACAGCTTCCCGCACGAAATCCGTCAAAGCGCTGAACAGCCGAGCCCGCAGCGTCCCCTGCGGAACCATCCAGATCGCAATACCTTCCAGCAAAATTCCCGAGAGGTTAGCCTTGTATGAACGCCAACGACCTGACCCTGCTTGCTCGCGCTGAAGTACGCGAATTGGCCAGTTACAACGCCGGCCTCGCCTCTGATGCAGTGCGCAAACGCTTCGGCCTGACACGCGTCGCTAAATTGGGCAGCAATGAAAACCCAATGGGCACCGCCCCCGCTGTCAACGCCGCGACCACCCAAGCCTGTCATGAGATTGCGCTGTACCCCGACTCTGGCTGCCAGGCACTGCGCTCCGCACTCTCGGAAAAACTTGATGTTCCGGAAGATCGCTTCGTGTTCGGCAACGGTTCTGAGGATTTGCTGAGTGTCATCAGTCGAGTGTTTCTGGACCATGATGATGAAGTAGTTACCGTGGTGCCCTCATTCGGTTTGCATTTCATTTTTCCAGTGGCAGCCGGCGCTCGGGTAATCGGTGTTCCCATGACCGACCAAGGCACTTTTGACGTGGCGGCGATGATTTCCGCCCTTACACCGCATACCCATGTGCTGATGTTTTCCTGCCCCTCCAATCCGGTTGGCTGCACCTTGAGCGCAATCGAATTGAAGCAATTGCTCGATGCATTACCTCCCAAGTGCTTGCTGGTGTTTGACGAAGCCTATTACGAATACGCTCAATGGGAGCCTGAGTACCCAGACTGCCTCGGCTTGATCCAGGCCAGCGGCAAGCCGTTTATCCTGCTTCGAACCTTCTCCAAGGCCTATTCATTGGCAGGTTTACGCATCGGCTATGGCATCGTCAGCGACCCGCTACTGGCCGATTTGATCAATCGCCTGCGCACCCCCTTCAATGTCAACCGAGTGGCCCAAGCCGCTGCGGTCGCCGCGCTGGCCGATGAAAATCATCTGAATGCCGGCCTCTCCCACGTCGCCAGCGAACGCCGACGACTGGAGATCGCACTGCAAGAGCAAGGCATCACAACTGCCCCCTCCATGGCTAACTTCCTCTTTTTCAGCACCCCTTATCCTGCCGAAGTCATCAACCAGGCATTGCTGCGCGAAGGGGTCATCATCAAGCCTTGGCGCGAAGCGGGATATACTCAGTACTTGCGGGTATCTATAGGAAGCTGTGAGGATAACGATCTTTTCCTCCATTCCTTGGCAAGAGTCCTTGCCGCACAAGAGACACGGACCGACTGATGATCAAAAATGCACCACAAGCGCTCTACCGACGCGCGAAGGAATTTGTGCTGGACCAACTTCGAGCGGGCGTTTGGAAACCTGGCGACCTGATCTACTCAGAGAACCAGTTGGTGCAAGAGCTGGGCATCTCGCGCATGACCGTCAATCGAGCCCTGCGCGAGCTGACCGAAGAAGGTCTATTGGTGCGGATTTCAGGTGTTGGAACATTCGTAGCCGAAAGCAAGCCGCAATCGAACCTGTTGCGCATCACCAACATCGCTGACGAGATTCTCGCTCGGGGTCATAGTTACGGCTGTCGCGTCCTGCACCTGGGACGCGAATCCGCATCGATGTCAGTCGCTTCCGCCCTGGGCCTGCCCACGGGCTCTTCGGTTTTTCATCTGGTTTGTGCGCACAGCGAAGAAGACGTGCCAGTGCAGCTTGAGGATCGTTACGTCAATCCCGAGCTGGTGCCAGAGTTCCTGAAACAAAAATTCGGCGAACACCTGCAACCGGCCAAATACCTTTTGCAAGTCATCAAGCCCGACGAAATGGAACATATCGTAGAGGCCTGCCACCCCAGCGCAGAGGAGAGCAAACATCTGCAAATCGATGCAACCGAACCTTGCCTGGCCCTCATACGCCGGACTTGGAGCCAAAACAAAATTGTCACCTTTGTGCGGCTCGTCCACCCCTCCTCCCGCTATCGCCTGGGTAGCCGCCTACCCATGAACGCAGCGCACAGAGACGTCTGACTCTTCGACACATCTGCCGTAAAGCTTGACCAGCGCCGCTTCCAAAGGGCGTCGGTCGCTTTCTGATTCATACATCACAATAGACCCAGGCCCTACGCCCGTAGTGACCGGAAAAAACGAAACTGATCCCCCCTCCCCTCAGCGTTTCCAGCCCTTCCTCCACCCATGCACATCCGAGCAGATAAATGGCTGCTTGATTGGCTATGCCTGTATGTACAAGCATGTATTTACGCGGTAAAGTCGATCCGTCACCTCGACACGCTTAAACCAAAAAATGGGCTCTGTGTACCACTCCCATAGCGACACACACGAGCTCCGTACCGCATCCGTGCGCTCAAGCGCTCTTTGGTCCTTAGGAATAAAAACAATGAAAAAATCTATTTTGACCCTCTCTGTACTGGCGTTGTGTGTGGCTGGCAGCTTTGCCTCGGCCAAGGAGTACAAGGAATTGCGGTTCGGCGTTGACCCCTCTTATGCCCCTTTCGAGTCCAAAGCTGCCGACGGTAGCCTGGTGGGCTTTGACATCGACTTAGGCAATGCGATTTGTGCTGAATTGAAAGTGAAGTGCAAATGGGTCGAGAGTGATTTTGACGGCATGATTCCCGGCCTGAAAGCCAACAAATTCGACGGGGTGATCTCCGCCATGACCGTGACATCCTCGCGCGAAAAGGTCATCGATTTCTCCGATGAGCTGTTCTCCGTTCCTACCTCCTTCGTTTTCAAGAAAGGCTCCGGCCTGACCGAAGATATCAAGACGCTCGTCGGCAAGACGGTTGGTTATGAGCAAGGCACCACCGAGGAAGCTTATGCCAAGGCCGTACTGAACAAAGCCGGGGTCAAAACCCAAGCCTATGCCAACCAGGATCAGGTCTATTCGGACTTGGTGACTGGCCGTCTCGATGCCTCGATCCAGAATATGTTGCAAGCCGAAATGGGCTTCTTGAAGTCGCCGCAAGGGGCAAATTTTGAGGTAAGTAAAGCAATCGAGCATGAACTGTTGCCCGCGAAAACCGCGGTAGGTCTCGCCCAAGGCAACGCCGATCTCAAGGCCCTGCTAAACAAAGGCATCCAGGCACTGCATGAAGATGGCAGCTATGTAGCCATCCAGAAAAAACACTTTGGTGATCAGAATATCTACAGCGGTAAATAACACGCTGCGCCCATTTTCGGATGGGCGTTTTTCTTGATTGACGAAGGGCTGTCCAATGCTAGAAAACCTATTGCAGACTCTAGGCTTCAGCCTAAGGGGTTTTGGCCCGCTGTTGCTGCAAGGCTCCTGGATGACTGTCAAATTATCCGCACTGTGCTTGTTGCTGAGCGTGGGCCTGGGATTGATCGGTGCCAGCGCGAAACTCTCGAAGTCAGCCTTGCTACGCATCCCTGCGCAAGCCTACACCACACTTATCCGCGGCGTGCCCGACCTGGTCTTGATGCTGCTGATCTTCTATAGCCTTCAGACGTGGCTGACGAATCTGACCGATGCCTTTGGCTGGGAATATATCGAAATCAATCCGTTCAGCGCAGGGGTCATCACCCTGGGCTTCATCTACGGTGCGTATTTCACCGAAACCTTCCGCGGAGCGATTCTCGCCGTTCCAAAGGGGCAATTAGAAGCAGCCACGGCCTATGGCCTGACCCGCGCCCAACGATTCCGCCTGGTGCTTTTCCCGCAAATGATGCGCTTTGCATTACCGGGCATTGGCAACAACTGGATGGTGATCCTGAAAGCGACCGCACTGGTCTCGATCATTGGTCTGGCTGACTTGGTCAAGGTTGCCCAGGATGCAGGAAAGAGTTCCTATCAACTGTTCTTCTTCTTGGTCCTTGCAGCGTTGATCTATTTGGTTATCACCACCGCATCAAACTATGTCTTGCGCAGGCTGGAAAGTTTTTACGCCGCAGGAACTCGGGAGGCCGTGCGATGATCGAGCTATTGCAAGAATATTGGAAACCCTTCCTGTACCACGATGGTTATCACATCACGGGCTTGGCGATGACACTATGGCTGCTCAGTGCCTCGCTCTTCTTCGGCTTCTTGATGGCGGTCCCGCTGTCGATTGCCAGGGTATCAAGCAACCTTTTCGTGCGCTGGCCCGTGCAGTTCTATACCTATTTGTTCCGTGGCACGCCTCTGTATATACAGCTACTGATCTGCTACACCGGCATCTACAGCCTCGCTGCGGTGCGCTCCCAACCGCTGCTTGATGCATTCTTTCGCGATGCGTTGAACTGCACCATTCTGGCCTTTGCCTTGAACACTTGCGCCTACACTACGGAGATCTTCTCCGGGGCGATTCGCAACATGAATCATGGTGAAGTCGAAGCAGCGAAGGCCTTTGGGCTTCGAGGATGGAAGCTTTACACCTACATCATCATGCCGTCTGCATTGCGTCGCTCACTGCCGAACTACAGCAACGAAGTGATACTGATGCTGCATTCCACCACGGTCGCCTTCACCGCCACGGTACCGGACATCCTCAAGGTTGCCAGAGATGCCAATTCAGCAACATTTCTGACCTTCCAATCGTTCGGCATCGCCGCAGCGATTTACCTCGCTATCACTTTCTCTCTGGTCGGTCTGTTCCGTCTGGCTGAGCGCCGTTGGCTGTCGTTCCTCGGCCCAGCTCATTAATTCAGGGTGCTTGAATATGTACAAACTGACCGTAGAAAACCTGCATAAAAGCTATGGCGACCACGAAGTCCTCAAGGGTGTTTCGCTGAACGCAAAGGCCGGAGACGTCATTAGCCTGATCGGTGCCAGCGGGTCGGGCAAAAGCACCTTTTTGCGCTGTATCAACTTTCTGGAAATCCCTAGCAACGGCGCCATGAGCCTCGACAATCAGCCGATACGCATGATCCATGACCACCACGGCATGCGCGTTGCAAATGCAGATGAACTGCAGCGGCTGCGCACGCGACTGGCGATGGTATTCCAGCATTTCAATCTGTGGAGCCACATGACCGTGCTCGACAACATCACAATGGCCCCTCGCCGAGTGTTGGGGGTCAGCAAGAAGGATGCAGAGGAGCTGGCTCGGCGTTACCTGGACAAGGTTGGTTTACCGTCGCGAGTTGCCGATCAATACCCGGCCTTTCTCTCGGGCGGCCAGCAGCAGCGCGTCGCTATAGCCCGGGCGCTGGCCATGGAACCGGAAATCATGCTGTTCGACGAACCCACTTCTGCCCTGGATCCTGAACTCGTGGGAGAAGTGCTGAAGGTCATTCAGGGCCTCGCCGAAGAAGGCCGAACCATGATCATGGTGACGCACGAAATGAGCTTCGCTCGTAAGGTATCGAACCAGGTGTTGTTCTTGCACCAAGGGCTCGTAGAAGAGCAAGGGCCGCCTGAGGAAGTGCTGGGGAACCCTAAGAGCGAGCGTTTGCAGCAATTTCTCAGCGGCAATCTGAAATAACCGAAGTGCCTTAAGCCGGCTGGACGCTTACCGCGCCTGAAAAATGTTTTCAGGCGCGCGATTGCGGCCGGAATGGTTCGCCGTTCTGTTGACTAGAAGAGCCCCGTGCGAGAGCAATCCCAGCGCCTTGCTATGGCTCAGCTCATGATCCCTGGCTGAAACTGTCACAGCGCGCCCAGTGCGCAAAGCTTGATGGCAAAACCTGCATCAATGCCATTCGAACGAAAAAAATAATCACGTGAAGATATTCATGCCGACAACAATAGCGGTCAAAAATCTACTTGATTAAGCTTGTATATACATGATTATATTTACTCGCCCGATGTATCGAAAACCAACAATAAGCTGCAAGTCATTTCGAGAGGATTACCGGTGAGCAAACCACTCCATTTCCGCAATATCGAAATCCGCGCCCCTCGCGGTAACACGCTGACCGCCAAGAGCTGGCTGACCGAAGCGCCGCTGCGGATGTTGATGAACAACCTCGATCCGGAAGTGGCCGAGAACCCCAAGGAGTTGGTGGTCTACGGTGGCATCGGCCGCGCGGCGCGCAACTGGGAGTGCTACGACAAGATCGTCGAAAGCCTCACCCACCTGAATGACGACGAAACCCTGCTGGTGCAATCCGGCAAGCCGGTGGGCGTGTTCAAGACCCACAGCAACGCCCCCCGCGTACTGATCGCCAACTCCAACCTGGTGCCGCACTGGGCCAGTTGGGAACACTTCAACGAACTCGACGCCAAGGGCCTGGCCATGTACGGCCAGATGACCGCCGGCAGCTGGATCTACATCGGCAGCCAAGGCATCGTGCAAGGCACCTACGAAACCTTCGTTGAGGCCGGCCGCCAGCATTACGATTCCAACCTCAAGGGCCGCTGGGTGCTGACCGCCGGCCTGGGCGGCATGGGCGGCGCACAACCGCTGGCCGCGACCTTGGCCGGTGCGTGCTCGCTGAATATCGAGTGCCAGCAGGTGAGCATCGATTTCCGCCTGAAAACCCGCTACGTCGACGAGCAAGCCAAGGACCTTGATGACGCCCTGGCGCGCATCGAGAAATACACCGCCGAAGGCAAGCCGATTTCCATTGCACTGTGTGGGAATGCGGCCGAGATCCTGCCGGAAATGGTCCGTCGTGGTGTGCGCCCCGACATGGTCACCGACCAGACCAGCGCCCACGACCCCCTCAACGGCTACCTGCCGGCCGGCTGGACCTGGGACGAATACCGTGCCCGCGCCAAGACCGAGCCCGCCGCCGTGGTGAAGGCCGCCAAGCAATCGATGGCCGTGCACGTCAAAGCCATGCTGGCCTTCCAGAAAATGGGCGTGCCGACCTTCGACTACGGCAACAACATCCGCCAGATGGCCCAGGAAGAAGGCGTCGAGAATGCCTTCGACTTCCCGGGTTTCGTCCCGGCCTACATCCGTCCGCTGTTCTGCCGCGGCATCGGTCCGTTCCGCTGGGCGGCGCTGTCCGGCGATCCGCAGGACATCTACAAGACCGACGCCAAGGTCAAGGAACTGATCCCCGACGACGCTCACCTGCATAACTGGTTGGACATGGCTCGCGAGCGCATCAGCTTCCAGGGCTTGCCGGCACGTATCTGCTGGGTTGGCCTGGGCCAGCGCGCCAAGTTGGGCCTGGCGTTCAACGAGATGGTGCGCAGCGGCGAGCTGTCGGCGCCGATCGTCATCGGCCGCGACCACCTCGATTCCGGTTCCGTGGCCAGCCCGAACCGTGAAACCGAGTCCATGCAGGACGGCTCCGACGCCGTTTCCGACTGGCCGCTGCTCAATGCCCTGCTCAACACCGCCAGCGGCGCGACCTGGGTTTCGCTGCACCACGGTGGCGGCGTCGGCATGGGCTTCTCCCAGCATTCGGGCATGGTGATCGTCTGCGACGGCACCGACGAAGCGGCCGAGCGGATTGCCCGCGTGCTGCACAACGACCCGGGCACTGGCGTGATGCGTCATGCCGATGCCGGTTACCAGATCGCCATTGATTGCGCGAAAGAGCAAGGCTTGAACCTGCCAATGATCACTCTTGTTAAAGGAGCCACAGCATGAAAACTCTTAACGTTATCCCAGGCCAATTGAGCCTTGCCCAACTGCGTGCCGTTTACCAGCGTCCGGTGAAGATCACCCTCGACGACAGCGCTTCTGCGCAAATCGAAGCCAGTGTCGCTTGCGTGGAGCAGATCCTCGCCGAGAATCGCACCGCCTACGGCATCAACACCGGATTCGGCCTGCTGGCCTCGACCCGTATCGCCAGTGAAGATCTGGAAAATCTGCAACGTTCGCTAGTACTGTCCCACGCCGCTGGTGTGGGTGAGCCGATCAGTGATGCGCTGGTGCGGTTGATCATGGTGCTCAAGGTCAATAGCCTCAGCCGTGGTTTTTCCGGCATACGCCGCGTGGTGATCGATGCTCTGATAGCATTGATCAACGCTGAGGTGTATCCGCATATTCCCTTGAAAGGTTCGGTCGGCGCATCCGGTGACTTGGCGCCTTTGGCGCACATGTCCCTCGTGCTGCTGGGAGAAGGCAAAGCCCGTTATAAGGGCGAATGGCTGGAAGCCACCGAAGCACTGAAGGTGGCCGGTTTGGCGCCGTTGACGCTGGCTGCCAAAGAGGGTCTGGCGTTGCTCAACGGTACCCAGGTGTCTACTGCTTATGCTCTGCGCGGTTTGTTCGAGGGCGAAGACCTGTTTGCAGGCGCCTTGGCCATCGGTGCGTTGACGGTCGAAGCTGTCTTGGGCTCCCGCTCTCCGTTTGACGCACGCATCCATGCCGCTCGCGGCCAGAAGGCCCAGATTGATACAGCTACTGCTTATCGCGACCTGCTGGGCCAAAGCAGTGAGGTCGCCGATTCGCACAAAAACTGCGGCAAGGTCCAAGACCCCTACTCTCTACGCTGCCAACCTCAAGTCATGGGCGCATGCCTGACCCAGCTCCGTCAGGCCGCGGAAGTATTAGTCGTCGAAGCCAATGCCGTATCCGATAACCCGCTGGTGTTTGCCGTTGAAGGTGACGTGATCTCTGGCGGAAACTTTCATGCCGAGCCAGTGGCCATGGCCGCAGACAATATGGCGTTGGCCATTGCTGAAATTGGCTCCCTGAGCGAGCGCCGCATTTCGTTGATGATGGACAAACACATGTCACAACTGCCGCCGTTCCTGGTAGCCAATGGCGGCGTGAACTCGGGCTTCATGATTTCTCAGGTGACAGCAGCAGCGCTCGCCAGCGAGAACAAGGCGCTGGCTCACCCCCATTCCGTAGACAGCCTGCCCACATCCGCAAATCAGGAAGATCACGTATCGATGGCACCCGCCGCCGGCAAACGGTTGTGGGAAATGGCTGAAAACACCCGTGGAATCCTGGCCGTGGAGTGGCTAGCGGCCTGCCAAGGTCTGGACTTGCGTGACGGCTTGAAGACGTCGCCCAAGTTGGAACTGGCCCGGAACAGTCTGCGAAGCAAAGTGGCCTATTACGAGAAGGACCGTTTCTTCGCGCCGGATATCAATGCAGCCAGTGAGTTATTGGCTTCCGGCTGCTTGAACGACTTGGTATTGAATAAGTTGTTGCCCAGCATCTGATAGATGATATCCGCCATGAACAAATGATGACTGCGTTAGGCACAGCGTTTTATGGCTGTGCCTAACGCGCGCAGGCGATCGCCTCGAAATACTGACACTCAAATCCACCGGGCCATCACAAGGATGACCGCTGGAAGTGCTAATCCTGCCAGCATGGTCTGGCAAGCGATGATCCCAGCCATAAGGGGGGCGTCTCCCCCTAATTGCCTTGCCATGATGTAGGAGGATGAGGCTGTGGGCAGTGCCTGGAATAGAAGTGCTGCAACTGCGGCCTTTCCTTCAAGTTCGAATTGGTGGCACGCCAAAAGCGTAACCAGTGGCATGATTAAAAACTTGGTCAGTGACGAGTAACCCACCGGGCGAAACCATTGCCTTATGCTTCCGAACTCAAGCGCAGCACCAACGCAGAGCAATCCGAGCGGCAGTGACGCTTGTCCCAAGGCCTTGAGCATCGGCTCAATACCGACAGGCAGTCCCCAGCCCGAAACCTGGATCAATCCGCCGGCGAAGCACGCGAGTATCAGTGGATTCAATGCCAACTGCTTGAGGACTTTGCTAGATGGCATCCTGCCGGCTGACCCGTACTTCGCGAACACTATTACACACAAAATGTTCACGCTGGGCACTATGGCCGCATTCGCGACCGCTGCCAGGGCTATACCCTGCACACCGAACAAGCCCGCGGCTGCCGACACGCCTACGTAATTATTGAAACGTATCCCCCCCTGAAAAACCGAAGTGAACGCAGCATCGTCCATCATGATCAGCGACCTCGCGCCCAACAACATTAGCGATACCACTACAGTCGAGAATACGAGCACCGAAACCATGCTTTGAAAGGGCACGCCATCAAGGTTGGCGGTCGCCAGTCCGTGAAAGAAAAGAGAAGGCAGCAACACGTAATACGCCAAGCGCTCTGCCTGCGCCCAAAAAGTATCCGGCAGAAATTGACGACGCTTGAGCCACGCACCCAGCACGATCAGCAGTGCGATGGGCAACAAGGCAGTCAACAGGGAGAGGGTCATACGCGTGCCTTAGTTTTCTGTGTCGACGGTTCACATTCCACAATCAGTCGGCTCATCAGCGGCATGTCTACGGTAGGTCCAGTGATCATGGTGCCCTCAAGAACTCACTTGAATGAGGACCACGATAAGAGGTCGGACTCCAAAATAAAAACGTTTTAAACTTCAGCAATCAACAAGTATTACTCATGGTTTGCCGCGCAACGAATGCGCTTTCACCGCGTTCGCCAGGGCCCCCGCCAGTCGCCCAAGCGGACGATCTTCGCGCTCCAGCAATACCACGCGCCTGGTTTTTTGAGGCATGCCGAACGGCTCGACGGCCAGTGTCGTCAGGCTTACGACTTGATGTTCGGAGAGTGGAATGATGGATACGCCCAGCCCGCTTGAGACCATCTGGATAATCGCATCCTGGCTATCCAATTCCATGCTGGTCTGCACGCGCAGCCGCATAGCGCGAAGCTCTCGCTCAATGGTACGACCTGCCCAGGCGCGACGATCAAATCGAATGAATGGCTGGCTTTTGAGTAGAAGCTTCAAGTCCTCATGCGCGTGTGATGTTGGCGCGATGATCCAGAACCCTTCCTCGTAAAGTACCGTGCTTGCCAGGCCGTAAGGGTGTGGCTTCACCGGCTCCGTGGTGATCGCAACGTCAAGCTCGCCCGCCTCTACGCGCGTGGCCAACTCAGCGGACATTCCCGACGCAACAGTGATGCGCAGGTGAGGATGCTCAGCACGCATTGCCGACAACGCGAGGGGCAACACGCTCGCCAGCGCTGTATGAATGGCACCGATTCTGAGCCTGCCGCGCAACTCAGTGTCGCCTCCAATCTCGGAGGAGATCCCGTCGTATAAGGCTAGAATTTCTCGCGCGCGCTCAACGGCAATATGGCCTGCATCCGTCAGCACCGGCAACCGTCGTGAGCGGTCAAACAGGAGCGTATTGAAATCCTCCTCCAATGACCGAACATGAAGGCTGACCGCTGATTGGGTCAGGTGCACGGCGTCCGCTGCCCGAACAAAAGAACCGTATTGGGCAATGGCAAGCAATGTTCGAAGCGCGCGTAATGACATGGCCATTCATCCTGCAAATTGACGCCGAGCTTACCAGTTGGGCAAGCGCATGGTTTGGATCCATCTACCGCTGGATGACGCGCGACCGGTTTGTGCTCATATTAAGCTAGGAAGCTTTTCATGTTTCGCTTGACTACTTTGGCGTTGCTCGCGAGCTTACCCCCCGTTACGTCAATGCCTCGACCAACCAGCCGAAACCGGCCACCAGCCTGGACCTGGATACCCCCATCGAAAGCGGCTTGTACCTGGACCTCAGCGCCCGGGAAAATCCCGCCTCTGTAAGCTTGGCTGATCGCAAGCCTATGGAACGTATCGGAGCACGCAAATTTCAAGACGCTGTGAACGCTCTGCCTGGGATTAACGCTCCTGCGCCATCCGGCTGGGGCAGCTATGTGTCGTACTGTGGCTTCAACGATGCCCAGATCAGCCAGCTGTTCAACGGCATCAATTGCAATACGGCGGCGCAGCACGTCCGGTCGGTGCCTGGAGTTATGATCGGGTGGAATTGCTCGGCGGCCTCTCCTCCTTCCTCAACGGCAGCGGTGCCCTAGGTGGCAGCCTGAACGTCATCACCAAACTTGCCCAAACGCGACGAAGATACCTTCGTGGGCCGGATGAGCTGAGGTCGCTACGACATCTGGGAAACCACGGTCGGCTTTAATAAAGCCTCAACAGCGGAGCGGGTCCACGCCACTATGCGCGCCTCGACTACAGCCGTACCAGCGGCAACGGCTACATCGATCGCCAGGAGAACGGTGCGGGCAACTTGGCCTACTCGCTGCTCAGCGACATCAACGACCGACTCTCCCATACGCTGGCGATCGAATACCTGGAAGAGAAGACAGTCCCTACTAGGGCACGCCGGTGCTAGAAAAAAAGGGCCGGCAGGTTGCACATCGACAAGCGCAACCGCTTCAACAACTACTACGTCAACAACAGTCGCTACAAGTAGCGTACCCGCTGGATAGGCTCGATCACTACCAGCTGGACGACAACACCCAGTTGCGCAATACCTTCTACCATTACGACGGCTAGCGCGATTAGATTACCGCAACCTTGAGGTTTACCGTTCCAACAGGGATAACAGCGCCATCGCCCGCTCCGGCGGTTACCGCCAGCGGCACAATCAGGACGACGACCAGACATTACTGGATTCGACTAAGCATGAGTGCCAAGAGAGCGGCGGCGTTTATGGCTATCGCAAAATCGATGCCGACTCGCATGATGTCGGTGAAGATGGTGGTCGGCATTGTGTGGAGAGGCTGGTGCGTCATGGGGTGGGGGTGCAGCGCTATCAGGCAGGTATCGGAGTCGCCTCGGAAAGTACGACAGTAAGCCGGCGGTCGCCTTATCCAATTGGTTGGAGCGCTAGTTCGATGTTGTAGAAGGCAGATCAAGAGGAACACCTATAATACGCGGGAAGATACTCGTGGTGACGTGCTCCACTACATTAAAATATTCTACAACGCAAAATGCCGGTAATATTTCAACAATTAGCTGTAGCCAATAGCGTTTGAAAAGCATTACGCGACGAGCTTGCAAGGTACTTAGTGGATCCTGAGCGATTCATCAGCCTGTTGACTGATGTGACCTCTGAACAAGCTCCTCAGTGACTAATTTACCATCATTACGGCTAAGGGACCAAAACGGAGACTCCGCTTAATTCAGAGCCTGTGGATAGATGAGCTAGTCCACTATTTGAAATGATCGATAATAAGACGAGGTCGAAGCCTTTCAGTAGATACTCAGATGAACCAAGTGCCCAATCAATCAAGCTTGCTCTCGTGTTGAGTGGCATAGAGCTCCCCAAACGAGTGCTTGTCCGAATTGAGATGCCTGCATGCTCACGCACTCAAAGCAGTTGCCGCCTGACGGCGGCAACGATCCTATCATGCGTAGGTGCAAACTAATTACGAATTACGTACCTCCAAAGTCGGAATCATCCGAATTGCTTTCGAGAAATTGGCCAAGTTTACCGAGGTCTTAGTTACTACTTTGTGCAGTTCTTCGACGCGCTCTTTCGGGGCGTCGGTATCGATACGAACAATGTAGCTTACCTCGTCGTAACCTGGGTTGACGCTCTCGTTCAAGCCGAGGAAGCCCCTGAGATCCAGCTTGCCGTCCGCTTCGATTTCAAGGCTGTTGACCTTGATACCCATGGCTGCAGCGTTGGCCACATAGCCGACAGACAGGCATGCGTTCAGAGCAGCCATCAGAAGTTCTTGTGGGTTCGGAGCACTGTTAGCGCCCAGCAGTTGCTCAGGCTCATCGGCAGCGATTTCGAAGTGACGCTGGTAATTTTCGCCACCTAGAGAGTAGTAGTTGACGGTAGCGACAGTGCGAGTCTGGTGCTCCCACTTGGTCTTCACATTAAAACGAGCTTCGCCTACTGCTGGCGATTCGGTGACACTTTGTGCGAACTGCTGCAGGGCTGCTACATCAATGCCATTCAGGTTGTTACTCATCTGCTTTTCCTCTCAAGTGCACTTAAGCGCCGGACGGCTTAAGATGAATTACAATAAATCTATCAACCAGTTGGTACAATTACAAGCTCTTGATCGTCACATAGTTTGCACAGGCTTGTAGCGTGCTTCGCGTATTTCGCCTACCTATCAAATTGTGCAGTCATTCACACTTGAGCAACAAACTGACTGTCTCAATATGTATTGGTATCTAACAGATAGGCTTACCTGTTTACTCTTTATCGAAGGCATCCAGAACGTGGGTACTGTAGACGAGTGCTGCACCTGCGTTCATGTTGATCGCTACACCAAGGGCTTCAGACACCTCTTCAACGGTTACGCCGAGCTTTTTGGCTTCGGCGACGTGGAATGCGATGCAGCCATCGCAGCGCGTAGTTACGGCGACTGCCAGGGAAATTAACTCGCGAGTCTTAGCATCCAGATGGTTAGTCTTGGCTCCTGCGCCACCCAGAGCCATGACACCTTTGATGGTGTCCGGAGAAAGCGCGCCCAATTGCATGAGTCGAGCGTTGATATCTTGACGGGCTTGTTTCCAATCTTGCATGTGATCCTCGCAGTTTCGCTATGGCACAGAAAGTAAGTTATCACCCAAGGAGCCGGGTTTAAATAATGTTACCATCTAGTAGGTAGGCTGACAAGAGCTGTCGTTCGCCACCCGTAGGTGGCTCTCCAATCACGTCAGCACAGGCCACCCGACCTGTGCTGAAATAGCCTTCCGTTCAGCGACCGCAGCAAGCTTTGCCATGAGCCCGATGAGCTTCTCCGTTTTCGAATATTCCGGTAAGCGCATACGAAGCCCGGGGCGATTCAGGCCAAGGGTGGCGATAGATCAACAGCCGTGAGCTTGCCTAGCTAAATCCCTAGCTCGCCAGCCAGAGCACGTATGAAGCAGCCGGCTTGAGGAAAAAGCATCTGCGGAAAAGCCGCGCTAGGCGCGGCTTCGTGTGACGGGGCAAATCACTTAAGAACCGTCACTTCCGGGACAACCCGGCCTTCTGGCTTTTTATTTTTTACATGTGCTGTACGCGACCAGCCCCACATCAACGCAATCGCAATAACTGGAATCATCAGCAGCGTATACGTCCCATTGGGATAATCGAACCCGATCATGACCAACACTACAAGTAAGAAGCCCAAGGTCAACCAAGAGGTATATGGAGCGCCTGGCATCTTAAACTCAACCGCTTCTACCTCTCCTCTCTTGACAGCTCGTCTGAAGTAGATTTGCGAGAGAACAATGAATCCCCAAGTTGACAGAACCCCAAGGGCGGCTACGTTCAACATCAACTCAAAGATCTGAGAAGGGATCAGGTAGTTCAGAAGTACGCCAATAGCATTGATTGCCACTGTCAAGATAATGCCCTTGAACGGAACGCCCTGCGAATTCATGGCAGCCAACGACTTAGGTGCAGAGCCACCCATCGCAAGCGAGCGAAGCACCCGGCCAGTGGCGTACAAGCCTGAATTGAGACTCGACAATGCTGCCGTCAATACCACGATGTTCATTACCGTACCGATACCTGGTACGCCAAGAGCGCCAAAGAACGTCACGAACGGACTAACATTGGCTTCGTACATCGTCCACGGTAAAACCGTAACCAACAAGACCACAGAGCCAACATAGAAAAGCCCAATCCGCCAAATTACGCCATTGATAGCCTTGGGAAGAACTTTTTTCGGATTTTCAGTCTCGCCTGCCGCCGTACCTACCAACTCAATACTGGCATAAGCGAACACCACCCCCTGCATGATAATGATTGCTGGGAGCACACCATTAGGGAAGATACCGCCATTGTTGAAAATTAGATCCAACCCTGGCTGATGCCCTGCAATCTCATGGCCTGTTGCGAAGAAGAAGGTCCCTACTGCCAGGAAGGTACCGATAGCAGCTACCTTGATTACTGCGAACCAAAATTCCATTTCCCCGAACCACTTAACTCCGACCATATTAAGCAGCGTGACGAGCCCTAATGCACTCAGTGCAAAAAACCATTGAGGCACGTCACTGAACATATTCCAGTATTTCATATAAATTGCAATGGCCGTAATATCTACTACACCCGTCGTTGCCCATACAAGAAAATACATCCAGCCGGCAACGTAGGCGACTTTTTCGCCCATGAACTCACGAGTATAGGATACGAAACTACCGGAACTTGGCCGATGCATGATCAGCTCTCCCAGTGCGCGTAGTATCAGGAATGCAAATAAACCACATACTAAATACGCCACTGCTAACCCTGGCCCGGCTGTGTGCAACCTGCTGCCAGCTCCCAGAAAAAGGCCGGTCCCGATAGCGCCTCCAAGTGCGATCATCTGAACATGGCGATTTTTTAGATTTTTTGCATAGCCATGCTCATGGGATTCAAGCCACGACTTTTTATCAACGTCGGAATCTGGCTTAACTTTTATTTTTGTGTTTGTCATAGTCCACCTAATCACTCATAGGGTGTCAGTGCCGCTCCGCCACGAAACACTGATTCATCAACAACGCTACTGCGGTGCTCCTCGACCAGACTTGGCTTATGCCAATGCTTTCCATGGAAGCGACGAAGCCAAATGGTTTGTTAGAGACGATAAAACGCTACCACCTAGTAGGTAGACATTCAACAAAAATCATAATATTGGTATAAGTATCTGATTTATAAGGATTTTTACATCCTCTACCACTAGGTAGCGGTTTGCGTATATGATGCCTAAGGGTTTAGGATGCACAGCACCCGACGCCTTAAATAATGGCCTTTGTCATGGAAACGGTTATGAGTGCAAAACAAGAGTATGATGTGCAAACGCTTTTGACCCATGGTGGAATACAGCCCGACCAGCATCACGGGTTCGTGAATACACCGATTTATCGCGGGTCGACTGTCGTATTCCCTAGCGCCGAGGCATTTCGTGAGGGACGGCAAAAATACCAGTACGGTCGATGGGGGAACCCCTCTACCGATGCATTGACAAGCGCAATCAAAGCGCTAGAAGGAGCAGAAGGTACGGTGCTATGCCCTTCGGGCCTTGCCGCATGCTCAACGGCGATCCTTGCTCTGATGGAAGCTGGTGATCATATTTTGATCCCAGATAACGTCTACTCACCCGTTCGCACGCTGTGCGATTCACTGCAGAACCGCTTCAATTTTGAAGTGACTTATTACGACCCCACCCTTGGTGCTGACATCGAGAGCCTGGTCAAACCGAACACGAAGGTCATCTACACCGAGTCACCCGGCTCCCTGACCATGGAGGTCCAGGACATCCCTGCCATCGTGAGAGTCGCCCGGACACACGGCGCATTCACTATCACCGATAACACGTGGGGTACACCTCTCTTCTTCCCCGCCATTGAGCATGGAATCGATCTTTCGGTGATGGCCGCGACCAAATATATCGTAGGTCATTCTGATGCGATGCTGGGTACCATTTCTGCTTCGCCGCGCGCGTGGGATAAGATCAAATCCTTCCACGCACTGACGGGCATTTTCGCCAGCCCCGACGACGTTACGCTTGCCCTCCGCGGGCTACGCACGTTGCATGTACGCCTGGAGCGACACCAGAGAAATGCGATCACTGTAGGGAAATGGCTTGAGCAACGATCCGAAGTGAAATCGGTTTTCTACCCAGCTCTCGAATCCCATCCTCAGCACAACCTTTGGAAGCGAGATTTCAAAGGTGCTTCTGGGCTCTTGTCGTTTGTGACACGAGAGGCACCACAGGCGTGTGTAGACAAGCTTGTTGATTCATTGAAGTTGTTCTCGATTGGATACTCGTGGGGAGGCTTTGAGAGCCTGGTGCTCCCCGCAACGCTACAATCAATAAGAACCGCAAAACCATGGGAAGAGCCAGGGCATTTGATTCGACTTCATGTCGGCCTGGAAGACGCTGACGATCTTATTCGAGATCTAGAGGAAGCGCTTAATGAATTCAGTAAAAATTTGAAGTAACTTCCGTGTCAGTCTCGCCGGCGCGCTAGCCCGACGTCGGCGACGACCAAATCACGAATGCTTTGTAAAGCCACTCAAGAAGCATTCAAAAGAATTCTCAGAACTAGAGTCTTCTTGGATAGCCCAAGAAACAAAGGCCTCCCCCTCCAAGAAATTCAGAATCGTTCGAGAAAGTGGCTTGAGCCCTTGCGAAGTCTTTATTTCGCCCTCCTCTTGCCCGAGCTTGACCGTATCCTCTACCCAACGTAGATGTAGCTCAAAAAAGCCTTTAGTGAGCTTACGCAGGCTATCCGGTAGTACAGCGATTTCCGCTGCCAGAGCGCCACAAAGCGGCAGAAGGCTCGCATCACGACTTTCACGAAATAAGGCGGAGAACGCAATTAGACGCTGCACCGCGCTTTCAGACTCCTGATCGATTTGCTCAAGACGCTTACAGAATCTGAAGATATAGTTCTCCACAATCGCCACACCTAATTTTTCCTTTGTTGGGAAGTGGTGATGGATGCTTGCTTTACTAATACCGATGATGTGTGCAAGGTCAGCATAACTGAACGCTGCATACCCTTTTGTGCGCAACAAAGACTCTGCAGATGCAAGAAGGTCAGTACGGGTACTCATTCCAAACTCGCTTAACAAAATAAGCTTACAGAATACCTCGTTTTACACGCACCATCAAGGTACCGCCTATCCTAGGACGGCCCCCTTAAATATAGCTCGCAGTGAAGCCACGTAAACTGGCCTTGCACATGACCCGAGATGCTGACAACACAGGAGACAGCAAGGCGAAAAACCTGAAAATTGACTTGAGGCAAGTGCCTACCCACCCGCGAACAGGCTTCACGTGAGGCACGTTCCCCACCAGCACTGAGAGACATTGCAGGACTACCTACTAGATGGTAAAATTAGACTAAACCTATCATTTCCACTTGGAATTAACCATGACCACCTCGATCCAAAGCCTCACCGTTGAAGTCTGGTCTGATTTTGCCTGCCCGTGGTGCTGGATTGCAAAGCATCGCTTCGAAATGGCACTCGCAAACTTTAAGCATCGCGACCAAATCAAGGTTAATCATAGAGCTTACCGCCTAGCGATAGGCCAAAGACCAATGCCAATCAAAGCCGTTCTGCTTAAAAAATTTGGTAACCATCGCTCAGTGGACGATTTTGTAAACAGCATTCAAACTCACGCAGAGGCGACAGGCCTAGTCTATAATTTTGACACACTATTATTTGGTGACACGACCGCTGTTCATGCTTTAGTTAAAGCTGCCGACAGGCTTGACGTTAGCCAGGCACTGATCGAAAATCTCTATGAAGCTAGTATTACGCGAGGAGTCTCACTCTACGATCTCGATTCAATTGCGGTGGAGGCGGCAAAACTAGACATCCCGAAAGAATTTGTCAAAAACGCCTGGACCAATAGCGAATTAATTCGATTGATTACTAAGGATGAGTCTACGGCCAAGAGCTTCGGAAGCGGGGTCCCGCTTTTCCAACTTGCCAAAACCTGCACTATATCGGGCGCGCAATCAGTAGAGGTATTTACTCAGAGTCTTGAGCAAATGTACTCTTCAGCCACCAGCAGTCTATCATACCAAGGTATGACTTGTGACCTGAGTGGATGCGAAGGTTAACTCATAATTTAGCCCTCGATGCGCTCCAGGCCTAGCTCGTTATTCTCAGGGCTACCCTGCGCCCACAGTTCACATAAGAAATATTTAAGCAATTTTGACTACGAGAACTCTTGGAGCTTTATTAGCGACCCTATTCACTGTGACGTATTGCGCCAATGTGCGGCCATTCACCACTCATCATCGCTTAGCGGAAACCAATCGAAAATTTGCATCCTTGGAAACAGCCAGCGCAGTGCAATCACTGGAAGAAACTTTTACCTTCAAGGGATTTCTTATCGTTGAACTTTGGAAGCTTACAGATCTGCGCCACACTCTACAAAGAACTTTAGAGTTATCTGGAACGAGAGCTGCTCCAGGCCTATCAGAGGGATCAGAGGGATCAGCCAGCTAGTTTATCAACCACCATACCCACCAGACCCCGGACAGATAATATGGGCAACAAAGAATCCAGCCCCCCCTCCTTCAGATTCAGCACCACGCGGACTGAAGGCTCCCGCCGGGTGAGGTACTCTGAGGGAAATCACATCAACACTGAGGAATGCCTTCTCTGCGTTCCAACGGATGATCACCCCAGAGCAACCCCGGATGTTGCCGCTGACCGAAACCTGACCGAGGGTTTAAACTGCTTCGACTTACTTTTCGAGCAGGAAACACAGGCTGATCCGCATGGAAATGCTGGGACAAATATTACGTATCGAATCTCAGGGTTTCGAGGAGGGGGCTGAGAAACCTCATCTTGCCTGCTACGCGCAAACAGCCGGTCAGCGAGATCAAGCTGGAGCACACAACCACGATCATCACCGAGTTGCGTCGCCAACGCATATCATAGCCCTAGCAAACTGGCTATCGGAACACCAGCCGACCCAATGCTATCTGGCGAGTGCTATCCGCAAGAATTGAGTGCGGTTGGTAACGACTGCGCTGCCGGGCGATGATCGTTATCTTTCGCTTCAGCCGTATGGGTATGACTAGAACTAACACGCTGGGGCTCATTCAAGGCGAAGAAAAATACCGCCACCGCCATCGAAGCCACTGAAAATGGTACCAAGGTACGGATACTGAAAATCGCTGTAGCGCTTTTTCGACGCGGGACTTCACACAACCGGTCTTGCTGAGCAGGAGAAGGCTACAGTCCTGGATCGAGGCGCTCTATATCATTTAGGGATGCTCCGATCAACTTGCCGAAAAGCGGCGGCAGGCCAAACATTCTCCGGCGCGTACCGCTGCTTGCCGAAAGAAAGTCCCATGCACAGCGTTTTGAGGGCTTTGTCGCCCGGTCTTCCGTGTTACGCGCGTAACTTGCCCATACCCATCAGCTGCTTTCGAGCCATCCATAGGTTCGACAGAGCGAACAGCGTGGTCAACTGAGCCGTGTTCTTCATCAGCCCTCGAAAGCGCACTTTCACGTAACCAAATTGCCGTTTGATCACCCGAAACGGTTGCTCAACCTTGGCCCGTGTCTGAGCTTTGCAGTACTCAATTTGGCGCTTGGCTTTGTAAAGCAGGCTGCGTTTGTTCAGCTTGGAATACGTGCTGCGGCGCGCGGCGACTTGCCAGATCACCTCACGATTTTCATGCTCTTCGCGCTTCTCGACACCGCTGTACCCGGCGTCTGCATACACCGCGTTTTCTTCGCCATGCAACAGCTCGGCGACCTGTGTGACATCGGCCACATTGGCTGCGGTGCCATGGACGTGATGAACCAGGCCGGATTCAGCATCGACGCCGATATGAGCCTTCATCCCGAAAAAATACTGATTGCCTTTCTTGGTCTGATGCATCTCGGGATCGCGCTTGCCTTCTTCGTTCTTGGTCGAACTTGGGGCATGAATAATGGTGGCATCAACGATGGTGCCCTGGCGCAACGACAGGCCTTTCTCCTGCAAGTAACCGTTGATGACCGCAAGGATCGCAGGTGCGAGTTGATGCTTCTCCAGCAAGTGCCGGAAATTCATGATCGTGGTGTCTTCGGGGATCCGCGCGCTCAGCGTCAGGCGTGCGAACTGGCGCATAGGCGTGATTTCGTAGAGCGCTTCTTCCATGGCCGGATCGCTCAGGGAGAACCAGTTCTGCAACAGATGGATGCGCAGCATGGTTTCCAGCGGGTAGGGTTTTCTACCGCCGCCGGCCTTGGGATAGAACGGCTCGATCAGCCCCAGCAGCCCAGTCCAGGGCACGACCTGATCCATCTCGGCGAGGAAGCGTTCGCGGCGTGTCTGCTTGCGCTTGCCGGCATATTCGAAGTCGGAAAAGCTCATCTGGCTCATGGGTGGCTCGGATCAGGTGGTCAGGCGTATTTCAGCACATTTGGGGACTTGATCGGAGAATCCTTAGGCAAAAGGAAGAGTTGCTATTCGAAATGACCAGCCGCTATCTGCGTATCGTGATTGCTGAATGTGCCCCGTTGTGAGAACGCGATCTGCCTGCAGAGGACAATTTCGGCAGTTCTCCGCCATAGTCATGCACACGCTCGGGGAAAATCTGGCCGAGGTGACTGTGTGGTTCCGTGAAATATATTCCGCCATCGGCGCACGCCAGCCGAACCGCTAAACTTGCACCGTCAGTATAAAAAGCTCTGGTCATTAATCCTCAGCGCAGGCGTCCAGGAGGAGACCTTTTGTACATCCGACTCGTTGGCCGTAATGCCCGACTCCATTGCAGATTTCTTTTGCGCCACCATTCTGCCGAGACTAAAAATTCCGCAAGCTTGACCACCATCAGCGGCGCAACACCTGCTGCGCCGGGGATGCCGTTGGCCAAGGTAGGAATGCCCGCCATAACGAAATGACCGGACGGATCGAATCAATTGTTCTTGTTGATTTAATCGAATCTTCCCCTGTTGCAGCTAGTGTTGCTCTCTGCTGCCCAAGACCAACGCCACGCCGCCTAGGACAGGCACACTTAATTGAACCGTAGCCACTTGAAACGCTGTCAGTTGGCGCACCGCGCTATACTAGGCTCTGTCTGAAAAGAGGTGTCTCAAACACCGCATCGCGCAGGCCAGCGAGACCATCGCTGCATAACTTTTCGTCAGCTTGTCGAAGCGAGTCACGATCCTTCGATTCTCTTTCAGCCAGCCAAACATGCGCTCGATCACATTGCGTTGACGGTACTTTGGGCGATCGAACAGGCGGGGTAGCCCAGGCTTGGGTTTGCGCTTCATCGAGCGCAAAGGAACAACCGACTGCATGCGGTATCGAGCGTTCCTGAGTCCTCGGAGTATGGATGCCCGTTGGCGCTATGAAAAAACAAAAGCCGGGGCGATCCGCCTCCCCGACTTTTGTTTGATTCAATGAAAACCCTGCCAAGAGTACAACACCGGATCGACTGCAACTTAGCATAGCACTCTGGCAACGCGGCGCTGCGACAGCACGCCGCACCCTCGGCACCCAATCTGCATCTGAGGCCACTACGCCAGCCCTGCGTCAGAACGTCGCACCTCACAGCTACCGTCGCTTCCATAGACTCAGGTCTCCAATAAAAACCTGAGAGGTAGGTCATGAAAAAAACACTCGCAATGCTAGCCTGTATAGCAACAGCAAGCCTGGCTCACGCCGCCCAGGACCCAGAGGCAGTGTTCAAGCGCGCCTGCCAGATGTGCCACAACGGCCAACTGCCCATGGCGCCGAAAAAAGGTGACCACGAAGCCTGGAAAACGCGTCTTGCCCAAGGCAATGACGTGCTGGTCAAGCACGTCACCGAGGGCTTCAATGCAATGCCGCCTCGGGGCCTGTGCATGGACTGCAGCGCCGATGACTACAAGGCCGTGATCGACTACATGTCCAGGTGATTAATGCCCAATGCCGCACGTACCGTAGCGCGGCGGATAGCGGGTATTGGCTCATCCCCGGCTGTCGCGCCGCCGAGCACCCAAATACAGGCACAGAAACGCACCAAGCAGCAACACCGCGATCATCGCCCACCTCACCTGGCTGTAACCCTGACTACGCCCGAGCAGCAAACCGAACAACGGCGGCCCCAACGCGAAACCACCGAAGAACCCCACCGACAACAGACTCGCAGAGGCAGCCGGCGCACCAAACGAGCGGTCGCGCAGCACCATGCTCATCGCCACCGAATTGGTCCCCACCGCGGTCAGCCCCATGCCCATACTGCTGACCCAGAGCCACGACCAGGACTGCGGGCCAGCCGGGCTCACACTGTAGACCGCCAGCGCCGCAAGCAGGCAGGCATAGCACGCCCAGCATCAGGCTTTCGTCCTTCATGCGTGCGGCCAGTGGGGTCAGCAGCACACGCGCCAGGATCCCCATCAACCCAAATACCGCTACCAGCGAACCCGCTAGCACCGCAGGCATGTCCTGGGCGCGGGCATAGACCCCAAGATAAGTGACGAACGACGACAAGGTGATGGCCACGCAACACTGCACAGCCATCAACAGGGCCAGGCAGGCCGACGGGCGTTGAAGGGTGATCGGCAGGCCTGCCTTGCCCGCCTGCCGTGCAGGTAGAGAGCGCATGCCGATGCACCCCAACAGCAGGGCAATCGGGGCGAACAGCACAAGTGCCGTTCGCCAGCCCAGGCCCTGAGCGATGGCAGGTAACAGTAACCACGCGAACAGCGCCGACACCTGCACCCTGGCCTGCTCGAAACCAACGGTCGCGGCCCGCTCGGCAACCGGCAGATTTTCGGCGATCAACAGATTGGTCGCAGGATTGGCCAATGCCTGGGCCGCGCCACAGATGGCCAGGGCGATCACCAGCCCGTAGAAGCCTGGCAGAAGGCCGGCCAACGCATACGCCAGGGCGTAGGCGCCAAACAGCAGCCCCAACGCCCGCCGCCCACCGAGTCGATCGACGATGGCCCCGGCCCACAACGAGAGCAGCGCGGCCAGGGCGAAGGCACTCATGGTCAGGTAATCCAGCCTGGTCTCGGGAACACCCAAATCGGCGACCTGGTACGGGCCCAACGCACCGATGGCGTAGAACACCAGCATGGGCAAGGCCATGGCCGCACCCAGCAAGCTGCGCAGCAACAGCGCGGAGGGTTGTCGGACCTGCGCCATAAACGCGTGATCAGTCTGCATGTTGGCCGTCCTTGTCGTCGTCCATTGCGGTTATCCCGTGTACAGATAACGACGACGGCGCGGCGAAATTCAACCCACTCCCGGCTTAGTGGGCAGCGATCATCTGCCGTCCCACGGCGCTGACGAGCGCATCGTCAGTACCATCCATGAAGTGGCTGGCGCGGGCATGTCGGTAGATCCCCGACAGAGGCGTAGCGTCGCCCAGCCCCTCGGCGCCGTAGACCTAGATCGCTGAATCCGCATTCAGGCTCAAGGCCCTGGATGCCGCCAGCTTGGCGAGGTCGGCTTCCACGTCGTGAGGCTGCCCCTGATCGAACCGGGTCGCGGCGTCGCGCAGCAGTGATCGGGTGGCATAGATCGCCTGGTACGCCTCAACCATGCGTGAGCGCACCAGTTGCTTGTCCGCAAGGCGCGCCAGGGTGCCTCGTGGCGAGACAATACGCGCGCCCATCAGGTCAGAGCAGCGCTGCGCCATGCCCAGCCAGTGCGCAGAGCGCAGCAGGCGCCCCAGGCCCAGACGCTCCTGGATCAGCGCAAAGCCCTGACCGACTTCACCCAGGACCTGCTGCGGGTCGACCCGCACGGCACAAAGCCGTACCCCCGATTGCCCCTGATAGCGCCCCAGTACGCTCATCCTCCCGGCGACTTCCAGGCCGGGCGTGCCGACGCACCACGAACAAGGTCAGCGCCTGCTCCACCGGCCCATCACCGGTGCGTGCCACCACGGTGATGAATGCCGCCTGCTCGGCACGGCAGATAAACCACTTCTCGCCGTCCAGCCGCAAATGATCGCCGCACCAATGAGCGCGGGTCTTGAGGGTTGCGGATATCGAGCCGATGCTGTTGGGCTCCGACATGCCGAAACTGGCCACAACCTCCCCGGCGAGCACTGGCGCGAGTACCTCATGGCGCAACGCCTCACTGCCGTGACGCAGCATGATGAAGGGCGGGCGCAGCCGTGCAGAAGAACAGCCGGCAGGCAACTGTTCGGCGCCCTCCTCGGCAGTCGCCCCGGCGAGGTACTGGCTGATGCACAACAACCCCGCCCCAGGCAGTGACAGGCTGCACTCGACAGCCTTGCTGACGCGCAGGCGCCCCAACGCCGAGGCCATCAGCCAGGTCAACACCAGGCTGGCTGCCACGTTGGTAAGGTAATCCAGATCGATGGCCTCCGCCTGTCCACGTGCCCGGCCATGTACCGCCATCAGGCCGCAGGCGGCCTGCAGGGTGAATTCGCTGATAGCCCTCGGGGCATCGCTGACCCAGCCGGAGATGCTGCAGTGGACCGGTTGCATGCCCTCGCCTTCCAGCCGATAGATCCGCCGCCGCCCGTCACCTGACGCATGGCGAACCTCCAGCCCCAACGCCCGCGCCTGGACGCTCAAGGCGCGCTGCAGCGGATCATGTGGGTCGGCGAAGGGGCCGAGCAGCCGGCAGCCGCCCAGCACGGTCGGCGAAACATCGCTCATCGTGCGCCTCCGGCGACGGCGTGCAGGAGGGTGAGTTCATCGTGGTCGCTCACAGCAGTGTCAAGGTTATCGAGAAAACGGATGTCCTCATCGTTGAGGTACAGGTTGATGAAGCGATGCAGTTGCTGCTCGTCCATCAGCCGCTGGCGAATGCCCGGGTAGCACCGCTCGAGGTCTTCGACGACCTCGCGCACCGTCTGCCCTTGGGCCTGGACACGCTTGCTGCCGTGGGTGTAGCTGCGCAACAGGGTGGGAACACTGACAAAAACCGGCATGGGGTACTCCTCGGCCACAAGGCCGATAACAGGAAGAATCGGACGGTGGCGCGGCTCAGGCCGCGCGGGTGCCGCTGTCGATGATGCGCAGGCTCTCTTCGATCACCTTGCCCTACGCGATGCGGTAGCACCGCACAGGATGCTCGCAGCCCAAGACGGTAGAGAGGATCAGGTAGTGAACCTGTGGCTCGTTGGCGAACTCGATATCGGCTTTGCTCAGATACCCTCGAGGGCGACCACGCCGTGGCCGGCTGGCTGCAGGACCAGCGCGGCGGCCGCGCCCTGCTGCGCAAGGGCCATGGCTGGGGCGTGGTGTTGTGCGCGGGTGATTCGCTACTGGACCCGGCTTCCCTGCGCAGCGCCGGGCTGCGTGAACAGGGCGCCGAACGACTCAGCCAGGCGGTGCGCGAGGCCGAACGCAGCCAGCCAACCGAACGGATCAGGCAGTTCGCGCTGTTTCACGGCGTGGTCAAGGACGCCGCTCACGGCAATCACTGAAATCCTGCTACTCAAGGGTCGGCATGTCCCAAGCACGGGCAAGCGGGCCTTGCAGTTTCGTCAAGACAGCACGTATAAAACCAACCCCGTACCTGCTTGCCGGCAGCAAAGCATGAGAAAACACTATGTCATTGCGTGCACTTCGTTCTTTGCTCGCTATCGCTCAGCACGGCTCGTTTGCGCGAGCGGCAGACACCGTCCATCTCACCCAATCGGCAGTGAGCCTGCACGTAAAGTCGCTTGAAGAAGAGTTCAATGCCGCTTTGTTCGACCGCTCGCGGCGCTTGCCCGTGCTAACCGACGCTGGCCATCTGGCCGTGGAGCGCGCGCACGAGATCATTGCACTTTACGACAGCATTGCTTCGGACATTGGGGCTGATAACGAGCTGCGCGGCCGACTGAAAATCGGCGCCATCCAGACGGCATTGGCCGGTGCCTTGCCACTTGCCCTCGCCGCACTGGCCGCCGAACACCCTCACCTGCGCATAAACGTAGCCTCGGGCATGTCTGCCGAATTGGCCACGCGCGTAGAGGCGGGCGAGTTGGATGTCGCGATCACTACAGAGCCGGTGAAACCATACCCCTACGGCCTGGTCAGTACGACACTCTATGAAGAAGGCTTTTGGATCATTGCGCCGAGCTCATGCGCAGGCCTGGATTTTCGACAGCTACTTCAACAACTCCCCTTCATCCGCTTTGACCGCAGGGCCTGGGCCGGGCGCACCATTGATCGAGAGCTTCGGCGGATGCGCCTGCGGGTGAAAACCAGCATGGAGCTGGACAGCCAGGATGCAATCATCCAGATGGTTGCCAGCGGTTTGGGGGTGTCAGTGGTGCCGCTATCGAACCAAAACCTCGAAGACCTCAAGCACCTGGACGTGCAGCCGTTCGGATCACCGCAAAGCACGCGTCGCGTTGTGCTTCTGGAACAAGAAGAAAGACCACTCGCACGGCTGGCGGCAGCGCTGGCGCAAGCGGTCAAACAGCACGCGCCTACGTGATGACCCATGATTAAAACTTGTTGAACCGTGAATTTTAAATCGTTTTTACTTTAGGTCTCGAGTTCATATCGTAGTGCCCATCCCACTGTATTGCGAAGGGCACCATGCACAATATCGAAACGCCAAACAGCGCTTTCCAATCGCCGATTCTGCTCATGGCCAAACGTGCCGCCGCAATGCGCGCCGCGGGTCGAGACATCGTTGACCTGACGCTCGGTGAACCTGACTTCAACGCCCCCGCGCACGTAATAGAAGCTGCGCATCAAGCCTTGGGCAGCCGCCTGAGCTATGCCCCGTCAAACGGCATTGAGCCCCTGCGCCGTGCTATTCGTATGCGGGCCTGGGAAGATCGCGGGTTGGACTTCGGCGATGATCAAATCGCGGTGGGATGTGGCGCAAAGCAGATTATTTTCAACGCATTCCAGGCTACCCTAACGCCCGCTGACGAGGTTATCGTCCCCGCGCCCTACTGGGCCAGCTATCCCGCCATGATTAAGATGTGCGGCGCGCAACCGATCATCCTGCCGACCACCGCTTCGCAAGGCTTCAGGCTGACTGCAGAGCACCTGACAGCGGGTCTGCGCCGAGCAGTATCGCCCAAGTGGGTGGTGCTCAATGCGCCCGGCAATCCTTCAGGGGCACTTTACTCAAAGCGCGACCTCCACGCGTTGGCTGACGTTCTGCGCCAGTACCCGAAGGTGATGGTGTTGTCCGACGATATCTACGCAGAAATCCGCTTCACCCAGGAGCCTTATCTGACACTGGCGTCAGTAGCGCCAGATCTGGCAGAACGCATCCTCATTGTCGACGGCGTATCCAAAGCCTATGCCATGACAGGTTGGCGCGTCGGCTGGGGGTGCGGGTCGAAATCACTGATTTCGGCAATCACTACCGTGCAATCACAAAACTGTACACAGACCAGCACCTTGAGCCAACGTGCTGCAGTGGCTGCGCTTGAAGGGCCACGAGACTTTCTGGCCGAGCGCAACGCGATCTATCGGCAGCGCCGGGATGCTGCGCTTCACGTCCTGCGCTCGAGCAACAAGCTGCAGGTGCCCTGCCCGGAGGGTGCGTTCTATCTACTTGCGCAGCTCAAAACGAGCATTGACGACCAAGCTCTTGCGCTTGATCTACTCGAAGCCGGCATCGCAACGGTTCCCGGAAGTGCCTTTGGACTGCCTGGGCACCTGAGGCTTTCTTTTGCCACAGACGAAGCCACCTTGGTTGAAGGGTGCAAGCGCTTGGTTAGTGCGCTGGAGGCGTACGCGTGACGGCCGAACTTTTAATAGCACTTGCTCCTATCGCATTGCTGATTGTCATGGGTACCTGGCTCAAGCGCAGTCGATTTTTGCAAGACAGCTTCTGGGCACAGGCCGAGCGCCTGGGTTACTACGTTCTGCTGCCGGCGCTTTTTCTGCACGGTCTGGCGACCGCCAAGCTGGACAATGTACCCGTCCAAGGGATGATCATGGCGCTTGTCCTTTCGACGGTCATGGTCGCGGTGCTGATGGTCGGTGCCCGTCCGTTGATCAAAGACAACGACGCGGCGTTCACGTCCATTTTCCAGGGCGCGGTGCGCTTCAACAATTATGTAGGCGTCTCAGTGGTGGCCGGCTTGTTCGGCGCCCAGGGCATCGCGCTGGCTGCCGTAGCCAATGCGGCCATAGTGCCGACAGTGAACATTCTGTGTGTACTGGTGTTCGCCCGCTACGGCACAGGGGGCGGAATGTCTGTGTGCAAGGTTGCCAGGCAAGTGGCACTTAACCCACTTGTTCTGGCCTGCTTCGCAGGTATAGCGCTTCAGGCGCTGGGGTTGGGCCTGCCGGTTGGCATCGAGCCGGTGATCAAGGCTTTAGGGCAAGCGTCGTTGCCGTTGGGCTTGCTTTGTGTGGGGGCTGCGCTTGAGCTGGGCTCTGTACGCAGTTGGTTTCGACCCGTCGCGTATTCATCGGTGGTCAAGTTTCTGATCATGCCGCTGATGACGCTGTGCGCTTGTCATGTGGTGGGGCTGGGCGGCAAGGCCGCCATCGCGGCATTGCTTTTCCAGGCACTGCCGACCGCCTCATCATCCTACATCATGGCGCGGCAGCTAGGCGGGGATGCGCCCCTGATGGCAGGAATCATTGCCAGCCAGACGTTACTTGCAGCAGTGGTTCTGCCCATTGCTGTGATCGTCTTGATCCCCTGGATCTGATACCAGAACTGGCACGGCCCCTCAAGCACAGAGGGTCTGCACATCGCCAGCCAACATACCCGGCATGTGATCCATCAGATGATGGATCCAGGTGCTGGTGCGCACATCCGTCTGCTGCCGGCTCGGATAGATCGCATAGATAGCACCAGGCCCAGCATGGTAACTTGGCAACACCTGGAGCAGACTGCCGTTGCGCAAACCCTCAGCTGCCGCATATGCCGGCAGCAAACCTATTCCCAACCCCGCCACGATCGCCGATCGCATTGCGTCTTCCGAATCAACCCGTAGTGGCGTCTGCGCCAGCGGCACCTTGACTGGCCCAGAAGGGCCGTAAAGCTGCCAATCATCAGAGTGCCGCGCACCATCACAAAAGCTGAGACAGGCATGCGCACGCAAATCCTGCGCACCTTCCAAGGGAGCATGGCTCGCCAGGTAGCCTGGCGACGCGCAGAGAATCGCGTCTACGCTACCCAGTGCCTGCACACAGTACGCCACCTGAGGCGGTGAGTTCTGCAACAGGATCGACATGTCATAGCCATCCTTGTACAGGTCTGGCAATCGGTTGGATAGCGTCAGCTTGAACGTGACCTCGGGATAGCGTTTACGGTATCGGGTGATCAGGTCCACCACGTAGTGCTGTCCCAACCCGTGCATCGCGTGGATACGCAACTCCCCCATCGGCCGGTTGTGCTGTTGCTGCACCTCGCTCTCGGCCGTGTCTACCAACGTAAGTATCTGCTCGCAGCGTGCCAGATACCGTTTGCCTGCTTCTGTCAGGGCGACACGGCGAGTGGTGCGATTGAGCAGGCGAATACGCAGGTGTGCCTCCAGTTGCGTGAGCATACGGGAGATGTTCGCCGTGCTGGTTTGCAGTCGTTCAGCCGCGCCCGTCAGGCTGCCCGCCTGGACCACGGAACGAAACGCGCGCATGAATTGCAGTACATCCATCGTCAGAGCCTCGAAGTGGGTTGAATATCATGTCGCTGTCGGGCGAGCCCTCGGTCCGCCCGTGCAAACACACAGCCCTAGCCGGGCACTGGCAACCAACGCCGAAAGCTGACCGCACCTTTGCCACTGAGTGGGCTCCATGAGAAGTCCCACGGTGGCGACGGCAGTTGCTTGCTGTCTTCAAGCGTAAATGCGCCAGCAAGCGCCCCCTGCTTCCACTCCACCACCACCTCGCCCATCGGTTGCCAAGCCAGTACCAGGCCACGGGCTTGGGAAACATCACTGGCAACCCACAACGCCGCCGCTGCGACTAGAAAAGCTTCGATGTGCTTATCGGTAACCTGGGCCTTGTAAGGCGAACTCAGCAGCCAGCGGCAGACGCTGACGTAATAGGTCCAGTCCAGTGACGGATGATTCCGATAGGCCCAGGTCATGAAACGACGAAATAGCTCCAGACCTTCAGGAGGGTCCAGTTTGAGCAAGCTCGGACATACATCGAACAACGTATGCCAGTACGGCAGCAGGCGTGCGTCAAGATGCACGAAACTGCGGGCATTGCAGGGGTAATCGGGAAACGGCAACAAAAAATCACCGTTGCGAGCTGCATTACCGGGGACCGGCACCGCCGGAGAGGTCAAGGCGCGAGACATCGCGTGCTCCTGAAATCATTAGCCATCGGCAGGCTCGCACGTCAGCAGAACGCTGAAGGGCGACAACCTGTATTCACTTCGGATCAGAGGATTGATGCAGGCGAGGCGCGAGGGTTGATCGATGGCCAGTCATGACGGGGCGAACGGTGTTGACCGCTGGCCTGAGGGACCTCAGGAGAAATTTGTGGCAGCCAGCGCGAGAGCAGCAGGCTAGCCGTAATCGGCACCGGACCGTTTGCCTGAGAACAACAGCAATGCCCCGAGTCCGACACTTGCGAGGAACTGACCGGGTCCTTGTCTACCGCCAGATACTGCGCGCCACCGGAAGCGCAGTAACTGCCGGAAAGCAGTTGCACCAAGCTCAGCTCACCCGCAACACTGGCCACGGACAAGGCGAACACCTTGAACAACATCGCCATCAGCGCTGCTATCCATAAATTGTCCCAGGTGGTTTTACTCATGCCGCAGCGCTGCACTGTCAAACCACTCTCGGGCGGGAGTCAACGCGCAGCGCTAGACCCGCCAGTACTGGCGAGATAATCAGATAGTTCATGGCTCATGCCCTTGACAGCTGACGATCACCTGGGCGCACCACCTACGTTCTGACGGACGTGAAAATGGACGATCAGGCGCCCTGGAGCATGAACAAAAGCTCGCTCCAGCACTCGAGTGCAGATAGTCTCAGAGAGGGGATGCGCGTGGGTTGGCCGAGGGCCAACAATATCGAGGCGGCGCCTCAGTGCGCACCTCAGCATTGATCAGGCGTCGATTGGCGCGTGCCAATAACCAGAACACGCCAAATAGAAACAGCAGGCAAAAAAAGGATGCCGAACACAACGGGCAAGCGAATGGGCTGCTCAATTCTTCGGTTACAAGCGCGCTACCCTCCTCGGCCTGGAGCGTCGAGGTGTCGCCACCAAGACTGCAGAACACACCGCTGATCCCTATCAAGGCAAAGCCCAGCGCCTGACCGTGCCCCAGCCCACAGGAAAACACATTGAACAGGACACAGAAATACAGTGCCCAGGTAGTGAGAGGACGGTGGGAGTGGTTGCGATTCATGGCACGGACTCTAGCACCGAAAGCGCTCAGGTTGAAGCACACCTCCTGAGCAACCTGGGTGCGACACCCTGCCACAGCCATCAGCCTTCGCTGCGGCCAGATGCCGAGTGGCGCATGGCGCATGGCGCATGGCGGGGCAGATTGTCGCAGTTGGTGATGCCTGGCACGGTCTTTAAAGTGACGCCGCCGTCGCATCGACGACTTTGCACCATTCAAGAATTTACTGCCAGCAAGCTCGCCCAGGACCTGAGCGCTATTTCCAGCAACCGGCGCCGAAAGGTGCCGTCCCGTGAGGCTTAAACATTATGAGCATGTTCGAGGCGTTGGACCTGGCCCGAATCCAGTTCGCATTCACTATTTGATTTCACATCCTTTTCCCTGCCATCACCATTGGTCTGGCCAGTTATCTAGCGGTACTTGAAGGCCTTTGGCTCAAGACCCAGCAAAGCGTTTACCGCGACCTCTACCACTTCTGGTCGAAAATCTTTGCCGTGAACTTCGGCATGGGCGTTGTCTTGGGCCTGGTCATGGCCTACCAGTTCGGCACCAACTGAAGCCGCTTCAGCGACTTCGCGGGTGCTGTGACCGGGCCGCTGCTGACGTATGAAGTACTGACCGCGTTCTTCCTTGAAGCGAGCTTCCTCGGTGTGATGCTGTTCGGCTGGAACCGCGTGGGCCGTGGCCTGCACTTCTTTTCCACGGTGATGGTGGCGATTGGCACACTGGTTTCAACTTTCTGGATTCTCGTGCGTAATTGCAGTCACTTGACCACCTGTTTGCATCCGACGTGACCAGTCATTTGCATCGACTTGACCAGTCGCTCGCGTGGGGGGCTTGCCAGTGGCTTACCGGTAATCGTTGGCCTGTTCCTTGGATGTCCATGCCCGACCTAACTCAAGGCAATGGAACGTTTCGATGGAGATCGGGCATTTTGCCCACCAATACTGAAGCCTGCTCACCCTGCTCATGAGGTATTACTCAACGCAGGCACCGCCCGCGAAACCGCTGAAAAATGGAATATCCGCGCAGAGGACATGGATTACATCTACAACTCAGACAGCTAACTCTTAACGCACAGACCAAGCCCTCAATCGCTGTCTGTTGGATGATGGCTGCTCCGGCAGGCACAGCCAGGAACTGATCTCCCGCCGACCTAGAACTTGAAAGCGAGGCTCAGCTCAACGCTTCGTGGAGCACCGAGGTAGATCTGGGTCGCTGAATAGCCTGAGTACTCGCCATAGAACCTATCGGTGAGGTTGCGCCCGCGAAGCGTCAGGGTCGCATTCTTCATTTCATAGGCAATCGACGCGTCGAGCGTCGTGTAGCCCTCAACGAAATAGGTGTTGGCGGTGTCGGTGTAGAAGCCGCCTGAGTGCCTGACGTATGCGCCGACTGTGATTGGAACGGATTCGAAACGATAGATCAGTGCTGCATTGGCGGTTGTTCGTGGGACGTTGACCGGATGGTTGCCGGAGCGGTCAGCACCGCCTGCCTCGACAAGCTCTTCGTAATGCGCATCGACAACCGAACCCCCGAGGTCGGCCCGCAGTTGCGAGGTGAGCTGTGCCGAGCTCGTCAGCTCAACGGCGCGCGAGCGCTGTTTGCCGCCCTGCACGGTCCAGGTGCTGTCGTTGGGATTGCGCGTCAGAATATCTTCGAGGTCGATCTGGTACAGCGCACCAGTCAAGCTTGTCCGTCCGTCAAACATCGACGCCTTGAAGTCCACTTCCACGGACCGGCCCTTGGAGAGGTCGAAGTCGCCGTTGGCCGAGGAAATGAGCAAAAGCGACGAGACCGGCGTTACGGCGGTGCTGTACTGCGCATGGAGTTGGATGTCAGGGGTCAGGTTGTAGACGGTGCCTAGGCGCCAAGAGAACGGGTCATACGTGGGGCGAAATTTCTGTGCTGTGCCCAGAGTTACGTCTTCCACCGTGCGGCGCAGATTGATGTCCTCATAACGCATTCCGCCAATCAGCAGCCAGTCGTCCGTGAGGTTGAAGGCGTCCTCGGCAAAGACGGCGGTGTTGTCCATATTCGACTGATACAGCACGTTGCGCCCTGCGCCCGGCCAGTTTTGCGCGGCGCTTGAGGGGAAGCTGCCCACGTCGGGATTCCACGGGTCTACTGATGTGGTGGTCCCGTTCTGCCATGGATTGTTCAGATCGGTGTAGCTATACTCTGCTCCCACACTGAACCGGTTCCGGAATCCGCCAATAAGCTGATCAGTGCTGGCCGAGAGGCGTTCGTTCCAGAACTGGTGGTCGTAGCTGACCCGCTGCACGGTTCGGTTGAACATCCCGGTGCCGGCGTTGTAGTTCTGCTCGGAAGAAACGAAGAACTCCCTGTGAGCGGTGTAGTAGCTGATGATGTTGTTGAGGGTCCAGTCTTCGCTCAGGCGGTAGTCGGTGGTCCAGCGCCATGACGTGCTGCGCGCACCGGAGTTGGCACCGTCAGGGTTGTAGTTGCTGCGTCGCAGCGACTTGTCGATCACCAGGCCATTCTTGCTGCTCACGATGCCACTAGGGTTGCGAGCCACAGACGCCGGCACCAGTAGGGAGCCGTTGTAGGTGGAGTCGTATTCGTCATAGTCATGATCAAACGCGAAGATCATCGACAGATCGTCGTTGGGTTTGAACAGCAAGCTTGCGCTGATGTTGAGCGTGGTCGTTTCCTGGTCATCGACGTCGTAGAAACCGTCCGAATTCACGTAACTGACATCAGCACGCAGCGCCATGGTGTCGTTGAGAGGCTGATTGACGCCGATCGCAGCCCGCTTGGTTCCGAAACTCCCGGTGCTGATCAATCCTTCGAGCTTCTGCTCGTCCAGGGTCGGCTTGCGTGTGACCAGGTTCACCGCACCGCCCAGAGAGCCCTCGCCATACAGGACAGACGCGGGGCCTTTCAGTACCTCAATCTTTTCGTACTTCCAAGTGTCCATGTCGCGTGTGGTGACGGTTGAGGCAGCCACCCGCACGCCGTATTGCATAACGTTCACGGTGTTCCCGGTGAAGCCGCGCATTGAGATGACGGCCGGGTTGCCTGGCACGTTACCCACGGTCACGCCTATCACGTCGGCGAACGACTCTTTGGTGGTACGCAGCCCTTTCTACTGCATATCGGCCTGGGTCTTGGTCTCGATGGATGCTGGTGTTTCACGGGCGGTCAGGCCCAGGCGGCTACCCACGGCATTCGGGGTGTCCAGGTGCAGGCGGTCGTCAGCTTCATTGATCGGCTGACCACTCACTTGGGTCGCTGGAAGCTCAAGGTTGATGGTTGGTGCAGGTTCGGCAAGTGCGCTTTTGCAGGCCAGGGGAAGCAGGCAGGCAGCAGCGATCTGCACGGCAAGTCGCAAAGAGTTCATGGATCGTCTCGATGTAAGGTCGGAATACACGGTAGCCTCACCGATGGTGAGTGAGTTGCTCGAACGGGCCTTTACGACATCGAGCCTGCAGGTGGGGCGTGACTCATGGCTCCGGGGAATACCGGGACATCACGCGCAGCGAGACGCAGGGAAAACGGATTGCCGTAGCAGGTAGCGACGGCTCGAAGATACAGCCCAGTCTGACTCTGTGGGATGCCTGGGGTGTGGAAAAACAGTGAGCAATACCCGCAAGCATCCAGCAGGTCATGCAAATGGGCCTTTGAATGCCCATAACCATGCTCTGTGGCTGGCATGGCCATGCAGTGATCAGGCGCCTCAGCGGCTGTTACGCGCTGCACCCATGCGCTGCCCTGGCCGATCAGCGGCCCGAGCACCACTATGAGCATGGCGAAGATCGCCAAACTGATTCCAGGTTGGCGTCCTGCCATACGCATCAGATCACGGGTTTCATCCGCCGTCCTGGCGGTGGTTGCCCGTTGGGTCAGAACCAGATCAAGGGCCAGCAGCAACACTAGGCTGCCCCCCAGCTCAGGCAACGCATAACCGAGCAGCGCACCGACCACGATCAGCCCATAACGACCAGGCGTGGGGATCTCGCACCACGCTGTGAGGAGTGTTGGCTGACGTGCGATGACCGGCCGGCGCCGCCACCACATCAGGTAGCCGAGAATCACCATGAGCGCCAAGCCCAGGCCTGTCACTACCAGGATCAACTGATTAAGCGGACCGAACAGCAGCCCCATGTACACGTCGATTCCCCACCGCGTCAATTTGGCTGCGAGGGGATAATCCAAGAATCTGGCGTCGTCCACGACTTGCAGATTGTGTGGGTCGATCGATACAGCGTCGACCTGGGTCGGCAGGCCGGGCGCGATCTCCCTGACAATCCAGGCACTGGCATCATCCCGGCCCGGCTTGATCTCAACCTTGCCGGCGTTAATCCCCACCGAGCGTGCACTGTTGAGCACACCGAGGAACTGCTTGGCCTGCTGAGGTGACATGGACATGTTCATGTCCATCGCGTGGTGATTGTGCTCAGCATGCTGGTCGACCACTGCGGGTGATGTTTTAGGGCCAAGAACAGTACTGACAGTAGGCGTACCCCAACCAAACTGCGCGCGTAGTACGCCGATGTTGCCACCTGCAAAGCGTGACCAGGTGAGTCCAGTCGCCGAGAAGAACAACAACCCCAGCAGCAACCACAAGCCGGCGGTTCTGTGCAGACTGCGGATGCTTTTGCGACGCCCCGTAGCCGCAGGGTTGGCCAGCCAAAGCGCCAAGCCGCCGAGAGCGGCGACCCACAGCCAGGAAGCAGCCAGTTCGCTATAAAGACGCCCCGGATCGCCGAGCAACAGGCTTCGGTGGAACTGATCTATCGCGGTTCGCAGCGGCAACACACCGCTGGTGCCATACACATTCAGCTCTCCCAGCACCTCTGCCGTGACCGGGTCGACGAACACCGCCCGGCTCTCCGACGCCCCGTGGCTGGCGTCAGTGAACATCACCCGAGTGGTATCGCCTGCGCCCGGAGCAGGTCGCACGGCGGTGATGACCGCATGGTGCCCTGCAGCGTGCTGGGCACTTTGAATTTGTTCGTCCAACGGTTTGGCTGGACCTTGGCGCGACTTTGCAAGACATCTGCGTACAGCACGCTTTCCAGTTGCGGGGTAAATGCGTATGCCTGACTGCTGGCCTGACGCTGCATAACGTTGCGCTGGCGAGTGACACTGCCGTTGTTGCTGCTGCGCAAGCCACTCCCGCACAAGAGAGCAAGGCGAGCTGGACGCTGGAGCCTCTGATCGTTAAAGGACAGCGTACGAGTTATAGCGAAGCCAATTCGACATCGGCCACCCGCACCGATACACCGGTGAAGGAAGTACCGCAGTCAGTCCAGGTTATTACCCGCTCACTGATCGAGGAGCAGTCCAGTGCCACCCTGGGTGATGCACTGCTCAATGTATCCGGCGTCCGTCCGACCAAGCCGGAGGAAACGCTGTTCACCCAGCCCATCGTGAGGGGCTTTCCAGCAGAAATTTACATGAATGGCATGCCCGCTTTCGGCGGGACAGCCGCCTATATCGATCCCACCAGCATGATGGGTGTCGAACGTGTGGAAGTGCTCAAAGGGCCAACCTCGACACTGTATGGCGGCGGCCTGGGTGCCCCGCTGGGTGGCCTGATCAACGTGGTGAACAAGCGCCCCGAAGCCAAGCCGAGCGCATTGCTGTCAATGCGAACCGGCAGTTTCGACACCATCAACCCGGCGATTGATCTAAACACACCAATCAACGACAACAGCGCTGCCCGTCTGACTGCCGAGTACCAGAAAAACGGCAGTTGGATTGACCAAGTCGAGGGTGAGCGCTGGTCTATCCAACCGAGCATTGCCTTCAAGCTATCTCCTGACACAGAGCTGCTGCTGCGCGGCCAGTACGACAAACGCAGCCAGTTGGAGTACTCAGGCCTGCCGGCAGAGCAAGCGCTGCGCGGGCAGATTGACCGCAATGCTTTTCCTGGTGCAGGCCGTGGTCAGCCGCATACCACCATCGAAAACCGCCTGAGCGCTGCGGAACTGACCCACCACTTCAACGACGACACGCGCCTGACCGTCACCGGTCAGTCTTACGAAATGCAGGCACGGGACTATGGCAGTTGGGCCTTGGGTGCAACTGATCGGTAGCGGCTCCGACGACCTACTCGATCTACAAGCTCTACCTGCCGGGCAGTGTTCGTGAAAGTACCCTGGACGCCAACTTGGCGTTCAACGTCGACGCGCTCGGTGGAAAGCATGAGCTATTGGTAGGGGCAACCTACGACAGCACGCACTTCTGGTCAGCGATGTCGGGTGCCGAGTATGTCGGTGAGCTGGATCTGACCAATCCCATCTATGACTTGGACTACGGTACGACCCCGCTGCTTTCGGCGGGCAGCGCAACGACGAATGATTACCGAGCCAGCGCGCTTTATCTGCAGGATCAGGCCACCTATGGACGCTGGCACCTCCTGGCGTCCTTGCGTTTCACAAGTATCGATCTCAAACAGGAAGGAGTTGTCGGCGATATCGACAAGCGATACCACCGTGCTACGCCACGGTTTGGCGTCACCTATGACTTGACCGACAGCCTGGCCCTGTATGCTGCCTATGCGGAAGGTTTTCGCGGTGCGTTCAACTTCACCGGGCTGGAGGCACCCAAGCCCGAGCTTTCCCGCAACTACGAAGCTGGTGTGAAACTCGCGTTCACCGATATTGGCCTGTCTGGCACCCTCGCGCTTTTCGAGCAGACAAGACGCAAAGTTGCGACCCTCGACCCCGACCCGGCCAACGCGGTGATGGGCTATAGCGTGCAGAGTGGAGAACAACGGGCCCGCGGCTTCGAAACGTATTTGACCTGGGAGCCGACGCCAGCCGTGTCGATTCTCGCCAACTACGCCTATACCCAGGCCGAAGTCCGCGAGGACAACTCCATTCCCGCGGGTGACGGCCTGCCAAGGGTTCCGAAGCACAGTGGTCGCCTGGCCGCTCGCTACCGCATTCTCGATGGCGCCGCCAAAGGCCTTTCTTTCGGCGTGGGCGTCACAGCGCTCAGTGCCCGCGAACTGACCCTGCCCAACACCGTATCAGTGTCTGGTTACGCGCTTCTCGACGCTCAGGCCTCCTACGACTTCGACCGTTACAGCGTGTCGCTGTCGGGTGTGAACCTGGCTGGACGCAAAGTCTTCGAAACTTACCAGTACTTGGGCTCGCCATTGGTGCTGCGAACGCAGCCTCGCTCGGCGTACGTCACCCTTAGTGCTCGCTTTTAAGGACCTCGACATGATCGACAACCAACGCCGCAACCTGCTGCTTGGCGCCTTACTGGCCCCGCTGATGAGCAATTCTACCCTGGCCGCCAGTGCATCCGGGTCGATGCCCCATGCACATGCCATTCCCAGCATGGGATCCGAGATGGACAAGGTGAAGTGGATGGGCGATGAGCAGATCGGCATGCTGGTGTATCCCGGCATGACGGTAATGGATCTGATCGGCCCGCACTGCATGTTCGGCTCGCTCATGAGCGCGAAAATCTACATCATCGCCAAATGACTTGACCCGGTGACCAGTGATGCCGGATTGACGGTAATTCCAGACACGACCTTTGAAACCTGCCTGCGCGATCTGACCGTGCTGTTTGCACCCGGCGGCACCGACGGCACCCTGGCCGCTGCATCAGACCCAGCGACCCTGGAGTTCTTCGCCGACCGTGGTGCCCGTGCCAAATACATCACCAGTGTGTGCTCGGGTTCGCTGATCCTGGGGGCTGCCGGATTGCGCAAGAGTTACAAGGCTACCTCGCACTGGTCCTGTAGAGATGCGCTGGCCGGGTTTGGTGCAATCCCGACTGATGCGCGCGTCGTTCGCGACCGCAACAGGATCATCGGTGCAGGGGTTACCGCTGGTTTGGACTTCGGCCTCTCCATGGTGGCCGAACTGCGGGACCAGACCTACGCCGAGTGCGCACAACTGATGAGCGAGGACGACCCCGAGCCGCCGTTCAACGCAGGCTCGATGAAGACGGCCCCGGCAGGCGTGCAAATGGCAATGATCGATCTGGTGGCTGACTTCAGCACAAAAGCTGCAGCGCTCGCCGCAGCGAGTAAAGGATAAAGGTAGCCCTTTCACGAAAGACGCCTTTCGAGACGCAGATAGACAAAAGCCGGGGCGGTACGCCATCCCGGCTTTTGTTTGACCCGATGAAAAACCCTGCCAAGAGTAAAACACCGGATCAGGTCCAACTTAGCACGGCTTCCGAGCGATGCAGGCCTGCGACACCCTGCCGCACCGCTCATCACAATCTGCCGGACCACGTTCCCCCCGCACCTGTGCGGCTGGAGGTCGCACCTGACAGATCCCACTGCCCTCATAGATTCTGGATTTCCGAAAAAACTTGAGAAATTGGTCATGAAAAAAACACTGACGCTGCTTGTTTGCCTGGCAATCGCCAACCTGGCCCAAGCGGCTCAAGATCCGGAGACGGTATTCAACCGCTCCTGCCAGATGTGCCACAACGGCCTGCTGCCCATGGCGCCAAAGAAAGGCGACCACGAAGCCTGGAAACCTCGACTGGCAAAGGGCGACGAGGTGCTGATCAAGCACGTGACTGAGGGGTTCAACGCGATGCCGGCACGCGGTTTGTGCGTGGACTGTACGGCAGAAGACTACAAGGCTGTCATCGATTATATGTCCAGATAACCCCGGAACCGGTATCCCCCTGGCGGTCAGCTGCACTAGGAGCAACTCAGCTGCGGCAGGCTGTCGCACCTGGCGTAAACGCGAAGCATTGCTAAAGTGCCCCATCGCCCCCAACAGCAGCGGCCATCGAGCAATGGATATGCATCGACAAACAGAACGCCGCCGCTCAATAGCCTGGACGCTCTACGCCAGCCTTCTGTTCGCCGTGCTTCATTGCGGCCTCGGGCATGGCCAGGTAATCGGCCTGATCCCAAATGGCATGGGCGGAGCGTTCTGCGGCCAGGGTGTAGCGACGCTCAATCCCTACAGTGTCGCCCCTTGGCTTGGCGACACCTTGGCAAGCGGCAGCACGATCGACTGTCCACTGTGTAGCCCCACCGGCCTTGCGTTCACATCTCGGCTTCCAGTCCCTCCCGTCGCCCACCTAGACAACGCGTTACCCCTCACCTTGCCCGTGGCCTGGCCGCGCCAGCTTTGGCTTGCAGCCAACCCACGCGCCTCACCTACAGAAGCCTGACCAAGGCTCATACCCAATCGTGCACCGAGCTTGATGACCATGGCGAATAGTCATGCGCACAAGACAGGCCCGTCACGGCTGTATTTCGCAACAGGAATATCCAGAGCATGAATAACAAAACACTTTGCTGCGCTGCCGCACTCGCCTTTTCCAGTGGAGCCACGCTGGCTCAGACCAACACGATGGAGTTGGCCGAAACCTCGGTGGTCGGCACCTCGGTCATCGATCAGAACAACGTCGACAGCTTCGGCAGCCTGACCACTGTGGTCGGCCAGGAGCAAATCCGCGACCTCAATGCCTTGGACCTGTCCTCGGCCCTGCGTCGCACACCTGGTGTGGTCGTATCGCGCTTCAACCCGGTCGGCTCGTTCGGCGGTGCCGAGGGTGGAGCCGTGTACATCCGTGGCATGGGCGCCAGCCGCCCGGGCAGCGAGATCAAAACCTACATCGACGGCGTGCCGTTCTACATGGGTGTCTGGGGCCACCCACTGCTGGACCTGCTGCCGATCAACGCGATGCAGAGCATCAGCGTTTACAAAGGCCCTCAGCCGCAGAAGTTCGGCAACACCTTCGCGGCCATCGACCTGACGCCCAAGGTCGCCGAACAGGGCGACAACCACCATGGGGAGCTGCAACTCACCGGCGGCAGCTTCCGCACGGCCACCGAACAAGCCAGCCTGATTGGCCGGGAAGGCGATTTCGATTACCTGCTGGCCCAAGGTGCAGCCCACTCCGACGGTGACCGCAGTGACGGTGATGGCCGGCTGAACAATGGCATGGCGCGCTTGGGTTATCGGCTGAATGAGAACTGGAGCAGCGGGTTGCTGCTGCTGCATGCCAACAACCAGGTCTCCGACCCCGGCCAGAAGGGCCTGCCGGAAACCAAGAATGGTGAGTTCAATACCCGCGGCACGCTCGCTTCACTGTCCTTGGCCCACAATCACGAATGGGGCGATGGCAGCCTCAAGGTCTACCACAACGAAGGTCGTGGCTCAGCCCTTGACCAAACCGGCCTGGACGGCGACACCATCAGTGATTTCACCCTGCAGGGCATTCGCTGGGAAGAGCAATTGCGCCCGTGGCAAGGCGGCGAAGTGGCCTTGGGCCTGGACATCGACGAGAGCAAGGGCGAGGTCCACTTCAAACGCATCGCCCCGGCGCCACAAGCGAAGTTCGACGCGCCCACTCTACGCGTGACGTCGCCGCACGTCGCAGTCAGCCATGCCTTTGCCCTAAACGATACCTGGACCCTGACCCCGTCGGCGGGCGTACGCACGTATGAGCACAACGTGTTCGACAACGCCACCGCCCCGCACGCAGGCCTGCTGCTGTCATCGAATAATGTCGAATTCCGCGCCAACGCCTCGCGCGGCATCAACTACCCCGGCCTGGAAGCCTCGGTGATGTCGAGCCTGATCCCGGCGCTGGGTGAAACCTGGAAGGACCTGAAGCCCGAGAAAGTCGACCACCAAGAACTGGGCGTGCGCTTCAACCCCATCGACAGCGCCACCCTGGACCTGGCGGTGTTCAAGGACAAGCTGCAGGACCGCTACCTGTTCGCCTTCCCGCCATCGGTGTCACGCCCGTCGTATATCAACCTGGGTGACTACAACATCAAGGGCGCCGAAGCCACCTGGCAGCAACGCTGGACCAGCAACTGGAGCAGCTTCGTCGGTTTCACCTGGCTCGATCCATCGCTCAAGACCCTGCCCTACGCGCCGCAGAAATCGCTGTCGCTGGGCACCACCTACGAGACCGGGCCTTGGCGCCTGTCGGCTGATGCGCAGTACCAGAAGGACATGTACGTGCTGGCCGAGGAACGCACCGCCGGCGCCAGCAACTTCTCCAAAGTCGATAGCTTCACCGTGGTCAACATGCGCGTGGGCTATGCCGTGCCGGCGCTGGGCAAGGTCGGCGAAGTGTTCGTCGCCGTGGAGAACCTGTTTGACCGTGATTACGCCTACCGCACCAACTACCCGATGCCCGGCACTTCGGCGCAATTGGGTGTGAAGATGGGCTTCTGAGGCCCGCCACCGGACGCTGCCGACAGCCGTCGGCAGCCTTACAAGGAACAAGCATATGAAAGCACCGATCCTTGCCCTTCTGCTGGCCTGCAGTCCGCTGCTGGCTACGGCCGATACCGCCAGCGAGCAGCAGAGCATCCAGCAACTGATGCGACACAACTTCGAACGCCCAGATTCGCCGCTGGACGTGGGCCCGGTTACCGTGCAGGACGACTATGCGGTAGCCGGTTGGTTACAGGACCAGCGCGGCGGACGTGCCCTGTTGCGCAAAGGGCCTCACGGCTGGCGCGTGGTGTTGTGCGCAGGCGACTCACTGCTCGACCCGGCGACCCTGCGCAGCGCCGGGCTCAATGAACAGGACTCGGCCCAGCTGAGCCAGGCAGTACGCCAGGCCGAGAGTGAACAGCCAATCGAGCGGGTCAAGCAGTTCGCGCTGTTCCAGGGCGTGGTCAAGGTCGACAAGGACGCCGCTCACGGCAACCACTGATCCTCATCTCCCAGGGCCGGCGGGCTCTGTCTGCTGGCCCCGCCCCTTACACCTGAAGATTTACGAGCTACCCCATGCGCACCTTTCCCCTTTTCGCGGCAGCACTGGCCAGCCTGCTGGCTGGCTGCGGCGATCCACATGACAGGCCTGAGCCTGGCGAACACTTGCCCGGTGGCGCCACCACGGTACAACGTGCAGACAAGGATGCCTTCTCGATGCCTGCCGCGAACCTCTCGCCCACCAGGCGGATGGACTTCTTCGTCGGCAACGCCTTCTTTCGCGGTAGCTGGCATACGGCTCGCGATGATCAACGAAAAGGCGGCCGAGTAGGCCTGGGGCCTTTGTTCAACACCGATGCCTGCCAGAGTTGCCATATAAAGGATGGCCGTGGTTTCCCGCCTGGGGAGGCCAGCAGCACACCTGCGCTGTCCTCGCTGGTACGCCTATCGATCCCACCGAGCGCCGAGCAAGCCGCATTGATTGAGCGCCTTGGCGTTGTCCCCGAGCCCACCTACGGGGCGCAACTACAAGATGAAGCCATAGACGGACACGCGCCGGAAGGCCGAGTCCAATTGCACTATGAACCCTACGCCATCAAGCTTGCCGACGGCCAAACGGTCACACTGCGCAAGCCTTCTTTCACCATCGTCCAACTGGGTTATGGTCCGATGCATCCTCAGACGCAAATGTCATTGCGCGTAGCACCGCCAATGATCGGGCTTGGATTGCTGGAGGCTATCAACGACAGCGACCTAGAGCAGAACGCTGCGCTTCAGTCTGAGGCCAGAGGCCCGGTGCGTGGCCAACTCAACAAAGTCTGGGACGACTTGCACCAGCAAACACGCATTGGTCGCTTTGGCTGGAAAGCCGGCCAGCCTACGTTGGACCAGCAGAATGCCCACGCCTTTGCTGGAGACATGGGGCTGACCAGCAGCCTGCTGCCCACCGACGACTGTACCGAGCGTCAATCCGCATGCCGCGAGGCGCCCCAAGGGGGATCCCCGGAAGTCAGTGACAAGATTCGCGACCAAGTGCTGTTCTACACCCGGACCCTAGGCGTACCTGCGCGCAGAGATGCCGAGTCACCCCAAGTGCTCAAGGGCAAGAGCGTGTTCCATACCGCAGGGTGCGCGGCCTGCCATCGTCCATCCTACGTGACCGGGGAACACGCACTCCCGGAGCTTTCCGGGCAACAGATCTTCCCCTACACCGACCTGTTGCTGCATGACATGGGTGAAGGGCTGGCGGATCACCGTGGTGAGTTCCTTGCTAATGGCCGGCAGTGGCGAACGCCGCCGCTATGGGGTTTAGGGCTGACCGCCACAGTCAGTGGCCATACACAATTGATGCACGATGGCCGGGCCCGTGGTGTGCTGGAGGCGATCCTGTGGCATGACGGCGAAGCACGTAAGTCACGCGATGCGGTGATCGCCATGGATCGCGGGCGACGCGAGGCGTTGCTGGCGTTCCTGAATTCGCTGTGAAATTTTGCATTTGGGCGATGACTGTATCGGACGGTTCCGGTCCCTGAGGCCGGCGCCTACCGTATAGGCCAGTAGCATCGGCATCAGTACGCTGGCCAAAATCAACATTAGCCCCAACGTCTTTTCGCCGCTTGCGGCATTCCAAACGGTCAAACTGGCCGAGAGCTGCACACTGGACGGAATGATGAAGGGAAACAATGCCACGCCGATGCTGCACAACATCATGACGATGGTCAGCCCACTGCCGACCACGGCCATACCTGCTCGACCTCGCACAATACTGTAAAGGCTCAGGACCGTGCCGCTGAGGGCCAGCAAGGGTGCCAGGCAAGCCAAGGGCCAGGCGCTGAAGTTGCCCTGCCAGCCTGCATTGCCCGGCAGTACAACGCTCTGGCCAGGGCTGCACAGCGTATGGGAGTGGACTGATGCTGCAAGCCTGTAGCCGCGTATATCCGCCGCTAGCCACAGCGCAGCTGCAGTGAAACAGACCAGGAACACGACACCCGCACGCCATGCAATTCGGCGAGACACTTTGCGCAAGGCGTTACTACCGCGCAGCATCACCCAGGTGGCGCCTAGCTGGCAGAACATGCTTAGGCTGATGACTCCGAGGAGCAGTGCGAAAGGCCTGAACAGACCAGAGAACGTACCGTGAAACTGACTGGCTGCCAGCGCGCAGCGACTGAATGGCAATCCGAGGAAAAGGTTGCCCAACACGACGCCGATCAGCGCGGCGGGTATTAAACCGATTACCAGAGCACTCCAAGCCCCGAACGGTCGCAAAGACGACCCGTTGGATTGGCGCAACAATAAGAGCACACCCATGAGGCCACCCCCTACGCAAGGTAGTAAGCCCAGCGATGGCCAAATCACCACAATCGCGGAACACAGGGCTAGCAGCCAGAACAAAGTAATGTGCTGAGGCCAGTTGAACGGTCGAGTCTGTTGCGAAATAGCAGCACTCTGCGCTGCCATGAATGGCGTCAGGACACGCGCCCCCAGATCCAGACCTTCAAGCAAAGCAAAGCCAATCAGCAGACCACCGATCAATAGCCACCAGAAAAATTTCAGCAGTTCGTAGTCCATGGCTGGACTCCCCAGCGTAAAAAAAAGCGGCCCGCCAATGGACGGGCCGCTGTCGTGTACCTGTACTGCACCGTGGATGGGAAAACGGCATATCAGGCACTTGGAGATGCTAGGCGTTGACGGCGACGCCCCCAACTGCGACGCGCCGCCGCACCCTGGATAAAACCCCAATGATTTTCGTATCGGTCCGTTGGCACAGCATTGAATGCGGCAGAATGTCGCATGACAGGTCTTTGAAATGACCGACATCACATAGGATTAACAGCAACTATACTTTTCTCCTTGGCAACATTAATGACGGGATTCCGTCATAGATAACCGCTAAGGAGTATTCGATGAAATCGATCCCGAGTTTCGGTCTCGGCAAGGGCAAACATCTGATAATCGGCCTACTGCTGGCTGGTTTTGGCACTGCCGCGCTGGCCGATGTCAACGTCACGGTTGAAGACGCCTGGGTCAGGGCGTCGGTACCGGGTCAAGCTGCCACTGGTGCCTTCATGCGTCTTACTGCAAGCGAGGACTCAAAACTTACGGCAGCGAGTTCGCCAGTGGCAGGTACCGTAGAAATACATGAGATGCATATGAAGGGCGATGTGATGAGCATGGCTCGCGTTGCAAGTATCGACCTCCCAGCAGGCAAGTCGGTGTCGCTCGATACTCACGGCTACCACATCATGCTGATCAACCCGAAAGCGCCGATCGAAGCCGGCGCGACAGTATCGCTGACCCTGACGGTGGTTGACGGTGGTGGCAAGCAGACCTCGGTCAAGGTCGATGCGAAGGTACGTCCTCTGGCCAGCGGCGAAGAGGACATGCCGCACTAACAGTGCACTTTATGGCCAAAATGCACCAGGGGCTGGCGAGCCTGACCCAACATGGGCATCTCCAGCCGCTGCTGCAGCACTTCGGTCTCTGCAGTTTCCACCAATTCGAGGATCAGCAGGCAACGTTTGTGATATCGCATGCCTGCCTCCGTCAAGGCAATTCGGCGTGTGGTGCGATTCAGCAGCCGGGTTGTCAGGTGCGCCTCAAGGCTGGAGAGTATTCGGGAAACGCTGGCAATGCTGGTATCCAGGCGCTCAGCCGCACTGGTCAGGCTTCCTGCCTGGACAACGCAACTGAACACACGCATGGCTTGGAGTACATCCATAGTCGCTATCTCGGTTGAATTAGAGTTCACAGGTAGAGCGGGGCTGCTCAAGGCTGCCCCGAGCGTAATCAACGCTTAGCCGGGCACTGGTAGCCAGCGCCGAAACCGACTCCCTCCCTTGGCGCTAAGCGGACTCCAAGAGAACTCCCAAGGTGGTCGTGGCAGGTCCTCAACCTCGTCCCACGTCGACATCAGCGGCCGTGCGCCAGACTTCCACTCCACTATTCGCTCGCCCATCGGCTGCCACGCCAAGACTAGTCCACGAGCCTGCGACACGTCGGTGGTTACCCACAGCGCTGCGGCGGCCACCATAAGCGCTTCGATATGTTCCTCACTCACTCGGGACTTGTATGGCGAGCTCAGCAACCAACGGCAGACACTGATGTAATACGTCCAATCCAGCGTCGGATGGTGCCGATAGGCCCAGGTCATGAAGCGCCGGAACAACTCCAAGCCTTCTGGTGGATCAAGCCTGAGCAGGCTCGGGCAGACATCGAACAAGGTGTGCCAATAAGGTAACAGGCGCGCATCAAGGGTGACGAAGCTGCGGGCATTGCAGGGATAGTCGGGAAACGGCAGGAGAAAATCGCCATTACGCGAAGCGCGAACAGCGGGCACCAGCAGAGCGGAAGATGTCATGACACGAGTCATCGTGTACTCCTGGATACAGATAGCCTTTGACATGCCGGTGTCCCCGTTCAGGGGGCACGGCATGGGTTCCTTGTCAGGTCAGGCGATCAGCATCGGGGAGGCACGTGGGTTTATCGACGGCCAGCAGTGCCGAGGCGAGCATGCCAGAGCGACCCGCACCAGCGCGGTCGGCAATGCCTGGACAGGTGCCGTGGGCAAGACCAATGCGGCAGGCAACGGCGCCGGGCCTCCCTGCGCGCAGCAGCAGTGTCCAGGATCGGATGCCTTCGGGCTGAGGTTCCCATCCTTGTCTGCAAGCGCTGGCTGCACACCACCCGACGAGCAGTAGCTGCCCGCCAGCAGTTGGGCCAGGCTCAAGTCGCCCAAGGTGCTGGCCATAGGCAACGCCAGCACTTTGAGCAACATAGCCAGCAGTGCCGCGACCCAGAGGTTATCCCAGGTACGCGGGCGCAGGCCGCAGCGGTTCATATTCACGCCTCGGCAGATTGCGAGGGCGTGGAGATCCAATCAGGCATGATGGTTTCTCTCAAACGACGGTGATGTCAGCCGCCAGGTCCGTGAGGGATATGCCGCAGGCATACGCCACGGACCCGCCAACCGGAAAGCGGGCAGAGGCCCGCCCCAGCGCCAGGGCGCAGGCAGTGTCAGAGAGGGGAAGCGCGGGGGTTGGACGAAGGCCAGCAATAGCGGGGAGGCGCTTGGCTGCGGACCTCGCGCATGATCGGACGGTTATTAGCAATGGCCAGCAGCCAAGCGACACCGATCAGGAATACCAAGGTCAGAAAAGCCGCCGAGCCCATTGGGCAACTGAACGGAATGCTCAAGTCGCCCGTCAGGGCGCTGTCCTGCTTGGCCTTCATTGAGGCGATATCGCCACCGAGGCTGCAGAAGGCACCACCGAACCCATTCAGCGCCAGCCCCACTGCCTGCCCGTGGGCAAGGCCACAGCCAAGCACATTGAACAGGACACAGAAGTACAGTGCCAAGGCAATGAGGGGTCGGTTTGAAGGCGGACGGTTCATGGGCAGCGACTTTAGCATCTAACACTGCCAGCTTGAAGCTCGACCTTTGACTTGCACCCAGTGCGACAGAGCGCCACACCACAAGCCAATAGCACCGTAAAAGATCCATAGGCCAATCGCCGGGACAGATTGTCGCAGTTGGCCTAATGGGGCTCAGTCAATACAGTGGCGCCGCCATGGCGATGTCCAAACTGAACCTTCCTTACACCCCCGCGCAGAACCGATCAGGACCCGGCCCCTGCATCCAGAAACTGGCGCTCTTGCGCACTGCCCCCCGTGAGGCTTTTCATCATCATGAACGTGCTCGATGCGCTAGACCTGGCTCGAATCCAGTTCGCCTTCACCGTTTCCTTCCACATCCTGTTCCCCGCCATCACCATCGGCCTTGCCAGTTACCTGGCAGTGCTCGAAGGGCTGTGGCTGCGTTCGAACCAGCAGGTCTACCGTGACCTCTACCACTTCTGGTCGAAGATCTTCGCCGTCAACTTCGGCATGGGCGTGGTGTCCGGCTTGGTCATGGCGTACCAGTTCGGCACCAACTGGAGCCGCTTCTCCGATTTCGCCGGTGCTATTACCGGCCCGTTGCTGACCTATGAAGTGCTCACCGCGTTCTTCCTGGAGGCAGGCTTCCTAGGGGTTATGCTGTTTGGCTGGAATCGCGTCGGCCGTGGCCTGCACTTCTTCTCCACGGTGATGGTCGCGCTCGGCACGCTGGTCTCGACCTTCTGGATTCTCGCCTCCAACAGCTGGATGCAAACGCCCCAGGGCTATGAAATTGTCGATGGCCGGGTGATTCCGGTGGACTGGCTGGCCGTCATCTTCAACCCATCATTTCCCTACCGCCTGATGCACATGGCCACGGCCGCGTTCGTTGCCACAGCGTTCTTCGTCGGCGCCTCGGCGGCCTGGCACCTGCTGCGTGGGCGTGACAACCCGGCCATCCGCAAGATGCTGTCGATGGCCATGTGGATGGCCCTGATCGTGGCGCCGGTGCAGGCGATCATTGGCGATTTCCATGGACTTAACACCCTAAAGCACCAGCCGGTGAAAATCGCGGCGATCGAAGGCCACTGGGAGAACAAACCGGGTGAGCCGACACCTTTGATCCTGTTCGGCATCCCCGACATGAAGGCCGAAACCACTCGCTTCAAAGTCGAGATCCCGGCGCTCGGCAGCCTGATCCTGACCCATAGCCTGGACAAGCAGGTGCCGGCGATGAAGGAGTTCCCGCCTGAGGACCGGCCCAACTCGACCATTGTCTTCTGGTCGTTCCGGGTCATGGTCGGCCTCGGCTTGCTGATGATCTTCGTCGGTCTGTGGAGCCTGTGGCTGCGCAAGCGCGGCACGCTCTACACCTCGCGCCCGTTCCTGTACCTGACGTTGTGGATGGGCCCGTCCGGGCTCGTGGCGATCCTCGCCGGCTGGTTCACCACCGAAATCGGCCGCCAGCCGTGGGTGGTGTATGGCTTGCAGCGCACCGCCGATGGCGTGTCGAACCATGACGCCACGCAGCTCAGCATCACCTTGGTGACGTTCGTGGTGGTGTACTTCGCCCTGTTCGGCACCGGCCTTGGCTACATGATGCGCCTAGTGCGCAAAGGGCCGAAACCTGGCGAGGGCGACCACCACACCCCAGGCGGCCCAGGCCAGCAACATACCCCGGCGCGGCCGCTGTCCGCCGCCGACGATTATCAGGCAGAGGTGAACTGACATGGGCATCGACCTTCCACTGATCTGGGCGGTGATCATCATCTTCGGCGTGATGATGTATGTGGTGATGGATGGCTTCGACCTGGGGATCGGCATGCTCTTCCCCTTCGTCAAGGACGAGCGTGACCGGGATGTGATGATGAATACCGTCGCCCCGGTATGGGACGGCAACGAAACCTGGCTGATCCTCGGCGGTGCAGCCCTGTTCGGCGCCTTTCCGCTGGCCTACGCGGTGGTGCTGGAGGCACTCTACCTGCCGCTGATCCTGATGCTGATCGGCCTGATCTTCCGGGGCGTGGCGTTTGAATTCCGCTTCAAGGCCAAACCCGCCAAGCGCCACCTCTGGGACAAAGCCTTCATCTGGGGCTCGCTGGTCGCGACCTTCTCCCAAGGTGTTGCCCTAGGCGCCTTCATCGAAGGCATCAAAGTGGTCGAGCGCAAATACGCTGGAGGTGCGCTCGACTGGCTCACACCGTTCAGCCTGTTCTGCGGGCTTGGCCTGGTGGTCGCCTACACCCTGCTCGGTTGCACCTGGCTGGTGATGAAGACCGAAGGGCCGCTGCAGCAACGCATGCACGATGTTGCCAGGCCCCTGGCGCTGGTGCTGCTGGTGGTGATCGCCGTGGTCAGCCTGTGGACACCGCTGGCCTACCCGCAAATCGCCGCCCGCTGGTTCAGCATGCCCAACCTGTTCTGGTTCATGCCGGTGCCGATCCTGGTACTGGTGACGTTCTACGGGCTGCTACGTGCCGTGGCACGCAACGCGCACTACACGCCGTTCTTGCTGACCCTGGCACTGATCTTCCTGGGCTATAGCGGCCTTGGCATCAGCCTGTGGCCAAACATCATTCCGCCGTCGATCAGCATCTGGGAGGCCGCAGCGCCGCCGCAGAGCCAAGGCTTCATGCTGGTGGGCACACTGTTCATCCTGCCTATCATCCTCGGCTACACGTTCTGGAGCTATTACGTGTTCCGCGGCAAGGTGACCCATGAAGACGGCTATCACTAGGAGCCCAACGTGATGACACCCAGTGTGAAGCAACCGATGTGGCGCCGCCTTGCCTGGCTGATGCTGATCTGGGCAGGCAGCGTTGCAGCGCTGGGTCTGTTCGCTTGGCTGATCCGACTGTTCATGATGGCCGCCGGCATGCGCAGCCATTGAGCCCTCGCCGTGGTGCGCCTGCGACAAAAAGGCGCACCACGGAACTTGTACAGCCCGCAACGGATGCGGCTTAATACGCGCCACATTCGTTCGGGTGACTCATGCTTACACGTGCACGTGCACATCTTTGTCTGTTCGCCTGCTTCGCCGTGCTGTTCAACCTGCTGGCGATGCCGCTCGACCGTGCCTTGCAAACACCCCGTATCGACAGCCAATCGCTGATTTTCGGCAGCTTCTGCAGCTTGCACGGCGCGCAGAGCCTGCCCAAGTCACTGCTGGCCCAGCTCAAGGCCGAGCTGCCGCAACTCGATGATCAGCCGGAAATGAAACACCAGGCTGGCGACTGCTGCTGTGGCCATGCCGGGCATGCCTTACTGGCCAGCGACTACTATCGTCACCTGTTCCCCCGCTTCTGGCCCGATGCACTCCTGCTCGGTGACAGCCACAGGTTGCCACTGCCACGCGAGCAGTGGCCAAAGCTGAACCCCCGCGCCTCTCCCCTGGCCTGACCCGTCGCTGATTGCCAACGGCTGCGCCGTGACCTGCGGTGCGTAGCCCTGCTCGACTGTCTAGCCAGGAAACCTTTCATGCCTGCGTTGTATAGCACCGCCCGTGCGGTATTCCCGCTGTTTGCCCTTACCTGTGTTACAACCCTGACCCCTCTGTCGATGGCTGTGGCCGAGACGTTGCCCAGCCAAAACGCGACCTTGATCCTCGGAGCGGTCTCCGTGACCGGCACGCAGAGCGGCCCGCTGGCCACCAGCAGCGTGCTCAGTTCGGTGGACATCCTGGGGGGCGATATCCTCGAAAAGATGCCCGTGACCTACAGCTGGGAACTGTTCAGTCGTGCGCCAGGGGTGCTGTTGACCGAGTTCAACCAGGGCACCACCTCGGGCAAGTTGTCGTTCCGCGGTTTCAATGGCGAAGGCGAAGTGAACGCGGTGAAGCTGCTGATCGATGGCATCCCCAGCAACACCAACGACGGCAACATGCCTTTCATCGATTCGGTGTTCCCCTTGGACATCGACAGCATCGAAGTGGTACGCGGTACGAGCGACCCGCGTTATGGCCTAAACAACATCGCCGGTAACGTCAACATCAATACCCGCACGGGTGGCAACTACAACAAGGCGCGTCTGCGCTACGGCAGCTTCAACACCCGCGAAGTGCAACTGGCCAAGGGCATCGAGACCAGCAACTGGACACAGAACTACTTCTTCGGCCGGCAGCAGGTCGACGGTTATCGCGAGCATGGCGACACCGAGCGCTACAGCTTTGGCGGCAAGTGGTTCTACACCCCTGACAATGGCAGCTACCGCGTCGGGCTGATCGCGCGTCATTACGAGTCCGAAGCCCAGGAGGCCGGTTACCTGACCGCGGATGACGCCCGCCGCCATCCGCGCATGACCAATGACTACAACGCCACGGACAAAGGTACTCGGCGAATGAACCAGGTCAGCGTGCACTTCGACACCGACCTGGCCGAGACCCTGTCCTGGTCGGCCAAGACCTACCTCAACACCTATGACGACCGTCGCTGGACGCAGTACTGGCGCACCAGTTCACAGCAGGAGCGCGACACCTACGAGGATCAGTACGGCGCCATCACCTCGCTGACCTGGAGGCCAGAGGTGGACTGGTTGCATGCGTTTACCCTAGAGGGCGGCAGCGATATGCAGAAGCAGGAAAACCGTAGCGAGCGCTATCGCACCGTCAGTCGTGTGCGCCAAGCGCAGACCCGCTATCAGGACTTCGATTTCAATACAGTCGGGGCCTACGTGCAGGCCGAAATCGAGCCGATCGAGTCGTTGAAAATCGTCCCGGCGTATCGCGTTGACAAGATCAGCGGTGATTTCACCAACAAGATGACCGGGCAGGGCTACGACATCAACGACTATGGGCTGATCAAGCAGCCCAAGCTCAGCATTGTCTATTCGCCGTGGACGTTCGCCAGCGTGTACGCCAACTGGGGACGCACCTTCCAGGTCGGGACAGGCGCTGCCGCCTACAAAGTGCCGCCGCGCAACGAGGACCTTGCCCCATCGATCAACGAAGGCTGGGAAACCGGCGTCAAGTTCACCCCGTCCAGTTGGGTCGATGGTCGCGTGGCTTACTGGCGTCAGGACGCGACTGGCGAAGTGAGCCGTCGTCTGAACGACCCGAGCGGCGAGTCTGACAACGTCGGCGAAACGCGTCGTTGGGGGTACGACCTGCAGATAAATCTGCATCCTGACGAGCGTACCGAGGTGTGGATGTCGTACTCCTGGCAGTACTCGAAGATCCTTGAGCCCAGCAGCGCGCTGCCTGGCAGCAAGGGCAAGGAAATCGACCACGTGCCGCACCACCTTTGGAATACCGGTATCAGTTACCAGGCCACCCCGGCGCTGCAACTGACAGCCTGGGCGAACGGGCAAACCAACTACTACCTGGAACGCGAGAACACGCAGGGCACCTATGGCGGCTACGTGCTGATGAACCTTGGTGCGACCTACAAGCTCAGCGAGACGATGAGCGTGGACCTGCAGCTGAAAAACCTGACCAACCGTTACTACGAGTATGTCTGGTTTGACCCAGATGGGGCGGATGCCTCACTGCACTCACCCGGTGATGGCCGTGCAGTCTATGCCGGACTGACCTTCGATTTTTGAGTGGTGGGCGCTTTCGGTTTTCACTGAAGCGAGCTATGGTTGGATCGGTCGAGGCTCTCGGTTGGAGCCTCGTCTGCGGTCAGACCGAATCCACTCAAGGGAATGAGCAATGCAACGACGTGACGTTCTGAAGGCTGTTGTAGGGACAGCTGCCGTGGCCATGACAGCTTCAGTGGTGGCTGCCACTGAAGACCATGAACATCACCATGATCACGGTGCCTCTGGAGTTAAAGAGTTCGCCGGTATCATTGATAGCAGCAGCCCTCGAAAGCGCACTTTCACGTAACCAAATTGCCGTTTGATCACCCGAAACGGATGCTCAACCTTGGCCCGTGCCTGTGCTTTGCAATACTCAATTTTGCGCTTGGCTTTGTAAAGCAGGCTGCGTTTGTTCAGCTTGGTATACGTGCTGCGGCGCGCGGCGACTTGCCAGATTACCTCACGGCTTTCATGCTCTTCGCGTTTCTCGACACCGCTGTATCCGGCGTCTGCATACACCGCGTCTTCCTCGCCATGCAACAGCTCGGCGACCTGTATGACATCGGCCACATTGGCTGCGGTGCCATGGACGTGATGAACCAGGCCGGACTCAGCATCGACGCCGATATGAGCCTTCATCCCGAAAAATACTGATTGCCTTTCTTGGTCTGATGCATCTCGGGATCGCGCTTGCCTTCTTCGTTCTTGGTCGAACTTGGGGCATGAATAATGGTGGCATCAACGATGGTGCCCTGGCGCAACGACAGGCCTTTCTCCTGCAAGTAACCGTTGATGACCGCAAGGATCGCAGGTGCGAGTTGATGCTTCTCCAGCAAGTGCCGGAAGTTCATGATCGTGGTGTCTTCGGGGATCCGCGCGCTCAGCGTCAGGCGTGCGAACTGGCGCATAGGCGTGATTTCGTAGAGCGCTTCTTCCATGGCCGGATCGCTCAGGGAGAACCAGTTCTACAACAGATGGATGCGCAGCATGGTTTCCAGCGGGCAGGGTTTTCTACCGCCGCCGGCCTTGGGATAAAACGCCGGGCTCGATCAGCCCCAGCAGCCCAGTCCAAGGCACGACCTGATCCATCTCGGCGAGGAAGCGTTCGCGGCGTGTCTGCTTGCGCTCGCCGGCATATTCGAAGTCGGAAAAGTTCATCTGGCTCATGGGTGGCTCGGATCAGGTGGTCAGGCGTATTTCAGCACATTTGGGGACTTGATCGGAGAATCCCTAAGGAAGGTCTGAAATACCCACCGATTTTTTGATGGGCTTACTACTTGAGGCTCAAAAAATCATAAATCGGTCGAAAATCAGACCTCTTTGTCCTTAATTCACAGGGCTTTCCTCTGGTCGCGCTGTTTCAGGGCTATTGGCCCGCATTACAGGCGCACCTCGCCCATACCCATCAACCGTTTTCGCACCATCCACAAGTTTGACAACGCGAACAACGTTGTCTGCTGCGCGATGTTTTTGCCAGACCACGAAAGCGCACTTTCGTATAATCAAACTGCTGCTTGATCACGCGAAACGGGTGCTCAACCTTGGCTCGCACCTGCGCTTTCGCATATTCGATCTTGCGGCGCATGTGCCCAATCAAACTCTTTTTTCCGTGTTTTTTACAGCTGCTTGGGCGAGCCGCAATCGACCAGATCATCTTGCGGTCCTGATGCTCGGGACGTTTGTCCACGCCGGTGTAACCGGCATCGCCACACACATAAGTCTCCTCGCCGTGCAGTAATTGATCGACCTGCGTCACGTCGGCCACATTCGCCGCCGTGCCCACCAAGCTATGCACCAAGCCCGATTCGGCGTCGACGCCGATGTGCGCTTTCATCCCGAAGAAATATTGGTTTTCTTTCTTCGTCTGATGCATCTCAGGGTCGCGTTTACCGTCCTTGTTCTTTGTAGAACTCGGCGCGTGAATGATCGTCTCATCGACCACCGTGCCCTGGCGCAACATCAGTCCACGGTCGCCCAGATAACCGTTGATCACACCGAGAATTCCGTTCGCCAGTTCATGTTTTTCCAGCAAGCGACGAAAGTTGAGGATCGTGGTTTCATCGGGAATCCGATCCAGGAGCAAGCCCGAAAACTGGCGCAGAATCGATGTTTCATAGAGCGCCTCTTCCATCGCCGGATCGCTGTAGCCGAACCAGTTTTGCATCAGATGAACGCGCAACATCGCCATCAACGGATAGGTCGGACGGCCACCCTCACCCTAGGGATATGCGGCTCGATCAAGGCAATCAAGCCCTTCCAGGGCACCACTTAATCCATTTCGATCAGGAAACGCTCGCGGCGGGTCTGCTTACGTTTGCCTGCGTACTCGGCATCGGCGAAGGACATCTGTTTCATCGGGGCTCAACCGTTCGATTCGTGTGAGACGGGTATTTCACCAGAGATGAAAGTCTTTTCAGAGTTTCCCTAATGGCGCAATTTATTTTGAAATCAAGGCCAAAAGCGACGTCAGCAAAGTCGTCGTTTGTAACAAGGCACGTTACCTTAATCAAAACCACAGGTGCCCGCTCACAACTTTCTACTTGGTCGGAAGATAATCATCAACTGACTTTACAGCAGCATAGCCAAATTCAAACGCCGCCATTATTGCAGCGTGCACGTGAGCCGCAGGTACATTCACCCCTCCGAACGAAACGTCGAGCGTAGCGCATGCATCATGCAACACGGTTACAGGGTAACCCATATCAACCGCAGCACGCACAACTGCATCAATGCACATGTGGCTCATTGCACCTACAATCACAAGACGCTGGATGCCCCTCGCATCCAGTTGTTTTTTTAGTTCAGTTTCCCTGAACGCGTTTATATGATTTTTAACGATTACCGCTTCTTCACCAGTCGGCGAAACCGCAGGCTGCGTCTCCACGCCATGGGAGCCTTTAATAAAAAACCCAGCAGCATTATCGTCAGACTCATGCCGAATATGAAACACAGGAAGACCTGTACTTCGGGCGTGATCAATTACCCGTCTGGCACTCGCTACAGCGGCTTCGATGCCGGACAAAGGCAGCTTGCCAGCTGGCAAGTATTCATTCTGAAGATCAACTACAACAATACCCGTCTTCATTTATTATTTCCAAAGTAGATTTGAAGTAAAAGCAAAGATCCTTGTACCAGCACAGTGGACCATAACTGCCATTGCAAAAACCAACACCACCACTAAATTCTATTAAAAGCTCAGCGACTCCCCGTCTGCTGGGATCTCTACGCGGGAAGCGATCCCTTCCTTCCTGACATAGGCACGCAATGCTTCTCGGGTTAAAGACATATGATTCACGGCGTCCATATGCACTGCAATAATACGGGAATTTTTCGCAGCTCGAGTCGCATGCAGTACATCTTCCTCGCCCATGATTATCGCCCCCTCATACCCAGTCATTAGTGCCTTGCCGGCGTTGAGCACAATAATGTCAGGGTTATATTTCTCGATGGCGTGATCTACCTCTTTACGCCAAATAGTGTCACCGGCAACGTAAAGGGTTTTATAGCCGGGCGCCTGGAAAACTACACCCATCGCTTGGCCCAACGCCTTTGCGAGCGCTGGCGTAGCATACATTTCGTCGGTGCCGTGCTGGCCACCTGTCTTGCTGATTTTGACCCCGCCAAATTCAACTTCACCCTCAAGCACACGCACATTCTTGAAACCTTGCGAACGAATGAGTTGCGCATCTTCTTCGTGCTGTGTGAACAACGGGATATCTTTAGGCAAGGTTTTTTGAGCAGCATCGTCCCAGTGATCAAGGTGAGTATGAGTGACGATGACCGCATCAACGCCAGAAACAACCTTGTCAGCAGGCTCAGGCAGATCAACCAGCGGATTGCGAAGGTTGCTGCGATAGGTCTGCTCAAACCCTGGGTAAGATCCCTTTTTGGCCAACATGGGATCGATCAGGAACGTAGTGCCCGCGTAGGTGATTTTTACCGTCGCGTTACGAATCTGCTGCATTTCTACCGAATGAGATGCGCCAGAGTCTGGGGTAGCGGCTGCCTGAGCAAATGCAGGGGTATTGATCACACCACAAGCAAGACAAAGGGCCAAGGTGAGCGATTTCAATCTCATAAGACAATCCTCTGGGTTCTGGGGTGAACCTATTGTTGCCGGATACTCGAAGAGGCAACAGTGGCCTAAATGACATAATTCGATATAATCGGGCCAACATCCCACAAACAAAGGCTTGCCCATGCCCTCCCTACGCGTTGCTGTCCTGGCGTTCAATGGCGTAAGCCTGTTTCACCTGTCTGTGCCAGGGATGGTGCTAGGCACAGTCGAAACTTCCCCCGACGAGCCTCATTATGAGGTCGGCTACTGTGCCGAAGTACCCGGGATGGTGACCAGTGACCAAGAGCTTGGTATCGCAATAACCCATGGGCTTGAACTCATGCACGCCTCTGACGTAATCGTTATCCCAGCGTGGAGCGATCCTGCCATTGCTGCATCCCCACAGCTTGTGAAAGCGCTCCAACTCGCCAACACCGAAGGCAAACTTATTGTAGGTTTGTGTTTAGGTGCGTTCGTGCTCGGCGATGCCGGCCTGCTTGATGATAAAGAGGCGACGACTCATTGGATCGCCCGTGACGCCTTTGCACAACGCTTTCCAAAGGCTCGCTTCAGGCCCGAAGTGCTGTATGTGAGTGCTGACAACATCATGACCTCTGCAGGCACCATAGCGGCCATAGACTGTTGCCTGCATCTGATACGTCAGCGGCACGGTGCTGATGCTGCGAACCGCACAGCTAAATTACTGGTGACCCCCCCTCACAGACAGGGTGGACAGGCACAGTTTGTGGAGCGGCCTGTGCCGAAGTTGGCGTGCGCGACCCATTTGTCGGATGTACTGACCTGGGCGAGAGGCAATCTTTCCAGCAATTTGTCGCTTGATTCACTCGCAGAGGCCGCCAGGATGAGCAGGCGGACGTTTACCCGCCGTTTCAAGCAAGCAACCGGGAGTACCGTGTCCGCCTGGTTGAATGCTGAGCGAGTGGTAATGGCACAGCAGTTGCTGGAAACGACTGACTTACCGATCGAATGCATCGCGAGCGAAGCAGGTTTTGGAACGGCCCTCTCTTTGAGACAACAATTCAGCGTTCATCTGGGCACATCGCCTTCTGAGTATCGGCGGATGTTTTTTCGTGAGAGGAATCCAAAAGCATGAAGAAAGTGCCATAACAGCCGGCGATCACATGCTCCAGCCGCTGCGACACCCCGTCGCATGCATCTGCCCGGCACCGAATACGCTCGCTGAAATAATACGCCCACCGACGACCTGCGTCACGCCGTCGCGCCTGCGGTTTGCTACGTACTGCCAATAGACTCTCTGAGACCCGCAAAGCCGCTGGGCATCCGAGAGGAAAGCTGTGAAAGCAATCTGCTTGCATCTGTTGAATACCGCCACACCGCACTGGCTACGAGCCCCCATATCTCCCCTCCTCGCTCTCACGCTATTCGGCTTGCTCGCCGGTTGTGGTGACCCTGATGCCAAGCCAGAACCGGGCGAGCAAATGCAAGGCGGCAGCACCACTGTGCAACGATTCGACAAAGATGCCTTTTCCATGCCCTCAGCAAACCTGACGCCGCTAAGGCGCATGGATTTTTTCGTTGGCAATGCATTCTTCCGGGACAACTGGCACGTTGCCCGAGAGGGTGCACATCAGAATGCCCGTGTCGGACTGGGCCCGCTATTCAACACCGACGCCTGCCAAAGCTGCCATATCAAGGATGGCCGAGGCTTTCCTCCCGTCGAAGGCAGCAACCAACCCGCACGGTCGTCGCTGGTGCGCCTGTCGATTCCGGCAACCGGGCAGATCGAACAAATCGAGCGCCTCGGCGCCATCCCCGAGCCCACCTACGGGCTGCAACTGCAGGACAGGGCAATCGATGGCCATGCCCCGGAAGGCCGCATCCACCTGCGTTATCAGCCACATTCAATCACCCTGGCGGACGGTGAACGGATCACCTTGCGCAAGCCGCTGATCGATATTCGCGAACTTGGTTACGGTCCACTGCACCCGCAGACACAGATGTCGCTGCGAGTAGCGTCGCCAATGATCGGCCTAGGCTTGCTGGAAGCTATCCGCGAGATCGACATTGAACATAATGCCGTGCGGCAGGCGCAAACGGGTGGCCCTGTGCGGGGGCAGTTGAACCAGGTCTGGGACGACTTGCATCAGCGCACCACGATCGGTCGATTTGGCTGGAAAGCGGGCCAACCCAACCTGGACCAACAGAACGCACACGCTTTCGCAGGCGACATGGGCCTGACAACCCACCTGCTACCATCAGACGACTGCACCGAACATCAGATAGCCTGTCGCAAAGCGTTACAGGGCGGTACTCCGGAAGTCACCGACAAGATTCGCGCGCAAGTGCTGTTCTACACGCGTACCCTGGGCGTACCCGCCAGGCGCGGCGTGGATGAGCCCCAGATACTCGCAGGCAAGGGAATATTCCATTCCGTAGGTTGCGCTGCGTGCCACCGTCCGTCATACGTTACCGGTGAACACCCGGCACCTGAACTGTCCGAGCAACGTATCTTCCCCTATACCGATCTACTGCTCCACGACCTGGGCGAAGGGCTGGCCGACCACCGCAGTGAATTGTAAGCGCTCCATGAACCCCACATTCAAAGCGCTTACCTGATCCTCGATGCTGTGCTCCCGATTTCTTTCTGGAGCTCGCCGACCATGATGCGACCCGACGCCAAAGTCGAAAAAGTGTACCTCTACCCCAAGCCCGTCGACTTTCGAAAATCCATCGATGGACTGGCCGCACTGGTCGAACTCGATATCAAAGTGGCGGTGTTCGACCCAGTGCTTTTCGTCTTCCTCAACAAGCCGCGCAACCGCGTGAAGATCCTGTATTGGGAACGCAACGGCTTCTGCCTCTGGCTCAAACGCCTGGAGTCCGAACGTTTCAAAACTTCACCTGATCCGACTGACGTCGCCATTGTCCTGACCGTTCAGGAACTGAACTGGCTGCTCGATGGCTTCGACCTCTGGCGCAACCGTCCGCATCAGGTTTTGACGCCTCGATACGTCGCCTGATTCGGTATAATCCGCGGCATGATTTCCATGCCCGAAAACCTCCCTGACGATCCTGTTCTGCTCAAGCAACTGCTTGAGCAGATGATCCACGAGCGCGCGTCCGACAAGGGCAAGATCGTTCATCTCGAAGAGGAAGTTGCGCTGTTGCGCCAGCGCTTGTTCGGGCGCAAGACCGAGCAGACTGGCGATACGGCGACACCACAGTTGCCACTCTTCGACGAAGCGGAAAGCCTGGCCGAGCCCTTGGATGAGGCTGACGACGAAGAAGTCGTTGCGCCAACCAAACGCCGTGGCAAGCGCAAGCCGCTGCCAGCTGATTTGCCGCGTATCGAAGTTGTCCACGAACTGCCCGAGCATGAACTGACCTGCGCTTGTGGCTGCCGTAAACATGCCATCGGTGAAGAAGTCAGCGAACAGCTTGAAATCGTCCCGATGCAGATTCGCGTCATCAAACATGTTCGCAAGGTGTACGGCTGCCGGGACTGCGAGTCAGCGCCCGTAACGGCGGACAAGCCCGCCCAGATGATCGAGAAAAGCATGGCCAGCCCGAGTGTGCTGGCCATGCTGCTGACCATTAAATACGTAGACGGCTTGCCGCTTCACCGCTTCGAAAAAGTGCTGGGGCGTCACGGTATCGATATCCCGCGCCAAACCCTGGCACGCTGGGTGATTCAATGCAGCGAGCACTTTCAGCCGCTGCTGAATCTGATGCGCGAAAGCCTGTTGAACAGTCGGATCATCCACTGTGATGAAACACGTGTGCAGGTGTTGAAAGAGCCTGGTCGTGAGCCCAGCAGCCAATCCTGGATGTGGGTGCAAACCGGCGGCCCACCTGATCGCCCGGTGATCCTTTTCGACTACACCACCAGCCGAGCGCAGGAGGTGCCGGTGCGCCTGCTGGACGGCTATCGCGGCTATGTCATGACCGACGACTACGCCGGTTACAACGCGCTGGCCGCACAGGACGGGCTGGAGCGATTGGGCTGCTGGGCGCACGCGCGCCGCAAGTTCGTCGAAGCGCAGAAAGTACAGCCCAAGGGCAAAACAGGACGCGCTGACATCGCATTGAACTTGATCAATAAGCTCTATGGCGTCGAGCGCGACTTGAAGGACAGTGACGACGAAGATCGTAAGGTTGCCCGCATGGAGCGCAGCCTGCCATTGCTGACTCAGCTGAAAAACTGGGTAGAGAAAACGCAACCTCAGGTCACGACGCAGAATGCCTTGGGCAAGGCCATCGGTTACTTGGCCAGCAACTGGAGCAAATTGGAACGCTACGTCGAGCACGGCTACTTGCCGATGGACAACAACGCGGCCGAGCGTGCGATCCGCCCGTTTGTCATCGGGAGAAAGAACTGGTTGTTCAGTGACACGCCCAAAGGTGCCACTGCCAGCGCACAACTTTACAGCTTGGTAGAAACGGCCAAAGCCAACGGCCAAGAACCCTATGCGTGGCTGCGCCACGCACTGGAACGCCTGCCGCAGGCGTGCTCAGTCGAAGACTACGAAGCGCTACTGCCATGGAATTGCACACCTCACATACACAGCTAGGTGCGCTGCCCATCTTTGGTTAGGTGGGGTTTATGGAGCGCTTACAGTGAATTCCGGGCCGATGGTCGCCAATGGCGTACCACACCGCTGTGGGGCTTGCGCCTGACCGCAACCGTGAGCGGTCACACACAACTGCTGCATGATGGACGTGCACGCAGCGTGCTCGAGGTCATTCTGTGGCATGGCGGCGAAGCCAGCCAGGCGCGCGATGCCGTTATCACCATGGGCCAGAAGCACCGTGAAGCCCTACTGAAGTTTCTTGAGTCGCTGTAATCAGCGTAACGCCATTGAATGCAGTATGTCAGATCAACACTATCTTAAATTCAATTTTATTGATACGAATTAAAGCGAGCACGATACTCCGCCGGGGTGACGCCGACATGCTTGACAAACCGTCGAATGAGCGTTGACTCGTTGCCAAACCCGCAGCTTTTGGCTATCGATTTTAACGGGCTATTTGAAGTAACGAGCAAATCGCGAACCGCGTCCAACCGCAGCAACTCGACCATCTTGCTGGGTGTGCACCCTGTGCTTTCAGTATAACGTCGGGCAAAGGTTCTCTCACCCATGTTCATGAAGTTTGCCAGTACAGACACCGAAAGATCGCCACTTATATTATTATTTAACCATGCATGAAGATCTGAGAAATGACTGCTCTTGGATTGCAGTGCCAAGGAGGAACTAAACTGCTCCTGCCCCCCTGGGCGCTTCAAGAAGACCACCAAGTGACGCGCCACTTCGAGTGCCGCCGCGTGCCCCAAATCTTTTTCGACGATGGCAAGCGCCATGTCAATCCCTGAGGTCACACCTGCCGACGTCCATATATCACCATCATTGATAAATATAGGTCCTCGTTTAACCAGCACGGAGGGAAAAGCACTTTCCAATTCATCATAGGCTGACCAATGTGTCGTGACGTTACGGCCCTCCAGCTTACCGGCCGCCGCAAGCGCAAAAATGCCCGTACACACCGAGACTAAACGCTGGGCAGTGTTAGCATGCTCAACAAAGTGGGAGAAAAATCTTGAATCTTTGCAAAATTCCAGTATCCCTGGGCCGCCCGGCACAATCAGAGTATGCGCAGGTGGTGTTTGAGCATCTAAAATTTCAGCATTCATTGAAAATCCAGAAAACACCTCCGGAGTATCCTGTAGAGCAATTATCGACGCCGAGTAGGGCGGATGTGTAGAACGTGCCAAATAATTGGCTGCAACGAAAACCTCCAACGGCCCTGCTAGGTCAAGAAGACTAATTCCAGAATAAACAACAAATTGTATCGACTTAATCTGCATTCATAGACACTCCAAAAAACGCCCATTGGCACGCTAGCAATCTTGATCACTTTGACTGAAATCGTCAATGTTTTGTCATTCACAGCAGCAAGGATTAATTTACCCTTTCTCAACAAGTCACGTTGACCGACCAATCACCAGGCATGCCGCCCCCTGACGAAGGTGCTGAACAGGCCTTACCCAGATGCTGACTCGGGCTGCTAGACCGTTTCGCAACGCGCGAAAATCTAACGACTTCCCTACAGCCAAGACTCGAGGTTGGCTTCATGTCGAACAGTATAAAAAACACCCTAGCGTTCAACGCAACTTCAGGTGGCTTCACCCTGCCAACGTCTGCACACAATATCATTGAGTTCGATGCACAAATGGATGAGAGCTTGCCCCTCGAAATCCTGCTTCTCTTAAAGAACATACAACAGGTATCGCCCAACTGTGCTGGGTGTACACTCAAAAAAACTCAACAGCCTTGGAATTGGATCATTGCATTCACTTGGCGTGACGCGACCTCCATGCAGCGTCATTTTTCCTCCCGTGCGCTGCAAATCCTTCTGAAGCTATTAGTTCCTAGGTGTTCCAGGCTGCCTTTCGGAGATACGTCAACCACCGTAGCGTAATGGCCCCACTCAGCATAGACCACCACGCCATGTGGCTGACCGCCCTACTCACACCTATACCTTCAACCAATAAAAATTACCGCTCCGTATACAGGCAAACATTTCATTCAATGCAGATATCAACCGCCCACCCAAGATGAGGCCAATAATGCTCCGCACACACACCCGCTTAAACTTTAACTCAAAAAACATATCTTTCCTACTCAAGCCAATGTTAACTGCCGCGCTACTTTTAATAGTTGCAGGCTGCGCAAGAACACAATCTTATGAAGACACTTACAACACAGCTTCGGCCCCTAGTGAATTGCCGTCCGGTCCTATTGCCCTCGTCATGTCTGACTCTGCAACCGAAACGATCAGAGAATTGACCACCTACCATGATCATTTCAAAAAAGGCTGGGCGGCACACCTGTACACACACGCCATACGCCAAGCATACGTCGAAACGTCAGACCCCGACTTGAGCTTGGCCGGCGTTACGTTAATCCTCAAAAAGCGCTTTGGTGAAGTATATAATTTTCAAACCTTTGAAGATGCCTCACGCAGCGGGTTGCCTCTCGTTGTAAAATTGGACATGAAAATTCGGCTTATCAACAATCGTTCGTCGGAACCGGCATCCCGACTCTCACTGGGCTTTTACACGCCAGATCAACGTCATCTGGGAACCGTTAAATCCAGCACCTGGCGCGTACTTACACCGTTATGGGCGCACAACAAACGTGAGCTTGAGATCGTAGCGGACATACGACAACAGGAAGTAATCCAACGGCAATCGCTTGAGTTACTTGAGCAACGCCTGATGCACATACCTATGGAAGGCGTTAGGGATAATCTGAAATAGCTGGGTATATTGGTCTATAGAACGGTCAGCACTTCTAACCGACGCACGTGAAAACCAGATCAATCCGCTTCGATTTATCAGGCCATCGATCACTGCAAAACGCGTCGCTGACCACGTCCCGAAAGCGGATTTCTTCATAGCCAAACTGGCGCTTGATCCCCCGGATCGATTCATTGATCTTGGTGCGAATTTGCGCTTTTACGCTCTCGATCTTGCGTATCGTTCTTACAAAGCGTTGCGTTTTCCTCACCGTGCAGCAGTCTGCCGACCGGACAAATTGCCGCAGCCCTCACACAGGTATATCCAGCCAACGGCGCAGACCAACAAGGCCGGACTGCATGATTGGTGACCAGGCGAAATCCCGATTTTCAGGTACTTGAAGAGGGATCGTTGCTGAGTTCTCCGGTGCGCCACCCTTCCACTGTAAAAGCATGAAGGGGCAACTGGAACAGACCAATACGATCCCTTGTACCCGGCTTGCATCGGTGGCGGCCCAGTGCGTGGCGGCCCAGGCGAGCATTGCTCGCAACTGGTTCTCGGTCACTGTCTCGGCGTAAAGGGACTGCAGCAACTATCGGCACAGACTGATCGGAAATGTCCAGTCGTGGCGTGGACCGACTGTTGAACCCAGGCAACCAACTGCGGGATCAATTCCTTGCCAGCAACCACGTCAAGTTCAAGAAGCGTCGGACAGCAGCGCAATAACAACTTCCGATAGTGCTCCCATTGAGCACGGCTGTAGTTCAGGTCATATGTCGGCGCCAGATAAAAGCACTGACCAACCTTGCGCCGTGCCAGACCCGCGTATTTTTCTTGCATAGTGAACTCACTCCACCTCGGCAATCATCAACTTTCACGTGCGCCGTGAACTGCAACGCAATTTTCACAAAAAATGCCATTGACCCACATCAATAAAAATCATCTTTTAGCTTATAAACTAGCAAAAACAACCATTATACGTAACCGCGACGATCAGCCACACCATTCTATTGTCAAGCTGAACAATAGGGAACGCGAGTGGCTACGCGCACTGGAACGGCAACGTAGCGTCTATAGAGTCACTACGTGCGTCATTGCGTCGCACTTGAGCTGCAATAACGAAAAAAAATAGAATAGCTGTTAATAAAACACCCCATAGAAAGCAGCCAGAAAAAGTGCTTCCGATTATTGGTTTTTCGATAACCGAAGATACATCGAACGTTCTAGATAAACGCCAGCCGTGCCTTGCTATGAGATATGAAATGAATTGTCAGTGCTCGTTTTATCCGGTCATCTATCGGGACCTTCGTGTTTACTCGCCGAATCTATGTGTAGCAGCAAGAGCGAGAAAGCCATGTTAGGTCACCAAGCACCGCGCTTCGGAGCCATTCTGCAAACCTTCGCGGCATTGTTCTGGCTTGCTCAGGCAGCAGCTATCGCCTGGGCGGTTCAAAGCCTGCTGGAAAATCGTGGTATGGCCGCAGTCTGGCCGGCTGCGTTAACTGTGCTGTTGGTCGGCGTGATACGTAGCCTGGTCGAAGCCTGGGGCGGGCGAGTTCTCTACCGCAGCGCGCGGGCCCACATTTCCTCACTGCGCCACGATGCACTCATCAGTCTGGCAACCCGCTCACCACAGGATACCCAGCGCGCCAGCTCTGGCGAGGCAGCCAGCGTGCTGGCCGAGCAGGCAGAAGCACTGCTGCCGTATCTGCTGCGCTACCTGCCCGTGCAGCAACGCGTGATGATCCTGCCACTGCTGATTGCCGCTGTTACCACCTGGTTCTCATGGATGGCCGCACTGGTGCTGTTGTTCGCAGCCCCGCTGATTCCGATGTTCATGGCACTGGTCGGCTGGCAAGCCAAGGCTGCAGCCGAGAAGCAGTGGGTGGAGGCAGGGGCCATGAACGGGTTTCTCCTTGACCGCCTGCGCGGCCTCACAACTCTGCGCGCCCTGGACGCCGTCGAACATACCGCCGAGCGCCTGCAAAACTCGACCCAATCGTTGCGCAAACGCACCATGCGCGTGCTGCGTATCGCCTTTCTATCATCAGCCGTACTGGAGCTGTTTTCAGCGCTCGGGGTGGCACTGGTTGCGGTTTATGTGGGTTTCCACCTGCTTGGCTATTTGAACTTCGGGGCATGGGGCGCTCGCTTGAGCCTTGGCGAAGGGCTTTTCATTCTGCTCCTGGCACCGACCTTCTTCGAGCCGCTGCGCGAGCTATCTGCGGTCTGGCATGACCGCGCTGCGGGCACCTCGGCCATCGACGCGATGGTCCGCCTCACTGAGCGCGGCGTCTCATTGCCTGAGCGCAGAACAGCGCCGCCAGGCAGCGCCCTGCTGAGCCTCAGTGAGCTGGCCGTACAACACGCAGGCAACCAGCAGCCGGTCTTCAGGGGCCTGTCGCTCATCCTGCAATCAGGTGAGCACCTGGCTGTTACTGGCACCAGCGGTTGCGGCAAATCCACCCTACTGGCAACCATCGCCGGTTTGCTGCCGGTCAGCGCTGGCAACCTGAGCACCACACTCAAGCCCGGAGAAATCGGCTGGATCGGCCAGCGGCAACATGTATTCGCCGGCACCGTGCAAGCCAATATCTCGCTGGGCCGGCCTACTGTGGACAACGCTGCAGTGCAACAGGCTCTAACGCTAGCTCGCCTGCACGCGGTAGACCAGGCACACCCCCGGCAGATGCTTGGTGAGGGCGGCGTAGGCCTGTCCGGAGGCGAAGCGTTGCGCTTGGCTCTGGCACGCATCGCTGCCGACCCCTCGATCCAGCTGATTCTGGCGGATGAACCCACCGCCCATCTCGACCGTCAGACGGCTCGCGAAATCACTCAGGCACTGCTCGAACTGGGGCGCGGTCGCACGCTGCTCGTTGCCACCCACGATCCGGCGCTGGCGGCAGCACTCGACAGGCAGATGAGCCTCGATGAGCTCTGTCTGCCGCACCAGAACCCTCGGCGAACTGAAGAGCAGCTGCAGCCATGTTAAGTCCTCGTCTGTCCTCCTCACTGCGCAGTCTGCAACCGCTAGTGAGATTGTTCTACACGAAACACCGTAGCTTGCTACTGAGCGGTGCAGTGCTGGCCTGCCTGACAGTACTGGCCGGCATGGCTCTGCTCGGGCTGTCTGGCTGGTTCATCAGCGCCACAGCGATCGCTGGCCTAAGTGCTGTCACTGCCTTTGCCTTCGATGTGTTCATGCCGTCGTCCGGTATTCGTCTGTTTACCTTGCTACGCACTTTCGCCCGCTTCGGCGAACGCCTGGTCAGTCATGACGCCACCCTAGCGGTACTGGCCGATCTGCGTGTACGCCTTTTCCGTGGCTGGGCGGCACCGCAAGCAGCGCGCAAGCTCGCCCTGCGCCCCTCCAGCTTGTTGTATCGCCTGACCGGCGATATCGACGCTCTCGATTCGCTTTACCTACGCCTACTGATTCCCCTCGGCGCGGCATCGGTAGCAACGCTCGCTGCCGTCATCACCCTCGCGATGATAAAGGTGGAGCTAGGCATCGCCGTTTTACTGGCCATGGCCCTGACCAGCCTACTGATTCTGCAGCGCACCTGTACAGCAGCGCTGCGCCCGGCACGCCTGCGCGCGCACGCCGTCGAGTCATTGCGCAGTGGCACTGCTGACTTGGTAGCCGGGCAGAGCGAATTGCTGCTGGCCAACCGCTTGGGTGCCCAGTGCCAACATATAGAGCGCATCGATGCACGACTGGCTACTTACGATGATCAACTGCACCGTATCGATACCCGCGCAGTGCTGGGGTTTGGACTGCTTAGTCATTTGCTACAGGCGACCACTCTACTGGTTTGCGGCTGGCTGGTAGTCAATCAGGTGATCGCTTTGCCGGTAGCTGTGCTCGCTATTCTCGTCACCCTCGGCATGAGCGAGCCACTGGCCGCCTTGCGACGCGGTGCATTGGAGCTGGGCCGCACCACGCTGGCGGCAAGCCGCCTTGGCCCGCAACTGAGTAACCGTGATGATTGGAGAAAACTGCCGTCAGTCACGGAAAAGGGCTCGAATGCGTTCATCCTGGACAACATTAGCGCCCGCTATGAAGGCAGCAGCAACGACTGCTTGCACGGAATCGACATGCAGTCGCAGCACGGTGAACGCATCGCCCTGATCGGGGCAAGCGGCGCCGGTAAGTCATCATTGTTAGCACTGCTGACTGGCGAGCTGTCGTCACGCTGCGGCAGTTTTCAGATTGCCACGCACGGCTGGCTGACTCAGCGCACCGAGCTGTTTCAGGACAGCTTGCGTGACAACCTACGCCTGGCCAACGCCACCGCAAGCGACGAACAACTCTGGCAAGCCCTCGAAATTGCGGGCCTGGCCAATAGCATCGCCGATTGGCCGCACGGTCTGGACACACTACTGGGTGAGGGCGGCATCGGCCTGTCTGGTGGCCAGGCCCGGCGCCTGGCCCTGGCACGCTTGTTATTGCGCAAAGCCTCGGTATGGCTACTGGACGAGCCGACCGACGGCCTTGATGCGCTGACCGCCAACGACGTGCTGAATCGCCTGGACGAATACGGCCGCGAACACACCTGGTTGCTGGCCACTCACCTGCGCCGCGAAGCCCGGCTGGCCGAGCGTCTCATACAGATTGAGCACGGTCGCATTACTGCCGATCACCAACGTGGTAGCCGGGATTATGACGAGCTGTTGCGCAGCTTGCGCGACGACTGACATGCCCTCGACGAATTCACTACACCAAAGGAAACAGCCATGGACTTAGACATAGTCAGCCTGTCGCGACTGCAATTCGCGCTCACTGCGCTCTATCATTTTCTATTCGTACCCTTGACGTTGGGGCTGTCCATTCTGCTGGCCATCATGGAGACCATCTATGTAATGAGCGGGCGGGTCATCTGGCGGCAGATGACCAAGTTCTGGGGCACCCTGTTCGGTATCAACTTCGTCATGGGTGTGGCCACCGGCATCGTCATGGAGTTCCAGTTCGGCATGAACTGGAGCTACTACAGCCACTACGTCGGCGATATCTTTGGTGCGCCGCTGGCCATAGAAGGGTTGATGGCATTCTTTCTGGAAGCAACCTTCGTCGGCCTGTTCTTCTTCGGCTGGGACAAGCTCACACAGGTAAAGCACTTGGCCGTTACCTGGCTAATGGCGCTGGGTACCAACTTCTCGGCGCTGTGGATCCTGATCGCCAACGGCTGGATGCAAAACCCGGTGGGTTCCGAGTTCAACCCACAGACCATGCGCATGGAGGTCAACGACTTCTTCGCCGTACTCATGAATCCTGTAGCTCAGGCCAAATTCGTACACACTGTGTCGGCCGGGTATGTCTGTGGTGCGATCTTCGTAATGGGCATCTCCGCGTGGTACCTGCTCAAGGGGCGGCATGTCGACCTGGCCAAACGCTCTATGGCGGTTGCCGCTTCCTTCGGACTGGCCGGCTCGCTGTCGGTAGTGGTGCTCGGTGACGAGAGCGGTTACCTGTCTGGAGAACACCAGCAGATGAAGCTGGCAGCCATCGAGGCCATGTGGGAAACCCAGCCGGCACCGGCCTCCTTTACCGCCTTCGGCTTCCCCGACCAAGAGGCGCGCGAGACCCACTATGCGCTGCACATCCCCATCGTCATGGGCTTGATCGGCACCCGCTCACTGACAACGGAGATGCCTGGTATCATCGACCTGGTAATCAGCGCCGAGGAACGCATTCGGCGCGGCATCCTGGCTTACGATGCACTGGAGCAGATCCGTGCCGAGGGTTCCACAATCAGCATCTCGCCAGTGCTCAAAGCGATGTTCGAGAGTACTGGAGTCGATCTGGGCTACGCCCTACTACTCAAGCGCTATGTCGATGACCCGCGTCTGGCGACCGACGAGCATATCAGAAAAGCCGCGTGGGACACCGTGCCACAGGTGGCCCCGTTGTTCTGGACGTTCCGCATAATGGTCGCCCTGGGCATGTTTTTCATCGTGCTCACCGCCGTATTCTTCTGGCTGTCCACACGCCATCGCGTGGATAAGCACCGCTGGCTGCTGAAGGTTGCGGTATACGCCATCCCGCTGCCATGGGTCGCCATCGAGTGTGGCTGGCTGGTTGCCGAATACGGTCGCCAACCGTGGGTCATCGAAGGCGTACTGCCAACCGCACTGGCGGTGTCCAGTCTCGGTGTAAAAACGCTGCTGCTGACCATCGCCGGCTTCGTGGCGATCTACACCGTGCTGCTGGTCATCGAGATGAAGCTAATGCTCAAGGCCATCAAGCACGGCCCAGAAGACGAGGCAGAGCAGCCTGAGGTCATGCAGCCAACGCTGGCTTCAGTCGCAACTCACCAACCTCTCCACTCGTCTGCGGAGTACTTCCATGATCCTGCATGAACTATTGAACTACGACACCCTGCGACTCATCTGGTGGGTATTGTTGGGCGTCCTGTTGATCGGCTTTGCAGTGATGGGCGGGTTCGATTTGGGCACCGGTACCCTGCTGCCATTCATAGCAAAAACCGATCTGGAGCGACGCGTGGTGATCAACGCCGTCGGCCCTACATGGGAAGGCAATCAGGTATGGCTGGTTCTCGGTGGAGGTGCCATTTTCGCCGCCTGGCCGCAGCTCTACGCCGTATCGTTTTCCGGCTTCTACCTGGCCATGTTCATCATTCTGGTGGCACTGATCATTCGACCGGTGGCGTTCAAGTACCGCAGCAAGCTCGAGTCGAAGGCTTGGCGCAACAGTTGGGACTGGGCGCTGTTCGTTGGAGGCTTCGTGCCCGCCCTGATCTGCGGTGTAGCGGTGGGTAACGTTATACAAGGCGTACCGTTTCGCCTGACACCCGAAATGTACATCTACTACGACGGCAGCTTCTTCGAGCTGCTCAATCCCTTCGCAGTGCTCTGCGGCCTGGTTTCGGTGAGCATGCTAGTCGCCCATGGTGCGGCCTGGCTGCGCATCAAGACCGACGGCGTGTTGGCTGACCGAGCGCGCACCATCGGCAGTATCGCCATGCTGACCACCATCGTTCTATATGCATTGGCCGGAGTAGCGCTTTGGCATTGGATCGAAGGCTACAGCATCACCTCAGTGATCAACACGACCGGCCCTTCCAACCCCCTGTTCAAGACCGCCGCTGTCAGCCAGCACGCTTGGTTCACCAACTACGACAGCAAGCCCTGGACATTACTGGCACCGGCTCTTGGTTTCGCCGGCACGCTGCTGGCCTGTCTGTTGCTGCGTGCCCGCCGCGACAATCTGGCGATGCTCGCCAGCAGCCTGGGTATCGCCGGCATCATCACCTCGGTGGGCATGTCGATGTTTCCCTTCATCCTGCCGTCTTCGGTCGATCCTCGCTTCAGCCTGACCGTATGGGACTCCTCATCCAGCCACATGACCCTGTTTATCATGCTGGTCAGCACGGCGATTTTCCTGCCGCTCATCGTGGCCTATACCACTTGGGTGTACCGCGTGTTATGGGGCAAGGTCGACGCCAAGGCTATTGAAGGTGGCAAGGGCCACGCTTACTGATCACTTGTTAAATACAGAGGTTTTCACATGTGGTACTTCGCTTGGTTACTCGGTCTGCCTCTGGCGGCAGCGTTCGCCGTACTGAATGGTATGTGGTTCGAAATGACCGAAGACAATACGGTACGTCGCGCCCTGAAGAGTGAAATACCTTCGGAAGGCAGCGCCAACAGCGACGCCAGTTAATGCAAGTCGGCCAGTCATCTGTGCACGCGTGTACAGGCGACTGGCATCCTTGACAATCATCCCAAATCATGGAGCCGAAAGCGGCTTGGGAATAGATAGGGCTGCCCCCCAGCCGCAACCTCATCAACACCTCCATGATTTCACCTGTCTCGCGCGATAGCGGACGATACATGAAGGGATCTCTCACTCTCTCGAAGCATCCGCACCTGAAGCTACCAACTATGGAATATCACATGGCAACGATGCCGCGGTACAGGTCGACTTCGGCCTGCGCCTGGGAGTCTTCAGCCGCCAGGCGTTCGCGCTGGGCGTCGAGCAGCACCAGGAAGTCCACAGTCACTTTTCACGCGCCGGGTGGTATGCCCAGGGATCTGGCCCTTGGCCTGGTCACTGCTGGTGATGGTTGGCATGGCGTCATTGCTGGCGTCATCGCGAATCGCCCGGGCCGCCCGCAGCCGGGCAAAGGCGACGCGCAGTTCGCGGTTGCCCTGCAACGACTGGGTCACCAGTTGGTTGAGGATCGGTTCCTCGAATTGCTGCCACCAGATGCCTTCAAAGTGTGCCCGGTCAAAATTCTTTTGCCCGGCGGCGCCATCGGTGGCGGCCGTGATATGGGCCGCTTCCCGGTTCTGGGTCTTGTAGTCCGGGCCCACGGCGCAGGCGCTCAGCGCCACGGCAACAGGCTCGGCAGGAAGACTCTCAAGCTCATTGCTGCGCCTCCAGTTTCGGGGCGCGGGCGGCTTTGCGAGCCTCACCGCGTTCCACATAGTTGCGGATCAGGACGTAGAACACCGGGGTCAGCAGCAGACCGAAAAAGGTCACCCCCAGCATCCCGGAGAACACCGCAACACCCATGGCGTGGCGCATTTCTGCACCAGCACCGCTGGAGAGCACCAAGGGCACCACTCCCATGATGAAGGCGAACGAGGTCATCAGGATCGGCCGCAGACGCAAGCGGCAGGCTTCCAGCACCGCAGCCTGAGGGTCTAAGCCTTCCTCTTGTTTGTCCTTGGCAAACTCGACGATCAGAATCGCGTTCTTACACGCCAGGCCCACCAGTACGATTAAGCCGATCTGGGTGAAGATGTTGTTGTCACCCCCCGACATGATCACCCCGGCAATGGCCGAGAGCAAAGTCATCGGCACGATCAGGATCACCGCCAGTGGCAAGCTCCAGCTTTCGTACTGGGCGGCGAGCACCAGGAACGCCAGCAATACGCAGAGCGGGAACACGAACAGCGCGGTATTGCCCGAGAGAATCTGCTGGTAGGTCAGGTCGGTCCACTCGTAGGTCATGCCGTTGGGCAGTTCCTCCTTGAGCAGCTTCTCGATGGCTTTTTCGGCCTGGCCGGAGCTGTAGCCTGGGGCCGCTGCACCGTTGATCTCTGCGGTGATAAAGCCATTGTAGTGCATCACGCGGTCCGGGCCTGAGGTGTCGTTGACCTTGATAAAGGTCGCCAGCGGGATCATTTCGCCTTTGTTGTTGCGCACTTTGAGCTGGCCGATCTGCTCCGGTTCAAGGCGGAACTGTTGCTCAGCCTGGACGTTGACCTGATAGGTGCGACCGAAGCGGTTGAAGTCGTTGGCATACAGCGAACCCAGGTAGATCTGCAGAGTGTCGAAGATGTCGCTGACGGCCACTCCGTGGGTCTTGGCTTTTTCGCGGTCGATAGCCGCATCGACCTGGGGCACGTTCACCGTGTAGCTGGTGAACAGCCCAGCCAGTTCGGGCACGCCGTGGCTTTTGTTGATGATGTTCATGGTTTCTTTGTACAGCTCGTCGTAGCCCAGGTTGCCCCGGTCTTCGATCTGCAGGCGGAACCCGCCAATGGTGCCCAGGCCCTGTACCGGCGGCGGCGGGAAGATCGCCATGTAGGCTTCCTGGATTTCGCCGAATTTGCCGTTCAGCGCACCGGCAATCGCACCCGCGGACATGCTTGGGTCTTTACGCTCGTCGAACGGCTTCAAGGTGACAAATATCACGCCGTTGTTCGTGCTGTTGCTGAAACCGTTGATCGACAGGCCCGGGAGCGCCGCGGTGCTTTCCACTCCCGGCTGTTTCAGGGCGATGTCGGACATGCGTTTGATCACGTCTTCGGTCCGGTCCAGGCTCGCGGCGTCCGGCAGTTGCGCGAAGGCGACCAGGTATTGTTTGTCCTGGGCGGGTACGAAGCCGGTTGGGGTATGGGCGAAGCCGAACCAGGTCAGGACCATCAGTCCTGCATACAGGAACAGTGCAATGCCACTGCCGCGAATCACTCGGCTTACGGTGCCAACATAACCGTGGCTGGCTTTCTCAAAGAAGCGATTGAACGGACGGAATAACCAGCCACCGAACAGTTTGTCGAGCGCTTTTGAGACGCGATCCTTCGGCGCGTTATGGCTACGCAGCAACACGGCGGCCAGAGCAGGGGACAAGGTCAGGGAGTTGAACGCCGAAATCACCGTGGAAATCGCAATGGTCAGGGCGAACTGTTTGTAAAACTGCCCGGTCAAGCCGCTTATAAAGGCCGCTGGGATGAACACCGCACACAACACCAGTGCCGTGGCAATGATCGGGCCAGTGACTTCGCTCATGGCTTTTTGAGTGGCTGGGAGGGGCTCTAGACCCAGCTCAATGTTGCGTTCAACGTTCTCCACTACCACGATGGCGTCGTCCACCACGATACCGATAGCGAGTACCAAACCGAACAATGACAGCGCGTTAAGCGAGAAACCGAACATGTGCATGACCGCAAACGTACCAATCAACGAAACTGGCACGGCCACCAGCGGAATGATTGAGGCTCGCCAGGTTTGCAGGAAAAGGATCACCACAAGGACGACTAGAATCAAGGCTTCGAACAGAGTGTGTACCACCGCCTCGATAGAGCCACGCACGAAGACGGTCGGGTCATAGGCGATGGCGAAATCCATACCTTGCGGGAAGCTTTTCTTCAGCTCAGCCATTTTTTCACGAACGTCGTGTGATATCTGGATCGCATTGGAGCCAGGACGCTGGAAGATTGGCAATCCTACCGCCGGATTGTTATTGAGCAAAGACCGCAGGGCGTATTGGTTGGATCCCAGTTCCACCCGCGCGATATCCTTCAGTCGTGTGATTTCGCCGTTATCGCCGGAACGAATGATGACCTTCTCAAACTCTTCTTCAGTGACCAGTCGGCCCTGGGTGTTCACCGACAACTGGAAGGCGGTCGCATTCGGGGCTGGTTGCGTGCCCAAGGCACCAGCGGCCACTTGACGGTTCTGCTCGCGAATTGCGGTCACCACATCGGTAGCGGTCAGGTCGCGCGACGCGATCTTGTTCGGATCCAGCCAGACGCGCAGGGAGTAGTCGCCCATGCCAAACAACTGCACATCACCCACACCGCTAAGGCGGGCCAGCTCATCCTTGATGTTGAGAATCGCGTAGTTGGACAGGTAGAGCATGTCGTAGCGTTTGTCCGGCGAGGTCAAGTGCACCACCATGGTCAGGTTCGGGGAGGCCTTGTCCACAGTGATACCGATGCGACTCACTTCCTCAGGCAGTTTCGGCTGGGTCCGTGTTACACGGTTTTGTACCTGCACCTGAGCGTTGTCCAGGTCGGTGCCCAAGGCAAAGGTGATGGTCAGGGTCAGCTTGCCGTCGGCGGTCGACTGCGATGACATATACAGCATGTTCTCAACGCCGGTGATGGCCTGCTCCAGCGGCGCCGCCACGGTTTCACCGATGACTTTGGGGTTGGCCCCTGGGAAGTTAGCGCGTACCACCACAGTTGGCGGAACCACTTCCGGGTATTCGCTGATCGGCAGTTGGAACAGCGAAATTGCGCCGGCGATCAAAATCAGCAGCGAAAGCACCGCGGCGAAAATCGGCCGTGAAATGAAGAATTGGGAAAAATTCATCGGAGTTGTAGTCTCTTAGCCGCTTGGAGTCGCAGTGCTGGTCAGTATCGCTGCTGTACCAGGCGCGCTTTTGCCGGGTTTGACCTGAGGCAGGTTGCTGGCTTCCAGTGCTTGTCGTTGTCGTGCCAGAGCGGCGAGGGTTTCCTTGCTGGCCATGGGGACGACTTCAGGGGTGACCGGCGAACCTGGACGCACCCGCTGCAAGCCCTTGACGATGATGGTGTCATCCTTGTTGAGGCCGCTGCGCACGATGCGCAAACCTTCGATCTTCGGCCCCAACTCGACGGAGCGGTACACGGAGTTGTTGTCGGCATCCATTACCAGTACGAACTTCTTGCCTAGGTCGGTGCCCACAGCTTCGTCGTTGATCAGCACGGCGGAGTAGGTGCCGCTGCCCACCAGCTTCAGGCGGGCATAGAGGCCTGGGGTGTAGGCGCCGTCGCTGTTGTCGAACACCGCACGGCCACGGATGGTGCCGGTTTTCGGGTTGACCTGATTGTCGACAAAGTTCATCTGGCCCAGGTGCGGGTTGCCGTCTTCATTGGATAGACCCAGGTACACTGGGGTGGTGGCACCGCGTTGGCCTTGGCGCGCGAGTTGGGTGTACTTGAGGAACACACGTTCGTCGGCATCGAAGTAGGCGTAGACCTTGTCGGTGGAGACCACGCTGGTCAGGGCCGTGGTATCGGCCGTGACCAGGTTGCCGGCGGTGATTTCCGCACGGCTGACGCGGCCACTGATAGGCGAGGTGACGCGGGTGAAGCTTAGGTTGAGTTTGGCCAGGTCCAGTTGCGCCTGGACTGCGCCAACGGCGGCGCGGGCTTCCTGGGACGCACTGGTGCGCGAATCAGCCAGTTCGGCGGAGATCGCGTTGCTGGTGCGCAGGCGCTCACCGCGCTGGGCTTCGTTTTCACTGCGAGTGGCGTTGGCTCGGCCTTGGGTGACCAGGGCTTCAAGGCGGCGCACTTCAGCCTGGAATGGACGCGGGTCGATCTGGAACAACAAATCGCCCTTTTTCACCAGGGCGCCTTCGGTGAAGGCCACTTGATCGATCTGGCCGGAAACCCGTGGGCGGATTTCAACGGTTTCCGGAGCTTCCAGGCGCCCGGTGAATTCGTCCCATTCATTGACCGGTTGCTCCAGCACCTTGGCCACACTGACTTTGGCAGCCGGCATGCTGGCGGCGGTTTCTGGGGCTTTACCGCAAGCGCTCATCACCAACACAGCCAGGGCCGCGAGTGGATAGCGCAAGAGTTTTAGTGAATGGCCCATGGTTCATAAACCCTGTAATTGTATCGATTGAAAATGATTACTCATGGACTCTTATCCCAGCAACAAACAATAAGCCATCCACTTGGAACTCCTGCCCTCTTCAACTAGCCCCCTCGCGGAGCTCTGGCATTTACATACCAGGACGCCAAGAAAATTCATAACTTCAGTACTATGAGCGCCATCAATTTCCGCTAGGACACCAATTTTTAGTCAGCTCCGAACTCGTCAAAGTCAAGAAAACAAGGACAACACTTCACTCTAGTTATTTCCCACAAACAAGAAACCAACGCGACAAGCAAAGCATAAACTTACGAAAACACTGTAACTGAACGCCTAAGCTAACAAGGGACAAAACATTGACGATTTCAGCCAAAATGATCAGAACCCTCACTCACTGCTGCCAAGAAACCACCAAACATGCCTGCCAAGCCCATACAGTTTATTACCTGCCCTGAAGTCAGCTGACTTGACTTAGCTGGCCACTTGACCCATTTATCGCCGCCAATTATTTAGCGCCTATTGATCAGAGGCCGCATTAGTTTTCCATCCTTGCGTTAACGACAACCAATGAGATACTTCTAAACCTCTCAGCTGACGCAGAAGCTCTGCAGCAAGAAACGTTGCCAGCACATACCTTGAGAGTACCCAGAAGACCCGATTGATATAATTCCTACAAGGATCCAAAACTCTTCAGACGTTGCAATCTATGCAGATAAAGCCACCTGTTAGCCTCAGCATGGACAGGCATATTTTTCCTTGCCACAACCGGAAGCTGGACAGAACGATAAGTTACTAATTATTGGTCTACCTACGATTAACTCGAAAGATTCCCTTTCGCGAAGATCAACCGCGGGCCAACATTTATTAATAATGGGAACGTATGGATATCCGCCGGCGCCACATAAGGAATTTATTTAGCGCTGGCATCATAAGAAGAGAATCTGGTCGACGAAAATTATCGTTCAACAGTTTGAAAGTCGATTGCAGATGTTAAGACCGAAAGCACTCCAGATCCTTTGCACGGTAGCGGGTGATACATCTGCTGGAAAGCTCAAACTGCGCAAGCTCCACTGCGTGAAATTCTCAGGCAGGCGTTGAAGCGCTTGATTGACCCCGTTTTGCACTGGTTCATCCGAAACCATGGGTGGGCGGCCCGAGGGCGGGGCATCTATCAGGTCGTCAGACGAGTACACCTTAAATCGGAGGCACCTTTTCGAAACCATCTGAACGGTCGTGCACAGGAGCTCTAAAATGCTTGCTCCACACTATCCATCGGCCCATGCAAGAACGATCCGTATACGCATTTGTTCATTACTAGGCACCTTTCGGATGACCAAGTGGGGAAGTCACTTCCGACGTTTTCTTGCATGATGATCAAATGCTTTGGAGGGTGTCCTGTTCTGGGCATGTGCTCTACCCCATTGATAAGATGGCAACGAAAGCACTAGGAGCATTTTGAGATTCCACACCAAGTGAAAAAACAGGGGCGATGGAAAAACTCCACTGGCTACTCACCCCATGTCCCACAAAGACGTCGAGCAAGAAACGCATTGATCGCCACTATCGCAGCGATCATGGCTTTCTATTTCCGCAATCCGAAGAACAATCTAACCTAAAAACTTTCAATCTATCATCACATTCCCCTCCATCAAGACTGACAGATAGTAATTCACTGGAAACCCACCCTTGGATGATCAATATGGAGGCTGCATCATGGTCTCGCACAAAAATTTCTATCGACCAATTGAGGTGGCAATACTTTGGTCTGGACTCGCTGACCACGAAAAAGAAATCGTAAAACAGACCCTTACGCGCCCTGATGACCTTCTTAAATTATTTCCTCACTGGCCATCTCTTCAAACCTACTCTGAACGAATATATGACGCCATCGCTTGCCACCAGCTACCTGCCACATATTTGAACCGCCCAATAACTTCAGATACGGAATTCGAAAAAGCCTATCTTTCCATTCGCCACTCGGACCTGAGAATATGGGTAGAGTGTTATTACCCAGACGACAAACCGATTTTCTTATTTGGCAACGAGACCGACCACTCCCACTGCATCAGCATCGGTGCACATTTAGCTTTAAAAGCAGAATTAGAAGCTTCAGACCGCGAATTACAAAAAACCCGGAAAAATCTAGAAAATCTGCATGCTAATTCTGCGCAACAAAGAGAAAACCCCGAGCCCCCCCAACCTCAAACGGGAACACCTGGATCATACCTAGAGCAGTCCAACTCGATACTTTATGTCATTATTGGCGCTCTGCTAGATGTTAGCATCGGCAAGTCAGATGATGGAAAGGTTCAATCTATTTATAGCACTCAAACGATTCTAGTTGAAACGGTAACCAACCGTTTTTCTAATGTTCAAGGCCTAAGCAAACGGACCCTTGATCGGAAATTTGCAGAAGCGCGCCGTCATTTGGCTCAGGCCATACGGGCCTAGAACCAAATTGCCAGGCAATAGCGCACATTGCCTGGCAATGACTTTCCGCCCGAGCAGACCTTCACTGACTGTCACATCCCAATGCGCACCACATGGTGCTAAGGAGTGACATCATGCAACCGATCAGCCCTGCCCCGCTGCCTGCCGACCGCCACATCATGCGCCGCGATGAGGTGGAACAGAAAACTGGCTTCAAGCGTTCGCATATCTACAACCTGATGAAAGCCGGCCTGTTCCCACAAAGCCGGCGCATCGGTACCCGTGCCGTCGGCTGGGACTCGCTGGAGATCGAGCAGTGGGTCCAGGATCGACTGTCGGTCAGGAAGTAGTGTCATGGACGTCCTCTCGCTGATCTCGACCAAGGGCGGCGCGGGCAAAACCACCGTCGCCGCCAACCTCGGCGGTGTACTCGCCGATGCAGGCCTCCGCGTCCTGCTGCTGGATCTGGACAGCCAGCCGACACTGTCCAGCTACTACGCCTTGCGCGAATCCCGCGAGGCTGGCACCTACGAACTCATCGCGCAACGACTCACGGCACCCGAGCAGGTGATTTCCGCCACCGTCATCTCGCATCTGGACCTGATCGTGTCCAACGACCGAGCCGGGCACATCAGCACCCTGCTGTTGCACGCGGCCGATGGCCGTCTGCGCCTTCACAATCTTCTACCGGCGTTCGAGGACCTTTACGATGTGCTGATCATCGATACCCAAGGCGCGCGCAGTGTCGTCGTGGAGATGGTTATCCTCGCGTCCGACTGTGCCCTGTGCCCGGTCCCTCCAGAAATGCTCGCGGCACGTGAGCTGCGGCGTGGCACGCTGGGACTGTTTGAAGAGTTGGAGCCCTACCGCTACCTGGGCGTTGCCATGCCGTCAGTGAGGCTGCTGCTCAACCAGGTCAAAGCCAATCGCCGTGACACGCGCTTGATCATGCACAGCCTGCAGGCGTCCTTCCAGTGCGACCCGCATGTCAGCGTCTGCACCACGGTCATTCCGGACCGCGTGGCCTACCCCAATGCCGCCTCGCTGGGGCTGCCGGTGCACCGCGTCGAGCCCACGCCACCCTCCGGCAGCCGCGGCCCTTGCGGGGCGGCGGTCATGCGCGCGCTGGCCATTGAGTTGTTCCCGCACTGGGAGGAGCGACTTGTCGACGCGGGCGCGCCTATGCACGGCCAACCGTCAGTGGCCGACCGTCGGCTCAGTCGTCGCGGCTGATGGGAGGGTCTGTGATGAAGCCGCCGTCTTCCGAAGACATCACCCGTCAATTGCAGCAGGCGCATTTTCCGCAGAAACATGGCCGCGACACGCCCGTGCCAATCGGGGACACACCGCTGGTGGTCAGCCTGGAACAATTGCGTCCTTACGAGCTCAACCCACGGGTGGTCCGCAACCCGCTGTATGACGAGATCAAAGCCTCGATCCGCGAACGGGGCCTCGACCAGCCCCCCGCGATTACCCGCCGTCCGGATGAGCCGCACTTCATCATCCGCAACGGCGGCAACACGCGCTTGAGCATCCTCGGCGAACTCTGGCAAGAAACCCGCGAGGAGCGATTCTTCCACATCCACTGCCTGTTCCGCCCTTGGCAGTCCGAGTCGCATGCCTTGATCGGGCACTTGGCCGAAAGTGATCTGCATGGCCAGCTCACGTTCATTGAGCGAGCGCTCGCGGTGGCGAAACTCAAGGATATGTTGCAGGAGCCCGATGTCCTGCTCAGCCAGCGTGAACTGGCCACACGCCTGAGCAAGGATGGCTACCCGATTTCACAATCGCACATCAGCCGCATGTTCGACACACTCGAACACCTGCTTCCGGTGATCCCGCAGACGTTGTATGCCGGTCTGGGCAAACCCACCATCGCCCGGCTCATCAACCTACGGCGCCGGGCGGAGTCGATCTGGAACCAATACTTGGGGGACATTCAGCAATTCGCGCTGCTGTGGTTTGAAGTGCTGTCGGCGTTCGACAGTGATAAGCCTGAGCTGAATTGGAGCGAGCTGCAGGATGAACTGATTGTCAGAATGGCGGTGCCGTTGAAGCAGACACCCCGCCTGCTCGCCTTGGAAATGCATCAGGAACCGCGTCGCTCAACGCCGCCTGCGGAAACACCTCAGCCACTGCCGCAAGCCCCACAAGGTGAGTGCGCCCCCCAGCTACCTGCCGAAGATGAAGCACAATCGGCACCTCGATCGCCCGCACCGGTGCCGACGAGCAGCACGGACAACACCGCGGCAGCCGAGGCTCCCCGCCTCCCCAACATCCGCGAGGCGCTGAGTGATGACGAACCGCTTGCTGCGACGCTGCCAAACGCCCTTGAGGTCAATGAGCCCTCCCCGCGCTCCGCCTCATCTCGCGCACCGCTACAGGATGACATCAATGCCTTGCGTGAGCGTTGCGCCGCTCTGGCGACTGAACTGGCAACCTATGCCGAAGCCAGTGCCATGGTCACGCCGCACGTAGAAGGCTTGGGTTTCACCTTGGCCATTGAACATGGCCAGCAGTTGAGCCCGCGACACACCAGCATTCAGCTATTGCTCTCGGCCCTGCTGCGCTTGCAGGACGACGTGACCTGGCAGCAACGCCAGCAGCTGCCGGCCGCGTTGTTTGGCCAACTGCTAATTGGCGCCTACGACCTGCCTTTTCCCGAACGCCCTGCTCTGACTGTGGGCCTCGAGCGACTACCCGATGCCCAGCTGGAGCAACTGTACGCCCTGATCCGCAACGCCCGGCAGTTGATCGACCTGACGCTGTCGTCCACGCGTTAAGTGAGGAGCCGCCTCATGAGTACGACCTTCAATCTGTTGAACCATGCGATGTTGAATCAGGTGCTGCATGAGCTACGCCATGGCCGCCTGCAGCGCTGCAAAGCGCTGGGCCTGGCCGACGAAGACATCGAAGTACTGCAATCGCTGCCACCGACCACCCTGTCCCACTTGGCGCACTCATCGATCGCCTGGGTTGAGGTCAAGGTGGATATCACCGTGTTGCGCCGCCTGATCGTCCAGGCCGAGCGCGACGAGCAGAACGAACGCCTGATCAACCGGGCGCTCAAGCTCGGCGCAAGCTCGACCATCATGTACCGCTGCTTCGGCCTGGACCATTCGGAAACGGCGTTGCGTCGCCGCGTGCTGAAGATCGAGACCCACCGCGGCCGCCCGGTCCAGCTCAGTGAAGCCCAGGAGCATGCGGTCTGGAACCGCTGGAGCCAACTGCGGGCAGAAGATCCGGACAACGATCCACTGGACACCATGATGATGCTGGCCGAGGAACAGCACATCAGCTTGACCCTGGTCTGGCAACAGGTCGAACTGTACGGAGGTACGCCATGCTGAGCTTCTACGAAGTGGACTGGCAGGACGTGGTGCGCCAGTGCTACGACGCCCTTCGACGCCGCAATGAGTGTCAGGCCGCCCAGGCCCAACAAGCGGCTGCTGCGGAGCCCGCGCTGCGCACGATCTACTACGGCGACAACAGTCCCCTGCCACAAGCACTGCTCCTCGATCGTCGGCTGACCCCGTTGGAGCGAAACACCTGGCAAGTGCTGCGCTGGCTGATCACCGAGCGCCAGGTCAAAACACCGCGCTACCAGGACCTCCAGCCCTACCTGGCGACCAGCCCCTGTGGTGCCCAAGCGTCGCGCGAGACCATCGCCCGCGCACTGAACGTCTTGCGTACCACCCGCTGGCTCAGCCTGGTCGACCGTTCGCGCGATGCCCAAGGCTGCCTTCGCGGCTGCGTCTACGTGCTGCACGGCGATCCGTTGACGGCGGCCGAGCAGCTTGAGCTGGACAGTGGCTACGCGGGGCTCCTGCAGCAGAACCTCAGCCATGCCACCAAGGGCGTGCGTGAGGTGACGCAGCATGTGCTCGCCGAAATTCAAGTCGACCCGCAGGTCGCCCAGGGCGACAAGGACCGACTGGGCGCACTGCCGCCGACACAGCAACACACGCTGCCGCTGATGGACGAAGACGCACAGGCGCAATATTCCGAACCTGGTCTGCGCCACCCCGTTCGGAATGCTCACGCCTCGGCCACCGATTCCGAACCCTGCGGCAAGGCACCGGATTCGGCTGTGGTTCGGAATGCCGACGCCGGCCGTACAGTACAGAAAGACCAAAGCAAAAAAAGTACGGTACTCGCACAGGTCGAGTTTGGTCGTGCACGCTGGCCTGAAGATTTACCGCTGAACCCGACCGAGCGGCGCATGGCCTCCCAGGCAATGCGCCAGCTTGAGCCGGAACAGCAACAAGCGGTGATCAATGAAGCGGCGGTGCGGTGCGCCCGCGGCGAGATCCGAAAACCCGTCGCTTACCTGATGGGGTTGATCAAACGCGCCTGCCAAGGCGAGTTCACCCTGTGGGCGGCCCGCGCCGAAACTACGACCGACACGACAGCACCGTCGCACGTACCGAAGGTCATGCCAGCGGAGCCACCCAGTGAGCGACCCAAGCGCGGTGGTCAGCGCACTGCCTCGCCACTCGCCCTCTCCTGTCTGGAGGAACTGAAGCAACGCTGCCGCGGTTCGCTTGCGCCTACCTAGTGGTGGATCTCGGTGGATTTGATGCCCATGCCATTGAATCCAAGGACGTCCACCGCCTGAAATTACGAGTGGAGCATCTTCGCGTTGATCCGCGTCGGATTGCCCGGATCGGCCCATCATCGGCGTCATTCCGACGGCGAGGTACTGGCGATGACCGATCACTACCATCTCAACCTGGGCTCCCTGCGCAGCAGCATCTCCCTCACCCTGCACACCCATCACGCGGCGCGCCTGTGGCAAGGCCGCATGGCCCGCGAAGGGGTACATTCGATCATGGGCATGCCTGGTTACATCGGTGTCACCAACCTGCTCAAGCACGCCAGCAGCCAGGATGACCCCTTCGCCGACTGGTTCATGCTGCAACTGGAGGACAAGCTGCTGCAGGCCAAGGCCGAACTGCGCGCGCTGACCAAGCAGGTCAGTCGAGTGGAGCGCGCCCTGCCGACCCAAGTCGATATCGGCGATAACCTCAATATCCATCCCGTCACCCTCCCCCTGTTCATCGGCAGCCAGCTTGGCTTTCTCGCGGTCTACCTGCTGACCGACTACGACGCCCTGGTGCGCCGCGTTCTGCTCGCTCACCACACAGCCTTAATCGGCCGCCCCGACATGGAAAACTGGATCGATCGCGGCGCCCACGAGTTGCGCAGCCTGTTCGGTCTGGCCCAGCGTTATCGCCTGGCGGGGGTCAGTCGGGATGACATGGCCGCCAACAACGCCCGGGCCCGTGAAGCGATCGACAAGTTCGGCACACCCCCACGCAAGATCCTCGAAGGCAGCCACCGCTCTCAATTCGCCCCACCCATCACGCGGAGTCAGACCACCTCGAATCCCGATGAGCCAGATCAACCTGCCCTGCCGGAGGCCGAGGCACAACCTACTCCGGAAGTCCCGGGCGAAGGGGGTGAGGCATGACCCTGGCCGATGCAATTGCCCGGCGGTTGTCAGCGGATGCCTACCGCGCGTTCGCACAAAGTGCCTCCCTAAAAGGCCTTTTAAAGCCTTTTAAGGGTAAGGGGGAGCTGCAGCAGTTCGCCGAAACGATCCTGCGCCTGCGCACTCAGGTCGCCGAATTGATGGCGGTGATGCTGGCGATCATGGCGCAGCCTCCTTTCTCGTTGCTGGAGCTGCGACTAGTCGTGCAGCACAGCGCGACGGGCACTGACTTCCTGCGCTGGCGCAGTCCGGACTTTCAGCGCATGGGCGTGCAGGTGTGGCAGGAGTCGGTGGTTCATCCGCATCTGCACCCTGAGCTGCGGCAGGCGTTGTATCAGCTGGAGACCAACCGGGTGGTGCTGAACCTGCAGATGAGCAGCCTGCAGTCGCTGTATCGCCAGGCCGTCTCCGGTGCCAGCAAGCTCGCGGCCGCCGAGCTCATCCTGACCCGTTTCCCCACCGAGGAGTGACCCGTATGAGTACGTTATTTGTAGGTGAAGGCAACATCGGCAGCGTGCCGGAATTCCAGGAGTTCAACTCCAACCCGGATGAACCGCGGCGCCTGCTGCGGCTGAACGTCTATTTCGACAACCCGGTACCGCGTGAAGGCGGCTACGAGGATCGCGGCGGCTACTGGGCGCCGGTCGAGCTCTGGCACCGCGATGCCGAGCACTGGAGCACGCTGTACCAAAAAGGCATGCGCGTCTTGGTCGAAGGCCGCACGGTCAAGGATGAGTGGGAGGACAGCGAGGACAACGCGCGGGTGACGTTCAAGGTCGAGGCGCGGCGCATCGGTATCCTGCCGCATCGCCTGGCCTCGGTGACCATGCGCGAGAAGACGCAGGCCCCCCCCAACGCCACGCGTAAAGGCGATGGCAAGAAATCCACACGCAAGGCCGGGTGAACCGTGGACCTCAGTGGAATCACCGCGCCCTGCGCGATACTGCAGGGGCCGCGCAGCTTAACCGGCGAGCAGCATTGACGCTCGTTAGCTATCCATCTCGGCTGGCTTTCCCGCGCTGTCCACTCTCCAGCAACTGCTTCACCTCCGTCAGGCACTGATCCAGGGCAAGGAATGCCCGCCAGTGCGCCGGATTCTCCTGAACCCAGGCGATCAACTTCGCGCGTGCCTCCCCATTGTCAGGTTCCAGATGGGTAGCCATGAACAGCTCGTAGGCCTTGATCGCTAACTTATCTGCCTCACGCTGGTGGGATCCGTGCAAGTTGAAGCCTCCGTGTGAACGGGCGGGTCATCCAGTTATTTTTCGTGATACGCCTCATAGGGTTGTCAGTCAACTCTTTGAGCCGTTCATATCCTTGAGTGGCTAGTCAACCATATGGGTCGAATTGGAGAGCGCCCCGTTGCCCGTCAAAGAGCCTAGCCCACATCACATTGGCCGCCAGTTGGCGAAGTATCGTCGCGACCGCCGCTTGACCCAGGACCAGGTCGGCGAGCACCTGCGTATTTCCGGCGAGGCCGTCTCCCGCCTGGAGCGTGGCCTGGTTGAGCTGTCCGTGACGAAGCTGCTGCAGTTGGCAGACCTGTATGGCTGCCCCGTCGATGAGCTGCTGCTGGCCATCAGTCCTCGCCCCCAGGATCAGGGCCAGCAGATTACTGCGATCATCAAGGAGCTGGGCGACGCCGATAAACAATTCGCCCTGGAGTTTCTGCAAACGCTGGCCACTCATCTCGCGCAACGCAAGTAGGGTTTTGGCCCTGCGCTGATACGTCGAACCGATACCACCAGTTTCGGCTTTACCCTGGCGCTTCACGACCACACCTCCACCCTGTCGGTACCCACCGAGAGGGCCCACGCATGCGCCTGTTCATCTGCGAAAAACCGTCCCAAGCCCGCGATATCGCCCGGGTACTGCAAGCCAGCCGACGCGGCGATGGCTACCTGCAGGGCCAGAACGTCACCGTCACCTGGTGCATCGGCCATCTGCTGGAAACCGCGCCCCCTGAAACCTATGGCGATTACAAACGCTGGTCGTTGGACGATTTGCCGATCATTCCCGCCCGCTGGCAACTGGTGGTCAAGCCCAAGGTTGCCAGCCAACTGAAGGTGATCGACCAACTGCTGCGGACATGCCGCGAGGTGGTGATCGCCACCGACGCTGATCGCGAGGGCGAGATGATCGCCCGGGAGATCCTCGAGAGTTGTCAGTACCATGGGCCGATCCTGCGCCTGTGGCTGTCTGCCCTTGATGAAGCCTCGATCCGCCGGGCCTTGGCTGCCTTGCGTCCGGGCGAACAGACCCTGCCGCTGTACCACTGTGCGCTGGCCCGCTCCCGCGCCGACTGGTTGGTGGGCATCAATTTGAGCCGACTGTTCACCCTGCTCGGCCGCCGCGCTGGCTTCGACGGTCTGCTGCCGGTAGGCCGCGTCCAGACGCCAACTCTGCGCCTGGTGGTCGAGCGCGACCGGGCCATCGCCAGCTTCGTGCCGCAACCGTTCTGGAACGTCGACACTCAGTTGGTGGCAGAAGGCGTGAGTTTCAAAGCCCGTTGGCAACCGCCTACCTCGATCTGCGACGATGAGGGCCGCTGCATCGATGAAGCGGCCGCCAGGCAAGCCGCAGCGCGCCTTAGCCAATACGGAACGGCCCGCATTGACAGCATCGAGGTGGAGCAGGTCCGGGAGGGCGCGCCACTGCCGTTTGATCTCGGCACCTTGCAGGAAGTCTGCTCGGCCAAACTCGGGCTCGGCGCTCAAGAGACGCTGGGGATCGCCCAAGCCCTGTACGACACCCACAAGGCCACGACCTACCCGCGCAGCGATTGCGGCTACCTGCCCGAGAGCATGCTCGATGAGGTGCCCCGCGTCCTGCATGCCCTGGTGGCCGCCAGCCCTGCTCTCGGCCAGGTCATCAAGGAGCTGGATCCTTGTCGCCGCTCGCGCGCCTGGAACAGCGGCAAGATCACCGCGCACCACGGCATCATTCCGACCGCCATCACGCTCGACCTCGCTCAGCTGTCCGAGCGCGAGCAGGCGGTTTTCGCGCTGATCCGCGCCCGCTACCTCGCGCAGTTCCTTCCTGAGCATGAGTACCTGAAAACGCAAGTGCTGATGCACAGTCAGGCCGACCAGCTACTGGCACGGGGCAAGCAGACTCTGGTGCGCGGTTGGAAAGCGGTGATCAACGAGACTCACGGCAATGAGCCCGGCGAACAGACTCAACGCTTGCCCACACTTCGCGAGTCCGCCTCGGTGGCGTTGACTGACGCGGCCGCCATTGCCCAGCGCACGCAGCCCCCCAAGGCCTACACCGAGGGCACGCTGGTCAAGGCGATGAAAACCATCGCCAATCAGGTGGCCGATCCGCGGCTCAAGCAAACACTCAAGGACAGCTGCGGCCTCGGTACCGAAGCCACCCGCGCGGCCATCATCCAGGGGCTGATCGACCACGGTTACCTGACCAAGAAAAAACGCAGCCTGGCCGCCTCGGCTGCGGCGCACACCCTGATCGAAGCGGTGCCACCGGAGGTGGCCGACCCGGTGTTGACGGCGCTGTGGGAGCAGGCGCTGGAGCGCATCGAATCGGGCCAGCTGAGCGTCGAGACCTTTCTCGCCAAGCAGGCGCAATGGCTGACCCGCTTGGTGCGCAGCAACGCCTCGCTCACCCTGCAGCCGCCCCCCTCGAAGGGACCGCTCTGCCCGGTGTGTCGCAGCGGCATGCGCCAGCGCAAAGGCCGCACCGGCAGCTTCTGGTCCTGCATTCGCTACCCGGAATGCAAGGGCACCAAGCCCGTCGCCAAAGCCAAGCGCCCGAAGAGGACATGACTTGACGGCAGACTGTCGCGCTGGTGTAGTGATCCAGCCCCTCGCCGCTTGGCGACCCTAGACCGATTCGCTCCGGGCAGCTCGGTCAGACTCGTAGAGTTCGGAGCCACCCTTCACCGCCTCTGCGGATAACTTCTCAGCGTTCCAAGTCTCCCAGGTGGATGACCCATGCGGCTTGTGCCAGGCCTCAAGGGTCATCCGCTTCGGCGACGATGCTCAGCTCCGGTGCCCGCCGGCGAAACACTGGGCACCTTTTGTGCGCGGATGCGTGCCAGTTGATTCCGACCCAGGCCACGACAAGGGTCGGTTGATCCAGGTGGATCGACAGCGGAGAGTTTACGACGAACTCCGGTGTCACATCGCCGGATCAAAGGTGGTCCACTTCCTCCTAGCCTGATGACCGTCGGGCTATTTTTTCGCCGCTGAAAATCCACCGAAAGCCACCGAATTCCGCCCGCCCAGACCGTCTCAAATCCCCGGTTGACGGAGGGTTGGCTGCGCTTTATAGATGAGCTGCACACCGCTGTCGTTGACAGCACCCAGGCAGCCAGAACCTTCAAGGCTGCGCCCGTTTCGGGTGGTTCTCCCCAAGTGCGACTCGCGCTCGGCAGCTCGCACGGTCACCGACCTGTCGGTGATGAGCGCCCTCTCTACCGATCATGTGATTGCACCCTCACCCTTGCGGAACTCACCAGCCGCCAGGGTCGGTGGATGTCCGCGTTTCTGCTGAACAGGAGTTCCATCATGACCACTGCAAGCAATAGCGCCCCCACCACCTACTTCAACCTGCACACCCAAGGCATCGGTTACCTGAACCGGGTCCGCGAAGTCCCGGTTCGCCGTGGCCAAGCGTTCATGGCCTGTGACATCGCCGCCTTGCACGGTGCCTCGGACGACGTCGAGTACACCCGCTTCGACTGCAAGGTCGCCAGCGGGGAAGCCGACCGGCTGATCCGTGAACACCTCGAAGACGTTCGCGCTGAACGCAAGGTCCTCATCGCGTTTCGCATCGGCGACCTCTGGGTAGATCCCTTCCTGTACGAGAAAGGCGAACGCAAGGGGCAACCCGGCGCCAGCCTCAAGGGCCGTCTGATCTTCATCGAGTGGATCAAGGTCGATGGCCATTTCAGCTACCGTGCGCCCGCCCGCACCGACGCTGCCTCTGACGCGATGGAGCCAGCGGAGGCCGATAGAGATAAGGCAGACATTGACGGTGACTCCGATCAGCGCCTGCCAACTCCGACCGCCGCCCGTAACTCCACTGCAGCAACTCAATCTGCCTGAGGCAGTTTGACCGCCAACAGCAGGCGCTCTTCGGAGCGCCTGCTGTTCATTCACGTCGGAGGTTGCCATGGAAAGCTTCTGGCTCTGCGAAGACTGCCTTCAGGCGGTGGCTTACGACGACTTCAGCGCCTTATCGCTGTACTACAGCGAGGCCGAAGTTGACGAGCGAATCGCGCAGATACGTGAGGCAGTGCAAGCGTTGCTGCCGTTCAGCGCCGATTTCGATCCGGACACCGGCATCGGCATCGACTCGTTCTCCACCCGCCCCTGCGAAAGCTGCCACTCACCGTTGCACGGCACTCGCCATCGGTTCACCCGCCTGTGACCGCCTGATCTCACCCACTTGGGGCCTCCTCCCGGAGCGTTCCTGCACACGAGGCTTTGCTCATGAACACGCCATTGACCTTGGTCGAGCCCCTCGATCCGGCACTGACCCAGCGCGCCCACGAAGATGCGTTGATCAACGAAGCCCTGCAGCTGCTGGACCAACGCTATTTCCAGCGCGGCGAAGTACTCATCACGCCGGCCGACGCCGCGTCTTACCTGAAACTGCGCCTGGCGCCTTATCACCACGAGGTGTTTGCCCTGCTGTACCTCGATTCACAGCACCGCGTGCTGGACTTCGAGGTGTTGTTTTTTGGCAGCATCGATGGGGCTTCGGTGTACCCCCGTGAAGTGGTGGTCAAGGCACTGGCGCACAACGCCGCCGCGGTCATCCTCAGCCACAACCACCCTTCGGGCTGCCCTGAACCCAGCGGCGCCGACCGCGTGCTGACGGCGCGCCTGATCGAAATCTTGGCGCTGGTCGAGGTCCGCGTTCTGGACCACATCATCGTCGGTGAAGGTCAGCCCCTCTCCCTGGCCGAATACGGCTGGATCTAACCCTCTCTCTCGCCACCGCCTGCTTGGGGTGGCGTTCTCTTTTTCCTGGAGCGCCATCATGCTCACCTCAACCTCCAACCCCTTTTCCCGCGGCTTTAATGCATTCGCCTGCGAGCGTGTGGTCCAGATCCACTACGACGACCAGTGCCCGCCCTGCTACCGCCCCTTGCACACCGCCCAGCTGGACCTGGACGACGATCACATCAACTGTCAGGCCTGCGTATTCGATGACGACTGCGCCGTCATCACGGAAGGCCAGGATGTTTCTGGCTTCCTTCGCCTGCAGTTGCCCGCGGACGGCGTGGTCACCACCGTGCTGTACCAGGTCACGGCCGAGCGGCTGACTGGCTCGGTACACCTCGGCGACCTTCCCAGCCTGGAAGCGGCGAATCAACTGATGCAGCAGTTGTCCTTTGCCACCGGCCAGTACAGCCGCAGCTGGGAGATCAGTTCATCCCATCTACCGGCCGACGAATACGCCTACCTTGAGCAGCTTGCCCGCAGCGAACGACCGGCCGGTTTCTTTGAATGTTTCCCATTGGTCAGCAACCGCTCCGTCGGCTGCAAGCTGTACTCCACACCTTGGCACCGCAGCGCCCACGTGGAAGGTCCCGGTTGCTCAGCGGCAGAGGTCTGCACGCGCCTGCTGGATGAACAGGTGCCGCCAGTGTTGATGACCCTGTTGCTGCTGGCCGGCCAGGCCGACACGCGCTTTCTGGTATTTGATCCTGATGCGGCCCCGCTGGCGGGACTGCCGGTGTTTGCTGACGAGTGACCCAAGGCGCCCTGAAGGGCGCCTTTTTATGCATGGGAGCCGATAACCAAGGCGGGCAACTTCGGTTTTTCAATGGGTGCAGCTCGCGCGCGTTGCCAAGGTGTCGGCACCTACTGTCGAGACCTGCTCATGCACACGCCCGCACTTTCTTACCTTGTCCTGATGCTCGCGCTGGCGGGCTGCAACACGTCGCCTGCCATCACCCCAGCGACAGCGCCAGCCAAAGCCGTTCCAGCTCCGCCCCCCCCTTCCAAGCCGTTGTCAGCGTCACCAGCGTGGGTCCGCCAGGACCGCTACACCCTGGTCAGCGCACGACCGACGCTGGAGCAACGCCAGCCATTGTTCCAGCTCATCACCGTGCAAATTTCACCGGCGCTGCACGCGACGGTCGGTGATGCCCTACGCCACGTATTGCAGCGCTCGGGCTACTCACTCTGCGCCAACCGCGCCGAAGTCACGACCTTGTTTAGCCGCTCACTGCCGGCCGTACAGCACCAGCTTGGGCCGATGGCGCTGCTGGACGCCTTGACCATCCTCGGCGGCCCGGCCTGGCGGCTCGTCATCGACCCGGTCGAACGCAGCGTGTGCTACGCCCTCCGCGCACCGGTGCCCGCCCCACCTCACCCGCCTCTGGAGATCGCGCCATGAAGGTCCATCACTTTCAGGCCCTGGTGCTCGGGGCTCTGTGCCTCGGTGCCGCCGTGCTGGCCGCCGTGACCTACAACCACCAGCAACAACTGACCGCGCTCCTGGTCGCTGCTGATAATGCGCCAGCCGATCCACCCCCGGCCCTGCGGCGGGACCTCGATGCACTCGGCGCCACCGTCGCGGCACTTCCACCGCAAGTGAAAACGCTGGGCGAGCACCAGCGCCAGCAGGACGCGACCTTTGCGGCATTGAGCAAACAGCTGGGTGAGGTGAGCGCTTCGCTCACGTCCATTGAAGCGGTGCCTGTGGGTCCGACCAAGGCTGACCTGGCCGCGCTGGAACAGCGAATGGGCAACGCCGAAACCGCCGTCCACGCCCTCGTGGCTCGACACGTTGCGCCATCCGCACAACCCAAGCCTGCAGCCTCTGCCAAACCGGCCGCCAAAACCCAAACCCCGACGCCGCCATTCACCTTGCTGGGTGTCGAGACCCGTGGCGAGGTTAGGTTTGTCTCGGCTCAACCGGCCGGCGCGCATGCCCTGTCGACCGTCCACCTGCTGCAGTCCGGTGACAGCTTGAACGGCTGGCAGCTCAAGACCATTCGCCGGAATCAGGCCGTATTCCAGGTGCCTGGCCTCGGCGAACGTTCGCTGCCCCTGCCGTGACGAGGTGCATATGGTCCGGTTAATCACTCTCTCGCTGCTCCTGTTCCCCATCTACCTGGTCTCGGGATCGGGATGGAGTGCGCCCGCCACGGTTGAAACGGAGCAGCAGTCCAGCGAGCAGGCCCCGCTGCAGCTAGAGCGATCCGCAGCACAGGCCAAGGCCTGGGGCCTGACCGATGACGAATGGGCCAAGTTCGAGCGCCTGCAGAGCGGTCCCCGCCACTACTGGTCACCGCAGCTCGACCCGCTGACCACCCTGGGCGTGGAAGCCGATTCGGACCAAGAGCGTCGGCGCTACGCCGAGCTGCAGGTACGCCTCGAAGCCAAACGTGCCGAGCGCGAACTGGCCTATGAAAAAGCCTACACCGCAGCCTGGGCGCGGCTGTTCCCGGGACTGCTGCCGGTGCAGGGGTTGAGCGATGCAGTCTCCCCGTCGAGCAACCCGCGCTATGCGGTGTTTGTGGAAGACCCGTGCTCGACCTGTGACGCCAGCGTCCGCCAATGGTTGAGCACGGGCGCCCATCTGGACGTCTACCTGGTGGGCAGCCAGGGCGACGATGCGCGCATTCAGCGATGGGCGCACACGGTGGGCATTACCCCGGGCCAGGTCAGCAGCGGCCAAGTCACCCTCAATCACGACCGCGGCCGCTGGTTCACCCTGGGCGCCAGCCGCCCGCTGCCCGCGCGCTTTCAACTGGTGGAAGGGACATGGCAGCGCGTCGACTGACCCTCGCCCTGGCCCTGCTGGGGGTGACGGCGGCCCAAGCAAGCGGCCTGCCTCCACCGGCGTACCGGTTGGCCGCCGCCCAGGCCGGCATCCCAGCCTCGGTGCTGTTCGCCATTGCCCAGCAGGAGAGCGGCACGCCGTTGCGTGGGCAGCTCATCCCCTGGCCGTGGACCTTGAATGTGGCCGGCACGCCGCAGCGTTTCGCCACCCGTGACCAGGCCTGTACCGCACTCACCGTGGCGCTCAGCCGGCATGATCCCAAGCGCATCGATGTCGGCCTAGGGCAAACCAACCTGGGTTACCACCCGAAGCGTTACCCCACCGCCTGCGATGCCCTCGATCCGCGTAGCAACCTCGCCGTTACCGCCGACCTGTTACGCGCGCACTACGCCGACGTCGGTGACTGGATCATTGCCGCCGGCCGCTACCACCGGCCAGCGGGTGGCGCCCCGGCGGCGCGCTACCGCATGCAGTTCAGCCAGCACTGGCAACGCCTTGAAGCCGCCACGTCCAGCCGTGGAGGACCACGCTCATGATTGACGTTCCCCAGGGCGCACTGATCTGCGGGCTGGTTGGGTCGTTGGCCGCCGGGGTATGGCTTGTGCCGACGCCCCCTGCCCTGGCCACCGAAGCGGCCGCGCCGGTCGAACGACCCGACCCACGCACACTGAACTGGGTGCTGCCGGTGCGCAGCGCGCGCCTCACGCCGGGTGAGGTGCCACGCAGAGCGCTGGACCTGCCAGGCATGGCCCCGCTGTTCCTGGTTGGCGCGGACGCCGCTTCGCTGGCCTGGCTGGCGCAGCACGCGCCAGCACTGAAGCGGTTGGGCGCCAACGGCCTGGCCGTTGAGGTCGCCGATGCGGCGGCGCTGCAGCGCATCCAGGCGATAGCGCCTGGTTTGGCCATCTGGCCGGTCAGTGGCGACGACATTGCCGAACGACTGCAGCTGGAGCACTACCCGGTACTGATCACACCGACCGGCCTGGAACAGTGAGGTACCGCCATGGGTGATCATGCGATGGAATCCCTGTTGCGTCCGGCAGTGGAGCTGTACACCGTGGGCATCTGTGCCGGTGCCGGCGCGCTGTGCCTGCATTCGCCCTGGGCCGTAGCGCTGTCGCCAGAGGTCGGTGCCGGCATGGCCCTGGCCTACACCGCCTTCGGTCTCAAGCGGCTCAATGAAGCCCGCATTGTCCTGCGCTATCGGCGCAACATCCGCCGCCTGCCCCGCTACTCGCTGACCAGCCGACAGATCCCGGTCAGCAGCAAGCGCCTGTTCATGGGTCGTGGTTTTCGCTGGAGCCGCCTGCACACCCAGCGCTTGCTCGAAGCGCAGGATCCCGCGCTTGCCCGCTACGTCAATCAATCAGCGGCCTACCAGTGGGCCCGGCGCCTGGAGCACGTCCTGGAAAAAGCGCCGCCAGGGCTCTCCCTCCTGCCGCGCGTGACCGCCTGGGACAGCCCGCTCAACCCGGTACGACCGCTGCCGCCCGTGGGCGGCTCACCGCTGCTGCATGGCGTCGAGCCCAACGAGCGAGAGGTCTCTCTACCATTGACCGAACGCGTAGGCCATACCCTGGTCCTGGGCACCACCCGGGTGGGCAAGACGCGTGTGGCCCAAGTTTACATCACTCAGGATATCCACCGACCTAGCAAGGAAGTGGTAATCGTCTTCGATCCCAAGGGCGATGCCGAGCTGCTTACAAGCATGTACGTAGAAGCTAAACGATCTGGTCGCGAGAACGAATTTTACGTTTTTCACTTAGGCTGGCCTGAGATTTCCGCACGCTACAACGCCATCGGCCGTTTCGGCCGCATCTCGGAAGTCGCCACTCGGATTGCTGGCCAACTGAGCGGTGAAGGCAACTCAGCGGCGTTTCGCGAGTTCGCCTGGCGCTTCGTCAACATCATCGCCCGGGCCCTGATCGAGCTCGGCCGGCGCCCGGACTACCTGCAGATCCAGCGCCACGTGGTAAACATCGACGCGCTGTTCATCGAATACGCCCAGCACTTCTTCGCCCGGCATGACCCGCAGGCGTGGGAGACCATTGCTGGTCTCGAAGCTCGCCTCAACGAAAAGAACGTGCCGCGACATATGATCGGCCGCGAGAAACGCGTGGTCGCCATCGAGCAGTACCTGACCGCCAAGCGTCTCTTCGACCCGGTCATGGATGGCCTGCGCTCGGCGGTACGCTACGATCGCACCTACTTCGACAAGATCGTCGCTTCGCTGCTGCCGTTGCTGGAAAAGCTCACCAGTGGCAAGACGGCGCAACTGCTGGCCCCTAACTATTCCGACCCGAACGATCCTCGGCCAATCTTCGACTGGCTGCAGGTCATCCGCAAACGCGGCATCGTCTATGTCGGTCTGGATGCACTGTCCGATGCCGAGGTCGCTGCCGCAGTCGGCAACTCGATGTTTGCCGACCTAGTCTCCGTCGCCGGGCACATCTACAAGCACGGCATCGACCACGGTCTGCCGGCCTCCTCCAGCGCGGCCGACAAGGTGCCCATTAACCTACACGCCGACGAATTCAACGAGCTGATGGGCGATGAGTTCATCCCGCTGATCAATAAGGGCGGCGGTGCCGGTATCCAGGTCACCGCCTACACCCAGACCTTGAGCGATATCGAGGCGCGCATCGGCAGTCGGGCCAAGGCCGGCCAGGTCATCGGCAACTTCAACACCCTGCAGATGCTGCGCGTACGAGAAACTGCGACTGCCGAACTGCTGACCAATCAGTTGCCGAAGGTCAACGTGCAGACGCGCACCCTGGTCTCCGGCGCAACCGACACGGCGGATCCCGATGCCCGTACCGACTTCACATCGTCCTCGCAGGACCGGGTCACCACCACGGCCGTGCCACTGATCGAGCCGGCGCACATCATTGCCCTGCCGAAAGGCCAGATGTTTTCGTTCCAGGAAGGCGGGCAACTGTGGAAAGTGCGAATGCCGCTGCCCAAATCAGCCAGCGACGATGCGATGCCGGCGGATCTGCAGGCCCTGGCCGCGCGTATGCGTGAGTCCTACAACGCCAATGCGGGGAGCTGGTGGAGCAGTGCCGGCGGTGCGCCTACGGTCGACTTTGATCCTGAGATGCCGCCACCGGGGCGTAAACCCGACCCGTGAGTATCGGTCAGCCGGCGAACACAGTGGAGTTTTAATGCCTAGCACCCCAAGCAATCCACCTCCGTCACAACGACGACCGGGTCTCATAGTCGGGGCGCTCGATCTCTTCCTGCGGTTGCTCGGCCTGCTGTTCGCCTCGCTGCTGTTTTCTATCGTACTAGAGTTCGTGGGAATGCTTTGGTTCTGGCCAGAAGAAGGCTGGCATCACAGCCATACCATGTGGCTAAGTGAGCTCGGATGGCTCAGCAATCACTTCAGGAGCTCACTGCTGGTGCAGGAGCCGGCGCAAGCGACAGCGAAAATCCTTGAGCGCCTCAACGATTGGGTTGTGGTCCGCTCCGGCTGGGAGCAATCCGATAATCACCTGAAGCTGCTCAGTCGCAAGGCGACGCTGCAAGGACAGCTCGCTCAAGCGTACGTCGCAGGCCAGGACTACTTGCTGGCAGCCCTGTTCACGCTCTTCACGTTCGTGGTGCGCTTGGCCGTTCTATCTCTGGCCACGCCCTTGTTTTTGCTTGCGGCGCTCACCGGCGTGGTCGACGGGCTGATGCGCCGCGACCTGCGCAAGTTCGGGGCGGACAGGGAGAGCAGCTTTGTCTATCACCGAGCCAAGCGAACATTGTTGCCGCTGATGGTCAGCCCTTGGGTAATTTACCTGACGCTACCTTGGTCCTTGAATCCAAATTGGGTACTACTTCCTTGCGCAGCAGTGCTCGGCATTATGGTGGCGATCACAGCTGCCACATTCAAAAAGTATTTGTAATGACTGGGTGAGAAATCGCGACCAGCTAGTGCCTCGGTAAGACAAATTCTCCGACAAACTTCCGGAGGTCGGGCTAACAATCGTTACGAAGCGGTTCAGCCATTTTTACCAATTGCTCCTTATCCATTTCAAGTACAAGCGCGGCGTGGGCAAGTTTGAGCAACCGCTCTGCATGCCTTCTCGCACTGCCTTCGAATAGCTGCGGGTTAATTTGAGCCAGGCTCAGCAACGCCTTGAGCAGCCGTATATTCACCTCTCGCAGCACCGCCCCGTCTCGAGCGATCGGTCCAAAGAAATCATCGAACAAATCATCAACCACAATGCCGTGCAGATAAATGTGGGCACAGGCTTCATGCGACGGCGTCAAAGCATGAGGCCGCCCCCAGTGCGACAAGCACCTGACACCTCTACCGATGACATCGATCGCAGTGCCGGGATCGTTGACTGCAGGCGACAACGCTCTGGAAGCGATCTCGGACAGCACTGACAACCCGAAGCGCGGGTCATGTTCGAACGTCCGACGGGTACCCACCGTGATGGCTGCATGTACGTCATGCTCGACGGCCGCCACCGATCGTACGTCCTGCCCGGGTTGCGCCACGACGGTGGCAAGCGGCGCTCCAGGGTGGACGAATGAGCCAGGCAACACATCCATATAGATCTGAACGGGGTGCCGATGAGTGATGGCTGCCAACGCCTCCACGTCCATATGCTGAACGTAACCGGTTCGATGACTCACCAAACGCAGGGCAGAAGGAGGGAAAACCATGCCTTCCGGATATGCAGAGCCGCCCAGGTAGGGCCATTTGGCCCGATGCTCGATAGCCTCTATCGCAGCCAGTTCTACGCGGTCGATAGTTTCACCTACCCGCCCGAGCCTGGAGAGGTGATCGATCCAGCGCAGCAAGGTATAAACTATCAGGATGACAACTGCTATCGTAACCGCAAACAGCAACACCCGCCCTTGATCTCCATAGGCTCCCGTACTCAAAGCAATCAGCCCGACAAGGCTGAACAGGAACGAGCCGATAAAAGTGGCCAACGCATTGTGCGTGGTCGTATCCTCCATCACCAGCGTCGTGGCACGAGGTGTCACCCCCGTGCTGGCCGCACCATATGCCGCCACCATGGTACTCAGAGAAAAGGTCGTCACCGCCAGCATGCTGGAGGCTATGATGCCGAGGATCTTGTCGACAGCGTCCGCGCCTATCCGAGCGGGTAAGGACGCCGGAATGAAGTCTTTCAACACCACCGCGATCAAGGCTGTAGCCACGCCGAGCAGCGAAAACAAAGTCGCCCGGAACCAGAGCCGCTTTGTGACTCGAACCGCGAGCCAACGCCAGCGCGCCATCATCCGTTCCTCCTCCTCGCAGCCCACGCTGTAAACGCGATCAGGTTGTGCCTTCTGTCAATGAATCTGCCCATCAGCCTAGCCCATAACGGTGGCTAGCGCGCTGCTCTACCGAGGTATCGACCTGCTCAGGCAAAGCGATGGCTCGAACTCCTCACAGTGTTGGTACTCGTGGCGCCTGCGTTCTGGCGGTTGCGGCCACGTACAGCGACGGGCTCAAGGACAAAAATGGGCAAGCACGACAGATTCGTTCTAGGTTTATGCGCAGGATAAAAACAATAACTGGAGAACATCGCCATGAAACGAGCACTTCGTTTGGCATTGATCAGCACTGTATTCGCAGCCAGTGCTACGGCCCAGGCTGCCCCCACCTTCATCAACATCCTTACAGGGGGAACCAGCGGGGTCTATTATCCCGTCGGCGTCGGTATCTCACAGGTCTATAGCCATGAGATCGAAGGCAGCAAGACCACGGTACAGGCCACCAAGGCGTCGGTAGAAAATCTCAACCTGCTGCAAGCTGGCCGCGGGGAACTGGCGTTTGCTCTGGCCGACTCCGTGGCGGATGCCTGGAAAGGTGATGCAGAAGCGGGCTTCAAGGCCCCGCTGAAAAAACTCCGGGCAATCGCCGGAACGTACCCCAATTACATCCAGATCGTCGCCAGCCAGGAATCCGGGATCAAGGCGCTCGAAGACCTCAAGGGCAAGCGCATTTCGGTCGGAGCACCTAAATCGGGCACAGAGCTCAACGCACGGGCCATCTTCAAGGCAGCAGGCCTGACCTATCAGGATATGGGGAAAGTCGAATACCTGCCTTACGCAGAGTCTGTCGAGCTGATCAAGAATCGTCAGTTGGATGCCACTCTGCAGTCTTCGGGCCTGGGCCAGGCCGCCATTCGTGACCTGGCGGCGACACTGCCGGTGGTGTTCGTGCCTATCCCGGCCGACGTCGTGAATAAAATCGGCAATTCTGCCTATCAACCGGCCACTATTCCTGCCAACTCCTATGACGGCCAAGGAACCGAAGTGCCCACGGTAGCGATCACCAACATTCTGGTGACCCGGGCGGACCTGAGTGACGACCTGGCTTATCAGATGACCAAATCGATCTTCGAGAATCTGCCTCGCCTGGTCACATCTCATGCGGCAGCGAAAGATATCGAGGCTGAAAATGCAGCCAAGCATTTGCCGATCCCGCTCCACCCTGGCGCGGAACGCTATTTCAAAGAGAAGAACCTGCTCCCCTGAACCTTTCTCGCTAGGTGGGAGCACTCCATGAGCGAAGTATCACACGGCCTTCACGTCAGTACCGACCGCTGGCCCGCAACCCTGTTCGCGGTGGCATTGGCGTTCTCAATCTTTCAGGTTGCCACGGCGGCCTTCCCGCTCATCTCCACCCAGGTATTGCGAGCGGTGCATGTGGGCTTCCTGCTGTTGGTCGTGTTCCTGAGCTACCCGGTAGTCGGTCACCACCGGCCTTGGCAACCGCTTGCCTGGCTGTTGGGGATTGCGGGAATGGCGACGGCCGTCTACCAGTGGTACTTCGAAGGCGACCTGATCCAGCGCTCAGGCGAGCTGACCACCGGCGATCTGATCGTCGGTCTATTACTGATCGGCTTGGTTTTCGAGGCCGCACGAAGAGTCATGGGCGTTGCGCTTCCGTTGATCTGCGCGCTGTTTCTGGCCTACGGACTGCTAGGCCAGCACCTGCCCGGTGACCTTGCACATCGAGGTTACGGCCTTGACCAGATCGTCAACCAACTGGCCTTCGGCACAGAGGGGCTGTATGGCACCCCTACCTATGTATCGGCCACCTATATTTACCTGTTTATCCTCTTCGGTGCCTTTCTTGAGCAGGCGGGCATGATCCGTCTGTTCACCGACTTTGCCATGGGCCTGTTTGGCCACCGTAGTGGTGGCCCGGCAAAAGTCGCGGTATTTTCCTCGGCGCTGATGGGGACTATTACCGGTTCCGGGGTAGCCAACGTGGTGACTACGGGACAGTTCACCATTCCGTTGATGAAACGATTTGGCTACAAGCCGGCATTTGCCGGGGGCGTCGAAGCGACTGCCAGCATGGGCAGCCAACTGATGCCACCGGTCATGGGTGCGGTCGCCTTCATCATGGCGGAAACCATCAACGTGCCCTACGCCGAAGTGGCCAAAGCTGCGCTGATTCCTGCCTTGCTGTACTTCGGCTCGGTTTACTGGATGGTTCATCTGGAGGCAAAACGCAGCCACCTGCATGGCCTGCCCCGCGAAGAATGCCCCAGTGCCTGGGACGCGTTGCGCCAACGCTGGTTCCTGCTCGTGCCGCTGGTGATATTGGTCGCGCTGCTGTTCTCGGGGCGTACGCCCCTTTATTCAGGCATGGTTGGCCTGGCCCTGACGGCTATCGTCATCCTTGGTTCGGCCATCATCCTGCGCGCTCAGGGCACCTGGCTACGCGCGGCCTTTTGGGTCGCATTGGGGCTACTGTGCTCCGGCTTTTTCCGCATGGGTATCGGCGTCATCCTGCTGGTGATCGCCGCACTTGCCCTCGCCTGCGTCTTCGTGCAAGGCGGCAGGGCTACCCTTCGCGCCTGTGTAATGGCGCTGGCAGAGGGTGCGCGGCATGCCGTGCCGGTGGGCATAGCTTGTGCGCTGGTGGGGGTCATCATTGGCGTCATTTCCCTGACCGGACTTGCCACAACCTTTGCGGGATACATTCTCGACCTCGGCCGCGACAACCTGTTCCTGTCACTGCTCTTGACCATGCTGACGTGTCTGGTGCTAGGCATGGGCATTCCCACGATCCCCAACTACATCATTACCAGTTCCATCGCCGCCCCCGCCCTGTTGGAGCTCGGTGTGCCACTGATCGTTTCGCACATGTTCGTGTTCTATTTCGGCATTCTGGCCGACCTCACCCCGCCGGTCGCGCTGGCGTGCTTCGCGGCCGCCCCCATTGCCAAGGAAAAAGGGTTACTGATCAGCTTCTGGGCGGTCCGCATTGCCCTGGCTGGTTTCGTCGTGCCATTCATGGCGGTCTACGACCCTGCGTTGATGCTGCAGGGCGACAGCCTCAGCGCCACTTTGTACATGGTGATCAAGGCCGTGCTAGCGGTGACGCTCTGGGGCTGCGCATCGATTGGTCACTTCCGGATGTCCATGACCTGGTGGGAGCGCCTGCTGGCCTTCGTAGCGGGTGTCTGCTTGATTCTGGCCTTGCCCGTCACGGATGAAATCGGATTCGCGTTAGGTATTGCGGTATTGGGCTGGCATGGGTGGCGAAATCGGTCGGCAGCCGAGCAAAGGGTATGAATGGTCTATGCCTTGGGCTTGCTGGCGTAGTGTGGGCCAGCCTGCCCGTTCAAGCGTTCACTTTGGCCTGGCAGCACACGATCGAGAAAATTCGCTGGGAAGAGGATTACCACGTCACCCCCCTCGGGTTGGTACTCACAGAAGCACGTGTACGGGGTAGCGGCGCTGGCATGGAAATACCCGACGACGCCGAGTTACGAGATGGCGTTTGGCATTACCATCGCCAATTGCCGCCTCTGAACCCCTTGCACGCCGGGCGCACGCCCGAAGCCGGAGATTATGAGCTGTGCTTTGAGGGCTCCTGCCAGCCACTTACCCACTGGCTAGGTCCGCCCTCCAAGCATATTGCAGCCGTTGACTTCTGGCCCTGCCGGCTTTAAATGCCCGCTAACGATCGCTCTGCACTGCCCTGACGCCTTATGCAGGGCAATACGCGGCCAGTCTCAACTCACCACATGCAAATAATGCAAGTGTCGCTCGTATTGATCGAGGATATCGCCGATCACATCGTCACGACTCCAGCCCATGATGTCGTAGTCCTGCCCCCCCTCACGCAAATGCACCTCGGCGCGGAAATACTTACGGCCATCGGTTCCGTCTTCGGTATCACGCATGACGAAGCTCGGCGTGTTGAACGCGCGTGGACGGACTTCATAGAGAAAGCGCCCTTCGCCAGCGTGGGACAGCTCGAGGGTGACACGGCCATCATCCCGCTCATTCACCGCGACGTCGTAGCCTTGCTTGCGCAGCTCAAGTGCAACCTCTTCACAGCCCGGCTTGACCACCTCGGCAATAAAGCGCGTGACATGGGCGCGGCGCGGCATCATGGCAATATTGCGCAGCCGGCGCTGCCAGCCACCATGGTGCTGCCGGGTATGACGAGTACCTGGAAGAGCCTGATTACGCAAGCCGCGACGGGTGGCATCCAGGCTCAAGGCCTTGAACAATCCCCAGATGGCAATCAACAAGATGGCGGCGAACGGCAAGGCGCTGGCGATGGTGGCGGTCTGCAAGGCTTTGAGGCCGTTGGCCAAGAGCAACGCAATGGCAACGGCACCGATGCTGAGCGACCAGAAAATCCGTTGCCACAATGGGGAATGGCCCTGGCCGGAGGACGCGAGCATATCGACTACCAAGGCCCCCGAGTCTGCCGAGGTTACGAAGAACACCACCACCATCAACACCGCGATCAGCGAGATCACCGTGGAAAACGGGAAGTGTTCAAGGAAAGCGAATAACGCCAATGAGCTGTCTTGCCCAACGACAGCGGCCAAGTCTTTTATCCCGTCATTGAGGATCATGTGAATAGCCGAATCACCAAACACCGTCATCCACAGCAAGGTGAAACCGGCAGGCACGAACAGCACACCACACACGAACTCACGGATGGTACGTCCACGTGAAATGCGAGCGATGAACAGGCCTACGAAAGGTGACCAAGACAACCACCAGCCCCAATACAGCAACGTCCACCCACCGATCCAGTCAGTCGGTTCATAGGCATAGAGGTTGAAGGTCTTGTTGACGATGTCCGAGAGGTAGGCGCCGGTGTTCTGTACATAAGCCTGCAGCAGGAATACGGTAGGCCCAAGAATCAATACAAACAGCATCAAAATCACTGCCAGGCTCAAATTGAGCTCGGACAGAATGCGAATGCCTTTATCCAGCCCACTGGCCACCGAAAGCGTTGCCAACCCACACGTGGCTGCAATGAGAATGACCTGAACCGTCGGGCTGACCGGCAGACCAAACAGATGGTGGAAGCCACTGTTGATCTGCAGCACCCCATACCCCAGCGAGGTCGCGACGCCGAATACCGTGCCGAGGATGGCGAAGATATCCACCGCATGACCAAGGGGGCCGTAGATACGCTCACCAATCAATGGGTAGAGTGCCGAGCGCAGGGTCAGCGGCAGGCCGTTGCGGAAGCTGAAGTAAGCCAGAATCAGTGCAACAATGGCGTAGATCGCCCAAGCATGCAGCCCCCAGTGGAAAAACGTGATCTTCATGGCTTCGCGCGCCGCCGCGACCGTGCCAGGGTCACCCACTGGAGGCGTGGTGAAATGCATCACCGGCTCCGCCACACCGAAGAACATCAAGCCGATGCCCATGCCGGCGGAAAACAACATGGCGAACCAGCTGCTCTTCCGGTAGTCAGGCTCACTGTGATCGGGCCCTAACTTAATATCACCGTAACGACTGACGGCCAGGAACACCACACTGATCAAGACCAACGCTACGGTAAGGATGTAGAACCAACTGGCATTGGTAATGATCCAGGTCTGAACGTGCTCGAACAGCGCCTGCGCATGCGCTTGAAATGCCGTGGCATACAGCACGAGAAGAAAGATCAAAACCGCGCTGGTGTAGAAAACGGGAGGATTGAGGGTGCTCCTGGGTTTCGGGGCTGCAGTCATTGCGGCAGTTCTCCTTGTAAGGCGATGAGCACAGGGGGCGAGCAAGGCGACTTGATCCAAGACCAGCAGCCAATGCAGTACCTGATGGCGGCACCTGCCCGCTCTAAGTTGACTTTAAACCCTACCGCCCGCCACAAAAAATCTCAAACACCCATCAACAAACAGTGTTTGAACCACTGACCGCAAATTGAGCATTCATCTGAGCATCATGATTGGTTAGACTCTCCACGGGTGCTAGCTGCACGGCGCAGTGAGGCAGGTTAAACAACAGCGCTGGTCGGGCCGCCATGCGGGAGCCACTGCGCCTATGCCCCGGAAAGAATTGCCTCGCGCCCAGGAATTGGCCGAACGGGCCTTTGCCAACTTTGAACGCTTTCTCCACATCGAAGCCGTCAGCGGCATTGTCCTTCTGGTGGCCGCACTCGCCGCGCTGGTCTGGGCGAACTCTCCAGCGGCAGAAAGTTATGAGCATCTTTGGCACACCCCGCTGACACTCGGCATCGGTTCGCTGATCTACGCCCAATCCCTGCATTTCTGGATAAACGACGGCTTGATGACCATCTTCTTCCTGGTGGTCGGCATGGAGATCCGTCGTGAGATCCATGAGGGGGCACTTGCCAGCCTGCGCCAAGCCGCTTTACCGATGGCGGCGGCCATCGGCGGTGTGGCCGTCCCTGCGCTCATTTACCTAGGTTTTGGCCATGCCCCTCAGGAACAACAAGGCTGGGCCGTGCCAACAGCCACCGACATCGCTTTTGCCGTGGGTGTACTGGCACTGCTTGGCAAATCGATTCCTTCCAATGTCCGCGTCTTCTTGCTGGCACTGGCGATAATCGATGACATTATCGCAGTGCTGATCATCGCCCTCTTCTACTCGGGCGGCCTTGATTACAGCGGCTTCGCGGTGGCTGCGTTTGGCATATTGCTGGTCATGGGATTGCAGAAAATCGGCGTGGGTAGCGCATGGGCCTACATCCTCCCGGGCGCCATTACCTGGCTGGGTATGCTGATGACCGGTGCTCACCCGACGCTTGCCGGTGTCGTGCTAGGTCTGATGACCCCGGTAACGGCGATGCCCATGCGTGAGCGTCCGTTGGATGCTGTCAGCCGCTTTACCAGCGAGCTGCTGGGCAATGCCAAGGCGCCCGAGAAGGATGCCAGCGACCTGATGGACCCGTTGAAACGACTGCGCTCAGCGCAACGCGAACTGGTACCTCCGGTAGTACGCATACAAGGCCTGCTGCACCCTTGGGTGGCATTTGGCATCATGCCGTTGTTCGCCCTGGCCAACGCTGGGGTGAGCCTGTCGGGCGCTGACCTTTCCGCCGAAACATCCCGCTGGGTAATGATGGCCGTGGCCGTCGCCCTGGTCGCTGGCAAACCGTTGGGAATCGTCAGCGTCAGCTGGTTGATGGTCCGATTGGGCTGGTGTGCACTCCCGGCCGAGGTCAACTGGCGCGGCATCATGTTGATCGGTCTTTTGGCAGGCATAGGTTTTACCATGTCGATCTTCATTGCCAACCTTGCATTCGTTGATCCTGCAGCGCTCGGCGCCGCCAAACTGGGGGTGTTGTCCGCTTCTGTCATCGCCGCAGCGCTGGGTTTGACCTGGGGTGTCATCGCCATACGCAACAACTCTTCACCTGGCGAAGTCCGGTCGACGTCATAACGCAACGGCGGATGTCTGGCAGGTGCGAGATGACTCGCCTGCCAGACTGTGCGTGAGTACCACTTCGGTCGGGTATGCCAGCTCAACAAATCACGCCATACTCTCCGTTTGTCCAATCACATGACAAGCAATGGCCGACTTGAAAAGCGCCACCCCCTCTTCTAGCACTTCATTCTGGCGAGAATGGCGACAACGCCTGGCATTCTGGATAGGCGCACTTCTGGTCGGGCTGGCGGCGTTGGCATTCGCGTGGCTGGCCGACGCAGCGTTCGCGTCGTTCAGGCGCTTGCTTGAATGGGCGCCTTGGTCCCCGTTGCTGATCACGCCCTTCGGTTTCGCGCTGCTGGCGTGGCTGACACAGCGCTGGTTTGAAAATGCCAAAGGCAGCGGCATTCCCCAAGTCATCGCCGCCCTTGAAATGCCCTCCCGCCGTTTACGAGCCAGATTGCTTTCACTGCCAGTCGCCGCTGCACGCATGAGCCTGACCCTCGGAGCACTCCTGGTTGGGGGCTCGGTAGGACGGGAAGGCCCAACCGTTCATATCGGGGCCGCCGTTTTGTATGCCTTCGGCCGCCAGCTGGGCCTGCATGGGCGACGCACGATCGCTGGACTGATCCTCGCCGGCGGCGCCGCAGGCATTGCCGCAGCCTTCAACACGCCATTGGCCGGGGTGGTCTTTGCCATTGAGGAATTGAGCCGCACGTTTGAGCAACGTTTCAGCGGACTGGTGCTAACGGCAGTGCTGATTGGCGGCGTCGTGACACTGGGCCTGATGGGACACTACGCCTACTTTGGCGAAATCGGTGGACGGATGCCAACTGGATGGGGTTGGAGCGTGGTCCCTGCATGCGCAGCACTGGGCGGGTTGCTGGGAGGTTTTTACGCGAAGCTGGTGCTGCCCACCGATCAGGGCATCCTCGGCCGTGTCTGCGGGCTGCGCAGTCGATACCCAGTCCGTTTCGCAGCGCTCTGCGGCTTTACGCTGGCAATACTGGGGTTGGTTTCCGGTAATCACGTATTCGGTACCGGATATGAAGAAACGCGCGCCCTGCTTGAGGCACAACCCGTCACCGATCCAGGTTTCTTGCTGTGGAAGTTTCTGGCCAACGTCGTGTCCTACCTCTCCGGTATTCCTGGCGGGCTGTTTTCACCTTCGCTGAGCATAGGCGCGGCGTTCGCGCCACTACTGTCGTTGATACCCGATGTTGACCCGCAAGCATGTGCATTGCTGGGTATGGGGGCCTATCTGGCCGGCGTGACACGCTCACCGCTCACTGCCTCCGTCATAGTCCTCGAACTGACCCACAGCCCCGACCTTGCCATACCCATGCTCGCGACCACACTGATGGCTACCGCCATCTCGGGCTGGATTTCACCTGTCTCGCTCTACCATGCACTCGCGCGACAAATTATCGACAAACTACACGCGTCCGGACGAGAATCGAACGACGGCACCGTTACGCAAATTCAGCTTACCGAAAAACCGTGAATCGCGTAGACATGACGCTGTAACCGGGGGGCGACTTAAATTGCTCACCCAAGTTGTTCAATGACGCAGGTTGTTGAGGGCCGATCTACCACAAGCCAAGAATGCTCGTTGCAGCGGTCGCGTCCAGTCATTTGCGCCAATCAACTTCGATGAGACGACAAGGTCGCTATACCTGCCTTATGTCTTAGGTAACTCAATGACACTAAAATCATCGTTTGCCAATGTGCTTCGGGTGCTACGCAACCAGCGCAACATCACCCAGCGCGGATTTGCCGACACGACCAGCCGCACCTACTTGTCCAAGCTCGAAACCGGTAGATCAAGCCTCACGCTGGACAAACTTGAACAGCTCAGCGAGCGATTGGACATGAGCCCTTTGACACTGATGGCGTTGACACTGAGCGAGGATACGGGGCAGACGGCAAATGAGTTGCTGGCCAGAACCCAAAAAGAGATTCGAGCACTTCAGTCAGAGGGCCGAATTCCAGGGTTACAGGCGACTTTAGGGGACGATGTACCTGCGGATCCGTTGCCGGCCAGCTCACGCAATCCCCGAAGGAAAATGACCGCACGCGCTCCAAGCGTACGTCAGGCGGAGCTGTCATTCTCTGACTGATGGCGGGCTAGTCTTTAAAACGCTCGCTGCAGCGCTCGTAATAAGCCCGCAGCGCTAGCAGATTCGAATCCCCCTTGATACTTCACTCCAGGCTCACCCGACGTCTGCGCTATCTCGGCAGAAAACGACAGACCGAGAATCCTTTTAATTCGTGCATCAGCTCGCCCGCGCAATGATGGTGGCAACCAGAGATTGCTCTGGAGCTCGCCATGAGGACGTATGCCTTCCCATTGCTTGTGATGTGCCTAGTAAACCTTCCAGCGGTTGCACAGGAAAGCCGCGAGCGCTCGGATTTGGGACTCATTCAACGACAATTCACGGCCATCGACCAGTTGGCCGATCGTGCGAAAAGCGGCTCTGAAAACATCGATGGCGCGCGCTATCGCTTCGACTATTTACGGTTTGCGGCAGACCTCGCACGTATGCGCGAAGGCATCCAACAATACGTGTCGCCCTCCCGCGCGCAACCAGCTGATTTGGTCGAGCTGGCTGGTCAGTACCGTGCTGAAGCGCCTCACTCGAGTTCCTCCGATGAGCATGACTGACGCCCAACTCAGCGCATTCTCCGCCGTGGCCGGATTTACCCCGCAGCTCAGTTCGGTGTTGTGGCGCTCCTCGGTGCTAGTGCTCGCGTTGCTCTGGTGCACTTGGGCGCTGTGGACCGGGTACCGCGGCTGGGCGGCCGGCAACCTCAATTTCGGCGCGCTTGGCGGCAGCACGCTGCGCCTGGCGTTAGCACTGATCGTGCTGATGTTTTTCATGCTGTCGTAACCAGGAGACTCTGCCATGAAACTCTCCCGTCACTTCCTTGTTCCGCCGCTCCTGCTGCGGGCAACCTGTACAAAAGCCCTGTTCGGCGGATGGGTGCTGCTGAGCTCGACGCTGGCCAGGGCTGATCTGCCAACCATGGAAGCTCCTTCGCGCGGTGAAGGTTCGGGCCTGATCGACACCATCAAGAACTACGCCTACGACGGCGGTATCCTGCTCGGACTGCTGATCGCCACCCTCGCCTTCCTCGGCGTAGCCTGGCATTCACTCACGGTCTACGCCGACGTGCAGAACCAGCGCAAGACCTGGAAAGACCTCGGCGCCGTGGTCGGCGTCGGCGCACTGTTGGTGGTGGTGATTTTGTGGTTCCTGACCAAAGCCGCGACGATCTTGTGAGGCCGCCATGTCCGACGTCCCTGCCACCCTGCCTGACGGCACGCTGACCTTTCTGCCGGAACGCCTCAACCGTGATCCGGCCGTCATGCGCGGCCTCACCAACGACGAGATGTGGGTCGCGCTGATCGTCGGTGCCATGCTGGGCCTGATTCTGGGCGGGCCGCTGGCGGTGGCCACCGCCTCCATCGCGACCCTGCCCACTTGTATGTTCCTGTGCATGGCGCTGGTGCTGCTTGGCGGCGGCAAGCTGCTGCGCCGGGCCAAGCGTGCTCGTCCCGAAACTTGGCTGTACCGAAGCCTGCAGTGGCAGCTGGCCGTGCACTGGGGCGTCGGCTCTCAGCTCCTGATAATGCACTCCGGCCCGTGGACGGTCCGCCGTACGCGCCGACATACGAGGCCCACCCCATGAGCCGCTTCAGCAATAAGGTGGATGCGCAGCAGGCGCATATCCTCAGCCTCCGCCTGGCGGTAGCGATACTAGCGCTGCTGTGCACCGGGCTCTGGTACGGCTGGCAGTCTGCGCCTTCCGAACTGACCATTCATGTGCCGCCGGATCTGCGCTCCGGCAGCACGCGTAAATGGTGGGACGTGCCGCCCGAGAACATCTATGCCTTCGCCCTGTACATCTTCGGCCAGCTCAACCGCTGGCCCACCGACGGCGAAGTCGACTACCACCGTGCCATCTTCACCCTGCAGCCCTACCTGACGCCAGCCTGCAAAACCTTCTTCGATGGCGACTTCGAGTACCGCAAAGCCGCCGGCGAATTGCGTGGCCGCGTGCGCGGCGTGTACGAGGTGCTGGGTCGTGGCTACAGCGATGACCCCGACCTGCGGGTGAAGCAACTGGATAAGCACAGCTGGCTGGTCAAGCTCGACCTCAATGCCGACGAGTACTACGCCGCCGAGCCGGTGAAGCGCGTGGTCGTACGCTACCCCCTGCGTGTCGTGCGCTTCGACGTCGATCCCGAGCACAACAAGTGGGGCTTGGCCCTGGACTGCTACGAAGGCACACCGCAGAAGCTGACACTGCCTGGAGGTGCATGATGATGCGTGTCTTGATCCTGATGCTGGTCTCGCTTGCCGCGTGGTGTTCAGCCGCAGTTGCCGTCGAGGTCAAATACTGGGACCGCCTGCCGCTGGCCGTGCCGCTGACGGTGGGTCAGGAACGTATCCTGATGCTGGATGAGGATGTCCGCGTCGGATTGCCCAGTGCGATCACCAGCAAGTTGCGCGTGCAATCGGTAGGCGGGACGGTGTACCTGCGTGCCTCGGAAGCCATCCCCCCTACCCGCCTCCAGCTGCAGTCGGTGAAGTCAGGGGACATCATCCTGGTCGACATCGAAGCTCTTGAGGGCAGCGAGGCGCTGGAGCCGGTCAAGATTGTTGCCCAAGCGCAGGCGCCAGATGTGGACACCGCGCCGGACGCAGCGCCTGCAGCGACGCCGGTACCGGTGGTGCTGACTCGCTATGCCGCGCAGAACCTTTATGCGCCGCTGCGAACTGTGGCGCCCTTGCCTGGTGTGCGTCGGGTCCCACTGGACAAGTCTTCTGGGTTTAGCACACTGCTACCGACCGAACACGTGGCCATCAAGGGGCTCGCCGTCTGGCGGCTGGGTGATTACTGGGTAACGGCGGTGAAGATCGTCAACCGTGGGCCGGGAAAGGTGACCCTGGACCCGCGTCACTTGCAGGCCACCCTGTATGCCGCCACCTTCCAGCACGAGTACCTGGGGCACGTCGGCACACCTGAAGACACCACCGTGGCATACCTTGTCACCCGCGGTGGCGACCTGAAGCACGCACTGCTGCTGCCACCACCTGCACCGGAGGCCGCCGATCATGAAAGCTAACGGCTTGCTGAAATGGCTGGTACCAGCAGTCCTGCTGGGGATTGTGCTGATCATCGGTAGATCCTGGGTGGCGGCGCCGGATGCTCAACCTGCCCATGATCCCGAGAACACCGTCCTTAGCCCGGACCAGGCCAAGGCCCTCGGCATTGCCGGCGACACGCCGCGTGACACCGTGGCAACGCTGATTGGCCAGGTCAAGGCGATGCGCAGCGAGATGCTGTCGCTGAAGAAAGGCAACGAGACCCTGCAGACCGAGAACAACCGCCTGCGCACGCGCGAAGGCAACATCGACAGTCGCATTCAGAGCACCCTGAGCAGTGTCACCCAGCAGGTCACCGAACAGCGCCAGCAGGCGAACGATGCTCGGCAAAAAGCCGAGCAACAGCACCGAGAGACCCAGGGTTTACTGTCCCGGCTCAAGGATCAACTCACCAGCAAACCGACCGCGAACCCCGACGTACCCGTGGGCTTTGGACTCGAGCCGGGTGACGAACAACAATTCTCCGAGGCACAACCACCGGCGGATGCGCTGCAGTGGATCGAGCCATCCAATTCACGTGCTGGCCAGGAGAAAGCCAGCGAAGCTGAGGGTCCGTTATCGACGCTCACGTCGAAGTTCAAGGATCTACATGGCCTGGACAACAACGCCATCGACCGGAGCCAAGACCATCTGCGCGCCGTGGCCAAGGGCGAGCGCGACCTGGAGAACACCCAGGATCGGGCCGAAGGCACCAAGCCGGTCTACACCATCCCAGAGAACTCGACCCTGATGGGCTCGATCGCCATGACCGCGCTGATTGGCCGGGTGCCAGTGGACGGCACAGTGAATGATCCCTACCCGTTCAAGGTGCTGGTGGGGCCGGACAACCTCACCGCAAACGGCATCGACCTGCCTGACGTGGTTGGCGCGGTCATGAACGGTACCGCGGCAGGCGACTGGACCTTGTCCTGTGTACGCGGCCAGGTCGAGTCGATCACCTTTGTCTTCAGCGATGGCACCGTCCGCACGGTGCCGCAGCCACAGAAGTTGGTCAGCCGCAACCGTAGCAGTACCCAGACTTCGGACACCGAGAAGATCCGCGGCGGCCTGGGCTACATCTCAGACCCCTACGGCATTCCCTGTATCGCCGGTGAACGTCGCTCCAACGCCCAGCAGTACCTGGGTAGCCAGAGCCTGATCACCGCAGCCGGTGCCGGCTTCGCGGCAGCGTTGGGCAGTGAACAGACCAACACCTCGTTCATCACCTCGGGCAGCGGCAGCTTGGGACTGAGCCAGAACAGCGGTAACAGCGCGCTGAGCTCGGTCATCAGCGGTGGCATCGGCGACATCCGTGACTGGATCAACAAGCTCTACGGTGAAGCCTTCGCCGCCATCTACGTCCCGCCGGGAGCCAAGGTGGCCTTGCACCTGGATCACGAAATCAGCATCGACTACGAACCCAAAGGCCGGAGAGTGAATCATGAACGCCCATCCGTTTCGGTACTGGACCTGGATTAGCTTGCTGCTGTCCCTGCACCTGGCAGGCTGCACCACCAGCAAGGACGAGATGCTGCCCCACGGCGATCACACCATGCTGGATATCTGGAACAGCGGCGGCGCGGTCGGCACGCAGCAACAGTTGCAGGAGGCTCGCGGCGAACTGCGCCGGCCAGTGCTCGACCCCGAGCGCCTGATCAAGGACCAGAGCGCCTACACCCGCACAGCCGCCAACGAGATCCGCACCCAGTTCCCACGCCTGCCTAATCCCGACCTAGTGATGTACGTCTACCCGCACCTGGCCGGCACGCAGCAGACGCCGGTGCCTGGTTACTCGACCGTGTTCCCGCTGTACGAGAAGGTCCAGTACGCACTGCCCGGCGAACGCCTGGACGATCTGTGATGGACGAGGATGCAGATCGTACGTCGCCGCGCTGGCAGCCCTGGCGCGCGGCACAGCGCCGGCGAGCAACGCGCGCGGATGAAGCCGCCCAGTACGCACACAACCCCAGCTTCACCGACCACTTGCCCTGGGTCGAATACCTCGAGGAGGAGCAGTGCTTTCTGCTCGACGACAACCGCTCGGTCGGCGCCGTGTTCGAGTTGCAGCCGATCGGCACCGAAGGCCGTGAACCCGAGTGGCTGATGGCGGCGCGCGATGCACTGGAAGATGCGCTGCAGGACAGCTTCGACGAGCTCGATCAGGCACCCTGGGTGGTGCAGTTCTTCTGCCAGGACGACAGTGATTTTTCCCCGTACCTGGAGCGCCTGGACCAGTACGTGGCACCACGGGCGACAGGCACCCCCTTCACTGAAGCTTTCCTCGCCTCGATGCAACACCACCTCGATGCCATTGCCAAGCCAGGCGGCTTGTTCGACGACCATGTCGTGTCGCACCTGCCCTGGCGCGGCAGCAATCGACGGATTCGGCTGGTGGTCTATCGCTGGCTCGGTGACCAGGCCGACGACGACGGGCAAAAACCCGCTCAGCTGCTGGAAAGAACCTGTGATCGCCTGATGGCCTCGTTGCAGGCCTGCGGGGTCAATCCTCGTCAGCTGACCGGACGTGACTTCTACGCCTGGTTACTGCCCTGGTTCAATCCGGCCCCGACTCTCACAGGTGAATCACCAGCGGCGTTCTATCGACGGGTGCCCTACCCGGAGACCGATGCCGGCGATGGCCTATCGCTGCCGTTCGACCACGACTTTGCCGAACGGCTGTTCTTTCAGGAGCCACGCTCGGACAGCGAGCTGGGGCTGTGGTACTTCGATCAGCAGCCGCACGCGGTGATGTTGGTCGACAAACTGCGCAGACCACCCCATATCGGCCAGCTGACCGGCGAAACCCGCAAGGGCGAAGCGCTCAATGCCTTGTTCGATCAACTGCCCGAGCAGGCCATCCTGAGCCTGACCTTGGTGATTACGCCCCAGGATGTGCTTGAGGAGCAGCTCAACCGCCTGGCGCGCAAAGCCATCGGCGAAAACCTGGCTTCGACCCAGACCCGCCAGGACGTGGAGGAGGCCCGCGCGCTGATCGGCCGTCAGCACAAGCTGTACCGCGGAACTTTGGCGTTGTACCTACGCGGCGCCGATGTACAGCAACTGCGCCAGCGCTCAGTCCAGGCGGCCAATGTGCTGCTCGGTGCCGGCCTGCAGCCGGTGCGCGAGGGCGATGAAGTGGCCGCCTGCAACAGCTACCTGCGTTGGCTGCCGATGGTCTACAACCCCGCCCGCGACACGCGCAACTGGTACACCCGGCTGTTGTTTGCCCAGCATGTCGCCAACCTGCTGCCCCTGTGGGGCCGCAGCATTGGTACCAGCAATCCAGGCATCACCTTTTTCAATCGGGGTGGCGCGCCACTGTCGTTCGACCCGCTGTCACGCTTCGACCGCTCCATGAATGGCCACCTGCTGTTGTTCGGCCCGACTGGCGCCGGCAAGTCGGCCACCCTGGTTTCGATCCTGATGCAGGTTATGGCGGTGTACCGGCCGCGCCTGTTCATCGTCGAAGCCGGCAACTCCTTCGGCCTGCAGGGCGACTACTTCGCCACCCTCGGCCTGACCGTGAACAAGGTCCAACTCAAACCGGGCAGCGGCTTGAGCCTGGCCCCCTTCGCCGATGCCCGCCGGCTGATCGAGCGCCCCGACCAGGTCGCCAGTCTGTCAACCGAAGACCTGGATGAAGACATTTCGGGCAGTGACGAGCAACGCGATGTGCTGGGCGAGCTGGAGATCACCGCCCGCCTGATGATCACCGGTGGCGAAGCCAAGGAAGAGGCCCGCCTCACCCGAGCAGACCGTAGCCTCATTCGCGAATGCATCCTCGACGCGGCGAGGCACTGTGCGGCCAGCGACCAGCAGGTCATGACCCGCCACGTGCGGGATGCCCTTCGCACGGTGGCCAGCGACGCCCACCTGCCCGACAAGCGTCGTGAGCGCGCGCAGGAAATGGCCGAGTCCATCGACCTGTTTTGCCAAGGCTTTGAGGGTGCGCTGTTTGACCGACCTGGCACACCCTGGCCGGAAAGCGATGTCACGATCGTCGACCTCGCCACCTATGCCCGCGAGGGCTATGAAGCGCAGATGTCGATCAGCTACATCAGCCTGATGAACACCGTGAACAACCTGGCCGAACGCGACCAGTACCTCGGTCGTCCGATCATCATGGTTACGGACGAAGGCCACATCATCACCAAAAACCCGCTGCTGGCGCCCTTCGTGGTCAAGGGCACCAAGATGTGGCGCAAGCTCGGTGCCTGGTTCTGGCTAGCAACGCAGAACTTGGCTGACTTCCCCGACGCGGCGCAGACCATGCTCAACATGATCGAGTGGTGGATCTGCCTGAACATGCCACCGGCGGAAATCGAGGAAATCGCACGCTTCAAGAAACTCACGCCAGCACAGAAGACCCTGCTGCTGTCAGCGAGCAAGGCTTCGGGCAAGTACACCGAGGGGGTGGTCTTGTCGAAGCAGTTGGAAACGCTGTTTCGTGCAGTCCCGCCGAGCCTGTACCTCGCCCTGGCCATGACCGAACCCGAGGAAAAGGCTCAACGTTGGCGACTGATGGAAGAACAGCGCATTACTGAGTTGGAAGCCGCCCTGAGCATCGCGGCGGAAATTGATCGGCGACGGGGTATAAAGCCGTAATCCAACAGCACGCGTCCTCAGCGAGGTGAACCGGCACTCAGCCTTGTTTCGATCGAATGCTGTCACCGGTGGAAGGATGTTCGAGAGCTATCCGTCTGGCACGCCCAACGCCCCATGCCAGCGCCCGCGTCATCGATTCGCCGGGCCGCGAGTCAAAAGCTTCTTCATGTACCGCCATGCCCTGTGGCGCGTATACGCCAATGAACATTTGCGTACTGCCGGTACGCGACAATCGCACCTGGACTTCGATGAAGGTTCCGTCGTCCAGAGTCTCGTCATGAGTGCGATGATAGAGCGTTGGGTCCGCCCAATCCCAAAACACATCACCGCGAATTCTCATGTCGCCTCCTATAACTTTAGTTTTATACGGAGCGTGTAATGCCACGATAGCGAATGCCCCCCATTTCGCAACCGCGTACACAGGCTTTGAAGGGTACCGTCTGACAAGAGGTCAACGCCAGCTGCCATTTCCGAAATAAATCGCTAATCAACTGGTCATAAGGCACTCCTCTGATTGTCCCCCATCGCCCCATCGCATGTTCGGATTCGTTAAACGCCCAGCAACGCGCGCCGCAACCTTGGAAAACGTGTTCTGCCATCTAGCCAAATGGAGAAGAATGCTCGGGCGAAGTCAGGGTCAAGCACCTCTCGGCTCAGTTGATCATTCACATAGAAACGACAACCGCGCCCAGGCAGGTACACCCCAGTCAGCCGCTGCCCCGCCCGAACATCGTCAAACGCCCTGCGCATCTCAAAGCTCCATTTCGCCAATTGCTCTTCCCTAAGCTCGTCGCCGCCCAGTCGGCGGAGTTCATCCTGAAGCATTTCGACAAGCGTGGCTCTGCTGACATCACGCAGGAACGTGACCTCCAGGGCCAAAGCGGTGTCTAGCGTCGGCTTGGGATGGCGGCTCCACAGACGAGCCTCATAGATGGCAAGGCCAAACCAGCGAAACTCGCCTGCCCCAATGGAGCGTGCTCCAGGGATATCATTAAATAGATCGGCGTCAGCCCCTGGCGCAGCAAGCAAAAGCACGAGTGTCACCACCCGCAGGTTTCTAGACCAGTGTTCCAGGTGCGTGCCCATAGCAACCACGCCTTCTCCCCTTTCAGTAATAAAGCTTATCCCTAAAACAGCTTGCCTTCGTTGCCTATGCCCCGACATAGGTTCGGACGTTACGCTGGCTTGAGAACCTGCAAAAACGATGCTTCGGCTCTCATTTAGTTGGTCCACAGCGTGAGTCAGACCTCAGACACTCAACAACGCCGTCGTCGTTACATCGATTAGGTGCTGGGTATAGCTATGAAAGACTCATTAGACAGATCTGTCTCTCTAGGTCGGCACTCCGGAGCACATCGCAGCAGCAGACGCGGAAATGCCAAGCGGATATTTGCCGCATCTCTCACGATGTTCCTCACCGAACAATGCTTGGCACTGACCACCCCCGCCATCATTGCCTCGGTCGCGTCGCTGCAGTGTCTGGAGTACCGAATCGTCGGGATCTGCTACTGGCTGCTGTGTACGCCCTTCGGCTGCACGGTGCGAATCTCACCTAAGGTCCGGCACTTCATTCCAGAGCTGGTGGTGTCGAGCTATTCCGACACCGGCAGTAACCCCTGGGGCGAAATGTCTGCCTTGTCGGCGCCCACCCCCCTGTCGCAAGGCGGGGGCAACCTGCTCACGCCCTCGCCGCAGCGCAACAATCTGCCCCGCTTCAAGAATGTCGACGGCATCGGGCATCCCGGCGGCGCAGCCCTGACGGCCCTGGCCCACAGTTTCGGCTATGCGTGTCCGAGCGGGGCGGTGCCGCTTACGCCCTACTATCTCAGCACGCTAGATCCGTTGGCCTGGCGTCACGCCGTTCCCGAGTCCGTTTATCCGCAGGCACTGATCCCAGGCATGCGCGAAATCGGGAGCCAGGCCCTCGGCAACATGTGGGGCAGCGTCTACCCACGCCAGGGCTTCCTGGTACAGCCCGACGACTTCAAAGCCGCCGCGGTGATGGCACAGCGCGCCAGCGATTTCATCACCCGTGCCGGCCAGCCGCACGTCTATCTGCCGCTGCAGCCAATGCCAGCTCCCGGTTATTGGCCGCCGCAGCCGGTGATGGAGAACAACATCAACAATCACCGCTGGCAGTTACTCGCACCGATGGTGCAGAGCACCTGCGCCATCTTCCCCAGCGCCACCCTCCAGAGTGTCGAGGGCGCCTACGCCTGGTCGCTGTGGCGCCCGTACAGGTGCTGCCAACGCATGGGCCAGACCTTCCTGTTCAGCATCGACTTTGATGGAGGCCAGTGATGAACACCCTCTCGTTCGGATTGGTATGTCTTTTCGTGTGCGCCGCTGGTCACGCCGCCGAGAGTGGCTACCACCTGGGCGACCAAGCGCAGGTGCTGGACGACCGGGTGATGTACACCATCGGTGGCGGATCGGCGGCAGGCGCGCCCTCCTCGCTCTACCGCCCCAGCGGACTCGGCGTTGGCCTGTCCTGGCGCGCGAACATGATGTGCGGAAACATGAACCTTTCCAACACCCTACAGAACCAGCTCAATGGGGCCACACAGGGCTTTCAGCAGATCATGGGCAACGTCATCCAGAACGCCACCCAGGCGGTGATGTCGCTGCCGGCAATGATCATCCAGCGCGCCAATCCCGGGCTGTATGAGCTGCTGAGCAACGGCGTGCTCCAGGGGCGGATCGACTTTGACCGCTCCAAGCTCACCTGCCAGGCGATGGCGGCGAAGATGGCTGACAAGGTGGATCAGGCCGGTTGGGGAGCACTGGCGCAGAACCAGGAAATGCAGCACAACCTGGAGCAGTCTGACGGTGATGCCGTTACGGCGGTGAAAGACACCGAATCCAACAACGGCAACAACGGTGTCAGCTGGGTCGGCGGGCACAAGGCCGGCGGCCATAGCCAGGCGCCGATCCAGGTGACCTCGGACGTGGTCAAGGCGGGATACAACCTGCTGCACAACCGCTCGGTCGAAGAAACCTCGGCCGTCGGCTCAAGTTGTCAGAATGGCGCGATCTGCCAAGCCTGGTCGAGTCCCGAAGAGGCCGCTGAGTGGGCTACTCGAGTGCTCGGAGAAACTGAGGTGAAGACCTGTGATGACTGCGAGACGTTGCGCGTCAGCGCGGGTGCCGGTCTCACGCCATTAATCCAGGAAACCTACACCCAGCACCTCGAAGGCTTACAGCGCATGCTGTCGGGCGCTGAGGAACCTACTCCAGAGAACCTGGGCAAAGTCTCCAGCCCGTTACTGCAGGTCTCACGCGGCGTCATCGAGGGCCTGCGCGATGACCCCGACCAGAACCTGCTGGCCCGGCGCCTGGCCAGCGAGACCGCGCTGTCGAGCGTGATCTACAAGGCGATGCTGCTGCAGCGCACGCTGCTGGCCGGCAGCCACGAACCCAATGTGGCGTCGGCACAGCCCGCTACCACCGCCCTCAACAGCAGCGTCGAAACACTGGAACGCGAGATCCGCTTGCTGCAAACCGAGTTGCAGGTGCGCCAAGCCTTGGCCACCAACACCGCCAGTCTGGTCCTCGATCGCCACGCAGGCGGCGCCGATGCCTCACGCAATATCGACCAGCGCGATCCACGCCCAGACCGCCTGCAGCGAGCGGATCAGGGAAGGAGCACGCCATGATGCCGTTTTCTGTGAGGAGCTCGGTCGTTCGGGGCCTGCTGATCCTAGGCGTCGTGATGGTCATGTTGCTGATTGCCTCGATGGCGCTGCAATTGAGCAGCCCCCAGTTGGAATGGATCAAGGAGGCACGGGGGAGTACGCCGTATCTCGCCTACTGGCGAGCCCTGCTGTACAGCCTGATCCTCGCTGGCTGGACCGCAGCACTCCGCTTGCAGCCGCACCTGGAAGACCAGCAACGGCTTTTGCGCTTGGGCCTGATCGGCTTCAGTTCGATCATCTTGGTCGAACTCTCGCGCGTGTGAGGTGCAGCCATGAACATGAGCACCAACAGCTACCTTGAGTACTACCTGTCGCTGCTGGCCTGGATCATCAACAACGGCATCTGGAACACGCTGGCGGACACCGGGCTGTTCGCTGCGCCGTTTGGGGCGATCATCCTGCAGGAGTGGTTATCCGCCCGCCAACAGGGGGCCGACGAGGGCAACAAGGGCTTGCTGTCGATCCCCCGCGTCGAGAATCGGCTGTGGATGAGCTACATCGTCATCCTGTTTGGCTGCATGCCGTTTTTCCCGTTGAACCTGTCCTCCGTGACCTTCGACGATGCGGCGAGCCAGCGCTGTGGGGTGTCGATGGCCAAGCCCGCCGACACAGCCTGGGGCCTGACCTTCAACACCATTGGCGAGAAATCCGCCAACGTGCCGGTGTGGTGGTACCTGGTGCATGCCCTGAGCAAGGGCATCACCGCCGCCGCCACGGCGTCGATCCCCTGCGCACCCGACATTCGTGCGATGCGGATGGAGATCGACAGCTCGCGGATCAATGACCAGGTACTGCTGCAGGAAGTAGCCGACTTCACCCGCGACTGCTACGGCTTTTCACGCTCGCGGTTGTTTACCAACCGTCCCGAGCTGGACGATTCGCAGAGCTACGATGCGTCCTGGATTGGTTCGACGTATTTGCTCGACACACCGGGCTACTACGACACGGATCGCTCGCGCACGCCCCGGATTGATTGGCCATATGACGAGACGCGGGACACCTCCCTGCCCCGGTTGAACAACGGTGCGGGCTACCCAACCTGCAAGCAGTGGTGGAGCGATGCCACGGTCGGGTTGCGCGATCGCCTGGTCGCCGAGGTCGATCCCAATCTGATCACGCAATTGCGCGGCTGGCTGACCGGGCGGAGTTCCACCGAAATCGAAGATGCCACCCTGCGTGAGCTGGTGAGCCCGCGCCAGCAGTCATTGAGCATGGCGCCTGGTCAGGTGTTCCAGGACTACGGCAGCAGTGCCCGAGGTGGCTCGTTGACGCAGGGGCTCAACAACCTCGCCACCAATACCGGCCTGGCTCTGGGCTCGTTCAGCAACTTCCCGGCGATGAATGCGCTACGCGCTGCATTGCCCATGGTGCAGGCCTTTCTAATCATGGGTACGATCATCTGCCTGCCGCTGGTGCTGCTGATCAGTACCTATCAGCTCAAAGCGTTGATGACGATCACCTTCGCGCTGTTCACCCTGCACATGCTGACGTTTTGGTGGGAGCTGGCCCGCTGGATCGACTCGAGTATGCTCGACACGCTGTACCGTCAGGTCTCTGCCACAGACCAGGCGCTTTTAACATTACCAACGGCAGGATTCATGGATGGGACGGTCACCGCGCAGGTGATTGAGTACGTCATGGGGGCGATGTTCATTGTCCTACCAGCTTTATTCGTCGGCACTATGAGCTGGGCAGGCTATGCCGTCGGTAATGGGATTCAGAGCATGCTGGCAAACGGGGGCAAAAATGCAACCGACGCCGCAAGCAAAGGCACAGCGCAATTGACGAGCGCCAGCAAGAAATCAATCAGGTGACTTAAAATCACCTATGTAATGGCCGTTGCTATCGTAATCGCCGATATAGAAGTCAGCACCCAACGCATCTGGGACTGACTCTTCTCGATTTGCCATAGGTTCGGCCGTCTCCCACCAGCTGCGGATCAAAGCTACTACTAAGTTAGTGATGATCAGCAAAGAGAAAGTGAGAGCTACGGCAGCAAGACCAAGCAAGCAAAGCAACTTTCCACCTGCCATCACCAAAAAATGTCTACGTGGTCGTTGAGACGAGCTTTGAGAGCTAACCATCTTGGAGATTAAATTTCGCCAGACTTTGCCAATGCCAAACCCCATACGGCCTGAAAATGAATACCTGCGGACCTGTTTCATCTCGCACCTCCACAGGCTGATAGCCCGTTGGATCCAAGATTTTAGTCTACTCCTTTCCTACCCACGAACAGCACCGCTCATCGTTCAGCAGCGGACTAAAACATCGCCTTGGACCAATCTGGACACGAACCCTAAATCTGCTTCTGGCCCACCGTTGACCACACCCAGCTTGCCTGATATTGAGTAAGTGCAAAAGCTGGAATTCCAGCACCCCAGGTGGCCTCAACCTTAAAGGCCACGTCACTCCCGTGACGGTTGTCCCAAGGGCGATTAGCGTTCGGTGGCTCGCCCGGTTACCGCTCCCGCGGTGATGAGCGCTCTTTCACATCTGCCTCACGGAGCCCCGCTTCGTTGAAGCTCCTGTTCCATTTCCGTGCTGGGAATTCTTCCCGCATGGGTGGCATTCCTCCGCACTGCCTGGAGGAACACACCATGTTGCGCTTCACAGGAACTGAACTTCATGCTGTCTTGACTGAAGCGGCCGTCATCGGCTGCCGAGTCATCTTGGTCAAAGACCACGGTGTCTACCTGATGTCCGAGTTCGGCGAAAGCAAACCCGACGGAGGTAGCCGCAAACACATTGCCTACGCCATGGGCTGCAACCCTGACGTCGACGACTTTGACGCCTGGTGGAATCGCGCACGCAGTGAATTCGGTGGCGACGATTTCGCCGAGTACTTCGACCTTGATGATCCCGTTCTGGAAAGCCTACGCGGCACAGACGGGGCATTGGTGGTTGAGGCCACATCCACGCACCTGTACATCGCTGCCGAGATTGCCCTGCCCGGGAAATCCTGACTGCTCTGGAGACACATGCGATGTTCCAGGGAAGCACGAGTTTGTGCCTCTCTGGGATATCGCTCATTTCAGTTCCAAGCCCACAGCAGCGAGCCATTCATCTGGAATTTTGGGATGGAAAATCTTCGCTGGAAGCGACTGGAAATTCGACCTGCTAGCCAGTCTGGATTAGGCATTGACCCCACAAGCAAGCGCGTTTTAATGCCTGGACACGTCCAGTTTTCAGTGAGCGTTGTGGCGATGGAACTACCCCGGGATGCACCTGGAGGCCATCGCTGGATCAGCTCCCGGGAGGCACCAGTGTCCAGAAACAACCGCTCCTTACCCGCCATTGTCCTGAGCCCAGGGGTATGGCAATTCATCGCCGAGGTTGGTACGGCTACTGACTCAGTTGAGCAATCAGGACAGCGCTTGCAGGCCGTACTGGGCATCGCTCTGGCTTCGGTAGATCACCACTTGCGCCAGTCGCTCGAGTTGCTACTCGATCAAGCTTCCCAGCGCAAATCACGCCCCTCGGCGGCAGCCACTCAGTTTCAGGTAACTCACATCACGCCAGAAACCGGCCCTGTTTTTCTGCACATCAGCTTGCCACATGAGATCGGTGTGGACATCTCATCGGCCTGAACACCCACCCTACCACTGTCCACTTACCCCACCGGGAACCCTTCCCGGTGGGGCAGCGTTCCCCTCTTTGACTGGAGAACGTCATGTCCGATATCTACCTGGACGTCACCAACAAGATTGTCAGTGCCCTGAGCCAAGGGGTCATCCCCTGGATCAAACCCTGGACCACTTCAGGCTCAAGTGCTGACGCACCTTTCCCCATCAACGCGATCACCCGGCGCCCCTACGCCGGCATCAACATTCCACTGCTATGGGCCGAAGCCCGCCTGCGCGGGTACCGCCAGGATCGCTGGCTCACCTACAACCAAGCCCGCAAAGCCGGTGGTCATGTGCGCAAGGGCGAACAATCGACCCTCGCGGTGCTGTACAAACCCATGAGCAAGGAAGCACACGACGAAGACGGTCAGGTCGTCCGTGATGAGCAAGGTAACGTCAAGATGGTGCAGTTCGCACTGCTACGGACGCATTGCCTGTTCAACATCGAGCAGACCGAGGGACTACCCCACGAGGAACAGCAACACGACGAGGGTGAAGATCCGGTGGCGTTCATCGATCATGCACCTGCCGAGCGACTGTTGGCCGCCAGCGGCGCACGTATCGAGCATCCCTACGGGGATGACGCGTGCTATCTACCGATACGGGATCTCATCCAATTGCCCACCAAGGCCCAGTTCATGGACGTCGGCAGCTACTACGCGACCGCGCTGCATGAGCTGACGCACTGGTCGGGTCATCGATCGCGCCTGAACCGGGAAGGCATCACAGGCGGGCACGCGTTTGGCTCTGCAGCCTACGCCTTCGAGGAATTAGTCGCGGAGATGGGGGCGGCATTTCTCTGCGCCCTCACCGGCACCCAGGGCGAGCTGCGCCACGAAGAGTACCTGGCGTCCTGGCTGAAGATCCTCAAGGAAGATAAGCGTGCGATTCTCCGCGCCAGTGGCCTGGCCCGTGAGGCCTCGGAGTTCTTACTAGCACTGCAACCCGATCACACCACTGAACCGCCGGAGCAACTCACGGCGTAATTTCCCTCAACCAGCAAAAAGGCCCCGATTTGGGGCCTTTGTTATGCCTGCAGCGCCGTGGATCTGCCGCTGCAAATGCGCAGTCGATTACTGCAGCCAGCTCTCAACGGTATCGGAACCGTGCTCCTGCTTCCACTGCTTGAGGATCTTGTGATTGCCACCCTTGGTTTCCACGACCTCGCCGCTGTGAGGGTGCTTGTAGCGTTTAACGTCACGCGGCTTGCGCTGAGCGCCGGTGGCGGAGCTGGAAGTGGTCACGCTCACGCCTTTGGACGGGTCAAGAATGGTGATGACTTGGCGCAGGTTCATGCCGTACTGATCCAACAAGGCCTTGAGCTTTTGTTCGAACTCGATTTCTTGCTTCAGGCCGGAATCGTTCTTCATCGCATCCAGTTGTTGAAGTTGAGCAGCCAGTTGAGCTTCCAGTGCTTTGAATTCGGCAAGTTTGGACATGTGAAATTTTTCCTAGGGTTAGGGCATGTGTGGCGATATTACCTGAAGCACAACTACTAGCCGAGCGTTAATTCGCTCTTCAGCTAACTTTTCATCCCTAAAAATGTGCACATATCTATGTGACTAATCAGTCCGGCAAGAACTGGCAAAGGTACCCCACTAGTTCACGAGGTGCAGCACTGTTTCCGATCTTGAACAGCATGTCACGCTGACTGCGCGGCAGCTTTTTCGCGCAACGCGTGGCGGCTGATCGAATGGCAGCATCGGCACCATGAATCCGGTCAGCCAGAAGCACGATCAAAATGGCATCGCTCAACGTCATCAGGCTACATTCCTCGAAATAATGTCGGACAGTCTACCTCCCGGGAAAAGGACAGGCCATTCCGGTACCACAGGTAACCCGATGCGCCAGGCTTCGAATTTTCGCGTTCGCGAAAAGGCTTAAGGCGTTAAAGGGTAACGGCGGCAATGTTAAGGGGGCACAAGGGTAAGAGGCCTATCCGAAACGGCAAAAGGGCCTTCTGAATGTAAAGCAGGTAACGCGATGAAGCGCTGGTGGTACAAACATCAAAAAGGCAATACTGCGGAGCCCTCGCTCGCTCAAGCTCCCGAAGGGTTTCACCTCCCTCTATCCTCTGAATCCCTGCTCTGTGCCGACCACCGGAAAAAGCTGCTGGAGCGCATCTGGCAATACACAGCGCTCTCCGAGCCGCAGTTCAATCAGCTCTACCTTGATCCGATCCGCCGCTACGCCACCTATGTACAGCAACTCCCTGCCAGCGAAAGTCACCACCATGCCTATACGGGCGGCATGCTGGACCATGGACTAGAACTGGTAGCCTGTAGCTTGAAGCTGCGCCAATCGTACCTGCTACCCAGCGGCGCCGCGCCAGAAGACCAGGCCGCGCAGGCCGATGCCTGGAGCGCGGCGATTGCCTACGGCGCCCTGCTCCACGACATTGGCAAAATTGCCGTCGACGTGCAGGTGGAGTATCAGAATGGCGAGGTGTGGCACCCCTGGCACGGTCCTTTGACCCAGCCCTACCGCTTTCGCTACGTGGTCGGTCGCGACTATAAGCTTCACGGCGCCGCTGCGGGGCTGTTGTACACGCAATTTTTGACTTCCTATCAGCTCGACTGGCTCAGCAGCTATCCGGTCTTGTGGAGCCAGCTGCTCTTCCTGCTGGCCAACCACTACGAGCATGCCGGTACCCTCGGGGAACTGGTGCTACAAGCGGACCGCGTATCCACCGCGCAGAACATCGGTGCCAATCCCACCAAGGCCTTGCAGGCACCCAAACACTCGCTGCAGCATCATCTACTAATGGGCCTGCGCCACATGGTCAAAAACGAGTTCAAGCTTAACCAGCCCGGCGCGGCCGGCTGGCTCACTGAAAACCACCTGTGGCTGGTCAGCAAAACTGCGACCGACAAACTACGTGCTTACCTGCTGGCTCAATCGGTAGACGGTATTCCCTCCTCCAACATCGCCTTGTTCGATGAGCTGCAATCACATGGATTGGTGGATGCGACAGATGAAGGGAAAGCGGTGTGGAGCGCCGCCGTCACAGACGGGGACTGGCAGCATCGTTTTACCTTTCTTCGACTGCGGCCGGGCCTGATTTGGCGCGAAGACAGTCGGCCTCAATGTTTCACAGGTACCGTCAAACCTGTGATAGCGCCTGCAGAGCCAGCCACTACTGACGAATCAACCCCTGATCAAGCACGGATTTCACTGGAGGTGAAGCGCCCTCAAGACGCCATGCCTTCTGCGCAGGACTTCGACTACGTTAATCACTTCATGAACCTGTTTTGCGACGAAGCCGAGAACGCAGTGGAGCGCCTCGCCGGTGGTACTGAGGCATCAGAGCCGAACTCGCATAATGCCCCTGGGCAGGAATTTCTCGACTGGCTGCGTTCGGGTATCGGCAGCCACAGGCTGCTCGTTAATGACCGCAAGGCCAAGATCCATGCAGTTGCAGGGACGTTCTTCCTAGTCTCACCCGGCATTTTTCAACTTTATATTTCTCAACACCCGCGTCCTGCAGGTACGACGGGAGCTAACGATGCCTGGCGACGGCTTCAGCGCGATTTCGAACGGCTGGAGATCCATCAGAAGCTACCCAACGGTCAGAACATCTGGACTTGCAAGGTTCAAGGGCCCCGTAGAAGCACATCGCTAAACGGTTATTTGCTATGCGATGCCGTAGCGGCGTGTGGAAAGCCTCCGGCTGACAACCCCTTTCTGAAGATCGACTCCTAGAACTCACAGCAGCGGCTGTACAATAAAATTTTTAGCGATCGTCAGCAGCACTCCTGCAGAGGAGGCCGCCCGCAGGTCATAGAAATCTCTGATGCTTCCAAGTGAGCCAAAAAATTGCCATAGTGCTATCACTGCTTTGACTTTTGGCACTGACGGCGCACCAGGGGGATGCGATGAAGGTCAAAATTACTCCGGCGGCTTTCCTTTTTCTCGGCTCGTACTTCCCGCTGAGTGTAATTTTGCTCCTGCAAGATTTCACTGACGTCAGTTGGTCACAGTCTGTTTGTTGGTCGCTGCAAAACTGCACCCTGCCAACCTTGATGAATGGGGAGCGTTCGCTCGGGTTGTTCATCATATGCTTGCTGAGCTTGGCACTTTTTTCTTACGTGCTCAAAAGCATGCCTGCTGACCATCAGCTCACAGTCAGAGAATCGAAGACAGTTCCAAACGACCTCATCAACTATGTCTTTCCGTACGTTGTCTCGTTCATGGGGCTGGATCTGGCCAGCAACGGAAAATTTTACGGCTTTCTTGTCTTCTTGGCGTGGATGTTCCTGATCACCTATCGATCTGGGCAGATCCTCATGAATCCGTTGTTGCTTGCGATCGGCTGGCAGCTTCATGAACTGAGTGTGACGACTTCTGGGCACACCCGCAGTGTCGTCGCACTCGCCAAAACGAAGGTTAACCCTGGCGACACACTCCAATTCTGTGTGATCCAAGGAATTTACGTGCTTGCAAAAAAGGAGTGAGTCATGACCGCAGATCAGGCTTTGGTGAAACTTAGGGCATTTGATTTAGAAAACGCAGAATTGAGCGTGTGGACCTTCAAGAAAAGTAATAGCAGGAACTCACGCTTCCGCGCTTATTCCGTAATAACAACGCCTGTGCTGGCCAATGAACTAAGGAGTTTGGCGAATAACTGCATTCGCAGGTGTACCGAGGTCGAGGACTATGGGCTGCTCGCGTCGACTAATGAAAACTCATGCCTGCACCTGGAATGTGATGAGACGGTTTTTTCTGCTTTGGAAGACCTTGTGCGCCAACCGCCTGAAGAGCACCTTATCGAGGACGTGGCAGAACTGGAAGGCAGCGACGGATACCTTGTTCGCATGACACAAGGCGACGATACTCTCCACTGCGTCTGCCGCCTGGCATCCGACTGGAAAGTTAAGAAGCGTTCGCGCATGTTGAATCTGGTGCTGAATCGAAATGAGCTCGACCTTGCAGGTGAGCAAGCCTTCAGTATTCCCAAACGGTTTGATTTCTTCGCGATCAATGAAGACATACTGGTCATTTCCAAACCAGCCTTCGAGTCTTTGCTTGAACACAAGCAGACCTACGTAACATCGTTTACGGAGCTACAGGCAGACCTCGCATTCCAAGGAGTCTTCGCGGACCTGGCCGTGTTGGTCGAATACGTCGGCACCAACACCACCCACTTGCGTCGTATGGCTGTGGTGCAAGAGCGTGCTCACTACCTGGACGCTGGCTTCATGGCCCGGCTGCGCCAAGTAAACGAAGCACGTCAATGGAACATTGATTTTGATGCCGACGGCAAGATCATCCCCTCTGCTGAAACAGCACGAGCAATCATTCAAGTACTGCTGAATCATCGGCTACATTCCGAGTTGACCAACAACGATTTCGACGTCGCCTCTGCTAATCCTGTCGGTTAGCTTGAGGTTACCACGGCAGTCAACTTCGTGTTCTGGGCATGAAGCGCCCTAGGGTCTAGGTGCACATTGACTTTTTGCCCCGTCGCGCTGTGAGTTATCGAGGAACACAGGCACCTTGAGCTTGAACAAACAGGGTCAGTAGGTTCGCCGGAAATATTTCATCTTGGCAATTTTCCAGCTCGCTTTCTGACCACCACTTTGCCTCACAGACCACTTCACACTCTTGCTCGCTCCACCTCACCGCCGAGCGATGTTCGTCATTTGAGTGCACCACGTAATAGCGCTCTACCGCAATCACTTGCTCTCCATTCGGCATTTGCCAGAGAAACTCGTAGGACGCAACGCACTCGCCGACGGACAGAACCTCAATCCCTGTTTCTTCGTAAGCGCTCCATAAACCCCACCTAACCAAAGATGGGCAGCGCACCTAGCTGTGTATGTGAGGTGTGCAATTCCATGGCAGTAGCGCTTCGTAGTCTTCGACTGAGCACGCCTGCGGCAGGCGTTCCAGTGCGTGGCGCAGCCACGCATAGGGTTCTTGGCCGTTGGCTTTGGCCGTTTCTACCAAGCTGTAAAGTTGTGCGCTGGCAGTGGCACCTTTGGGCGTGTCACTGAACAACCAGTTCTTTCTCCCGATGACAAACGGGCGGATCGCACGCTCGGCCGCGTTGTTGTCCATCGGCAAGTAGCCGTGCTCGACGTAGCGTTCCAATTTGCTCCAGTTGCTGGCCAAGTAACCGATGGCCTTGCCCAAGGCATTCTGCGTCGTGACCTGAGGTTGCGTTTTCTCTACCCAGTTTTTCAGCTGAGTCAGCAATGGCAGGCTGCGCTCCATGCGGGCAACCTTACGATCTTCGTCGTCACTGTCCTTCAAGTCGCGCTCGACGCCATAGAGCTTATTGATCAAGTTCAATGCGATGTCAGCGCGTCCTGTTTTGCCCTTGGGCTGTACTTTCTGCGCTTCGACGAACTTGCGGCGCGCGTGCGCCCAGCAGCCCAATCGCTCCAGCCCGTCCTGTGCGGCCAGCGCGTTGTAACCGGCGTAGTCGTCGGTCATGACATAGCCGCGATAGCCGTCCAGCAGGCGCACCGGCACCTCCTGCGCTCGGCTGGTGGTGTAGTCGAAAAGGATCACCGGGCGATCAGGTGGGCCGCCGGTTTGCACCCACATCCAGGATTGGCTGCTGGGCTCACGACCAGGCTCTTTCAACACCTGCACACGTGTTTCATCACAGTGGATGATCCGACTGTTCAACAGGCTTTCGCGCATCAGATTCAGCAGCGGCTGAAAGTGCTCGCTGCATTGAATCACCCAGCGTGCCAGGGTTTGGCGCGGGATATCGATACCGTGACGCCCCAGCACTTTTTCGAAGCGGTGAAGCGGCAAGCCGTCTACGTATTTAATGGTCAGCAGCATGGCCAGCACACTCGGGCTGGCCATGCTTTTCTCGATCATCTGGGCGGGCTTGTCCGCCGTTACGGGCGCTGACTCGCAGTCCCGGCAGCCGTACACCTTGCGAACATGTTTGATGACGCGAATCTGCATCGGGACGATTTCAAGCTGTTCGCTGACTTCTTCACCGATGGCATGTTTACGGCAGCCACAAGCGCAGGTCAGTTCATGCTCGGGCAGTTCGTGGACAACTTCGATACGCGGCAAATCAGCTGGCAGCGGCTTGCGCTTGCCACGGCGTTTGGTTGGCGCAACGACTTCTTCGTCGTCAGCCTCATCCAAGGGCTCGGCCAGGCTTTCCGCTTCGTCGAAGAGTGGCAACTGTGGTGTCGCCGTATCGCCAGTCTGCTCGGTCTTGCGCCCGAACAAGCGCTGGCGCAACAGCGCAACTTCCTCTTCGAGATGAACGATCTTGCCCTTGTCGGACGCGCGCTCGTGGATCATCTGCTCAAGCAGTTGCTTGAGCAGAACAGGATCGTCAGGGAGGTTTTCGGGCATGGAAATCATGCCGCGGATTATACCGAATCAGGCGACGTATCGAGGCGTCAAAACCTGATGCGGACGGTTGCGCCAGAGGTCGAAGCCATCGAGCAGCCAGTTCAGTTCCTGAACGGTCAGGACAATGGCGACGTCAGTCGGATCAGGTGAAGTTTTGAAACGTTCGGACTCCAGGCGTTTGAGCCAGAGGCAGAAGCCGTTGCGTTCCCAATACAGGATCTTCACGCGGTTGCGCGGCTTGTTGAGGAAGACGAAAAGCACTGGGTCGAACACCGCCACTTTGATATCGAGTTCGACCAGTGCGGCCAGTCCATCGATGGATTTTCGAAAGTCGACGGGCTTGGGGTAGAGGTACACTTTTTCGACTTTGGCGTCGGGTCGCATCATGGTCGGCGAGCTCCAGAAAGAAATCGGGAGCACAGCATCGAGGATCAGGTAAGCGCTTTGAATGTGGGGTTCATGGAGCGCTTACTCTTAGCCTTCGTCAAGGATGCAACCCCCTCCTGTCATTGGGGGACTTTCCGCAAGGCACCCTATGCAAGCGCTGTTGAACGAAATTCTCGACGAAGTGCGCCCATTGATTGGCCAGGGCAAAGTGGCTGATTACATTCCAGCGCTGGCTGACGTACCCGCCCAGCAATTGGGCATCGCCGTTTATGGCAACGATGGCAGCTATCACTGTGCGGGCGATGCACTAGTATCGTTTTCGATACAGAGCATCTCTAAAGTATTCAGCCTGGTTCAGGCGATTGGCCATTCTGGCGAACGCATTTGGGATCGACTTGGTCATGAGCCCTCAGGCCAACCTTTCAACTCTCTTGTACAACTGGAATTCGAGCGCGGACGACCACGAAATCCCTTTATCAATGCCGGAGCGCTTGTAATCTGCGATATCAACCAGTCGCGCTTCGCGGCCCCAGCTTTATCGATGCGAGATTTCGTGCGACGGCTATCAGGCAACCCCCAGATTTTGGTGGACAGCCATGTGGCAGAATCGGAGTACCAGTTCCGTGCGCGCAACGCGGCCATGGCTTACCTTATGCAATCATTTGGTAACTTCCATAATGAAGTAGAAGCCGTTCTGCGTAGCTACTTTAGCTGTTGCGCGCTGCGAATGAACTGCCTCGACCTGGCTCGAGCATTTTGTTTCCTGGCCAACGATGGATTCTGCAAGCATAGCGGTGAACAGATTTTGACCCGTCGTCAGACCCAGCAGGTGAACTCAATCATGGCTACCAGCGGGCTGTATGATGAAGCAGGAAATTTCGCCTATCGGGTGGGGCTTCCTGGAAAAAGTGGTGTGGGGGGAGGAATTGTAGCAGTCGTGCCAGGACAATTTACTGTATGCGTATGGGCTCCAGAGCTAAATGCCACTGGCAACTCCCTCGCTGGTATGGCGGCACTGGAGTTGCTCAGCTCACGGATTGGGTGGTCGGTATTCTGATCGACGAACTTGGCTGAAAACTCGTCGCCCGCAATGCGCGCCGACTTGATCAAGGCTGGCTTCACTGAAATCTCAGCACGGTGATGATGGGCCAAGCCCGTCAGAGCCAGCGAGTAAGTGGTCATGCTTGCGCCTTGTCAGCGATCGGTGCCGTACGGGAACGAGACATCCACCCCTCCGCTTCCTCGTCATCCAGATCAACAGAGACCTTGATCCAACCATCTCGCTCTTCCAGCACTTCGACCCGGTCACTCAAACGCAGGCGCCCGGCCTTAGCTGATCCTGATTCAGGGCCGGCGCGCAGAACCGCTTGCTCACGAATGACTACACGGTAGGACGCAAGCAGTGCTCGATGCTCCGATGGCAGCGCCTTAATGACATCTTGAACCTGCTGGGCCGACGCGGCACCCTGAAGTTTGCTATCAACGTATTCGTACGCTTGCGCGACGGCCACGACGTGGAGCCGAATTTAGCCGAGCACGAAGATCGCCACGCAAAGAAATGGATGGCCCCTCCAGGTTGACTAGATGATCGCTGGCCTTCTCGGCGACGCTTTCTTGGCCTTGGACAGTCTGATCATTGCCAGCGTTGTCATCCGACAGTGTCATGGTGAACCTCGGTCCTTAGAAGTTCGAACTCAAGCCTGCCAGCTTTCTACCAATGCAGCACCGTACTTGGACTTCCACTCCTTCAGCACCTTGTGGTTGCCACCCTTGGTTTCAATCACTTCGTGGTTGTGAGGATTCTTGTAGCGCTTCAACTGGCGCGGCTTCCGAGTTACCGGAGCCGCGGCAGCGGGAGCTGCTGGACGAGCAGCAGCCTGCGGGTCAAGGATGGCGATGACGTTACGCAGGCTGTAACCGTACTCGGCCAGCAAATCACGCAATTTCTTCTCAAACTCGATTTCACGCTTAAGGCCGTCATCATTTTTGAGAGATTCGAGCTCGGCAAGCTGAGCTGCCAGCTGTTGCTCCAAGGCGCGAAACTCGGCAAGGCGGGACATGGTGTACTCCTATTTATGTGATATCCACATCATCCGGCTTGCCTGCTCAAATCACAACACCAGCATCATCAGTCGAGTCGAGTCGAGTCGAGTCGACAAGCTTCGATTAGACAATCGATTCCGAAGGAGCGCCGGCGTCCTCTAATTCCGGAGTTGACTCCTGAACACGGAGCCCGGCGGGAACCGTCTCAACCTCAGCGAGAATCTCAGGATGGGTCCAAATACTTTTGGAAACGGCGCACGGCGCGATAGCTGTTGTAGGGAGGCATGGTTACGTGAGCATCGCCCCCATGTCAACACGATGGGCCGGGTCGTGACAGATTCGAGTAGCGGATCCAATGCCATTTCGCTGCCACCTAGTCCGAGATTGCTTGATCGCTGGGCATGGACGACTTGATACTCATGGCTCATGAACGTCGCCGCGGCGTTCTCAACTCTCGCCTCACTAGTTCATATCGGGCTGGCGACTCAGCTGACCGACAGCAATGCAGTGTTTGAGCATCGCTGGATTCAAAGGACGATGGTGGTGGTAGTCACTCGCCAGGGCTGTGGACTAAGGCTGAATGGTTGAAGTACATGACGAGCCCGCTCCTTCCAGCCACGATTTTTGAGCGGAGTTCGTCGCCACGTCCCTCCCAGACCTCAAAATCAAATACGCAGTCTCGCTCTTGCAAGTCTCTAATGAGACTAGCCACAAGGTCTGCGTTGACGCCCTTGCCTCGGGCTGCTTTTTGCAGACCAATCTTGGTTGCCGTAACCAGCCGCACAGAACACGGCTCCTTGAGCTGACCTACGCCTGCGATCAGCCCCTCAATGATGCAGCGGTTGGCAGTCGTATCTTGCAATTGTTGGTTGAGGTACTTGGTCTTGCCGTTGTACTCAAGCAGCGACTCTGCTGTTCCGAGACGAGTGGCGGTGTCGCAACTACCAACAGAGTAGATGAATACGGTCTTCATTGGTCCTGACGTCGGAGGCTGTGTTGGTTATGTGAGGAGCCCGAGAGTACGAAGCCGCTGGCTTTGTGTCTACGGTCAGCATGGACTTTGCGTTACCACTCAAACCGCTCATTTTTTGACCGAGAGGCCCCGAACGAACGACACACCGAGTCGATAGCTGTCGCTCGCAAATGACCGCTTTCGACCCATAGCTGCCATTGGTGGACGACGGCTACCGGCCGGAAGCGGGCCTTAACTCGGACTAGTCACCATCTACCGTACCAACTGCCTCTCTAGTGATGTAGGAGGCGCCCCCTCTCATTGCTTGCTAGACCTAGCAAAGCTCGGTTTTACTAGACTTCCCGGTCAATGGCTAAGGCTGTTTTCCCGCTATTCCTTGCTGTGATCTTGACATGTTCTCGCTCTCGCCTTGCATAGCCGCAGCGCTTCTGTGCATATCAGCCCGGCAGGAATGAAGGCGTAAAATGTGGAAATCAAGCGATACGCTAAGCCTTAAAGTTAGCCGTATAAGCTATTGATTTTTTAGGCGCGTACCATAAGACGCGGCAGCCTAAAGTAAATACTTGTACCGCCAGCATCCACTGATACACAATTCAAGAATGGCTCTCTAAACACCGTTAGGCGAACACCCATGAATTTTGACTTTCTGTTCTCCCCACCCATTTTGCTTGTTCTTTTAGCATGCCTTGCAATGTTCTTATTCTGTCTATTCAATTTTCTGATTAGCTTTAACCTTACACGCCCTGTCGTATTTATGCTTGGGATTTGCTTTATTGGTGCCGGCGTCTTTGGGCACATTGTTTTTCTAGATATGTTGGAGCGATGCAAGGAGTTGCAAGCATCAGGCAATGTGTCGCAGGATGTACTGTCTCGGCTTGAGCGTTACCATCTAGTATTCGCCTACATGCTTCCATTCGTATCCGGAGCAATTGGCACCAACGTTATTTCCGATGCGCTACTGAAACACCATACTTATGAGCGGTCCTTTTCTACGCTCCAGTTCCTCCAAGATCTTACGAAAGTTCTTTTGATGCCAGTCGGTCTAGTCATCGGTATTGTTATCAGCATCTTCTGGGTCGTACTTCTGCCGATAGCTCCCGCTCGCCGCCTGCTTCGTTCTATACTTCCTAAAGCTTGGCGCTGGATATTTCTGAGGGTTTTCAAACTCAGTATTATCACCCGAAATAATATTAGCTCGATGCGCGGCAGCCTAAATCCAGCGCCCGATGACACTCGCTGACAATTTTTTCAAATTATTCGTTACGCTCAATCGGGACCGGCCAAGGCCGATCCCTTAGCCTAATCATTAGTGACAGGTCTTGGCAGGACTCTGCCGTGCGTGAGGGGCCGCTTTGGGTCGATGGTGGACGTTCATGGAGATAGCCCCACCACATTGTGCCCTGATCGGCAATGGTGCCTGGGAGCATTCAGTAGGCACGTTCGTTTTAAGGAGGTGGCCCACCCAGTAAGGGTGAGCCAGGTCTGAATCAGGATTGCTTGCGCTTGAACAGCTTGCCGAAGAGGCCGGCGATGGCCACCAAGCCCAGAATGATGAACTTCTTGAACGCCAGCAAGGCAACACCGATCTTGGCGAACAGGCCCGCCTTGGCGGCGATGCCACCGGCGACCAGGGCGGCCAGTCCGTATGGCGCCAGCTTGTCGGTCTTGGCGTCGTAATCGGCGTAGCGGTTGCCGTCGGTGAAGTTGGTGAAGGCGAGGATCTTCGGCGTTTCCTGCTTGATGGTCTGCAGGTCGGCCATCGCCGCCACGGCGTTGAGTTCCAGCACCCCTTCGCGGCCCAGCACGCGGATGCTGTAGTTCAGAGTGGTCTGGTCGGCGTCTTCGGCCTTCAACTCTCGCGCCCAGTACATCTTGTGGGTAGCCTGATCGTAGCTCGGGGGTTCGGCCCAGCCCAAAAGTGTCAGGCCGGCATAGCCGTTCTTGCGACGCTCCTTGTTGTCTTCCTCGTCATCGGCCTTCATCTGCTCGAGCAGCTCGGCGTAGTCGATCTTGGCTGCGTCATCGTCGGATATGTGGCCATCGTTCTTGTAGCTGATGATCACGCCCCAGCCGTTCTCCGCCAGAGGATTGACGGCGGTAGGGATGATCATGCCGAGGGTCTTGAAGCCCGGTGGGTTGCCCCAGCCTTCGGTCAGCAGGCGCTCGGTGTCGTCCGGCGACAGGTAGTAGAACTCGTTGTTGAGTTGCAGGCTGGCGATACCGCCGGGCAGGGTGATGTTGCCATGCTGTTGCTTGAGCGTGGCCAGCCACTGTTCGGCGGTCTGGTGCGGTTGTTCGCTAGCGGTTGGCGCAGACGCGGGAGTGCTGGCGGCAATGGCGGGCAAAGTAGTTGCGCAGAGCAGCACTGCCGCCACCAAATGGCGCAGGTGTTTCATCGTAGTCCCTTACAATTTGAAATAATTTGGCCGCGCAGGATAACTGAAAGAGCTGGCCAGTCGCCAGAATCTCGTGTCCTTGCCTAACTTTCGATGCCAAAGGGACACTCTTGCGGGTCCTCCTTTCTGGCGGTCACGCAGTGACATCCTCTGTGCCCAGCTTCTGCCTGGACGCAGTCAGCATTCCGTCAAGCCAACGTGACTGTTCCATGCGGTGTTAGCGACATCTCTTTTCGTGCAGAGCCTAATTTGAGTTATGTGCAGGAAAAACAGAGTCACAAGGACGGACTAGACTTGGGCTGAGGTGGTGCTATGCGATGCTTCATTCTTGGTGCCGATCTAACAAGAGATGCTTGGCTCGTCGTCGCGCTGCGATCGCGGCGATATAGTGTCGTGGACATCCCGCACTGCAACCTCTTGCAAACCCAAGAGAAACCAAACTGCCCATGCACGCTGCCCGCGGCTTTCCCGCCTAGGGGTACCGAGTGATGGATGGGCGTACTTCAGGCCAAATAGCGCATGCAGATGGTTTCCGACCTAAATATCCCAAATTTCGGCACTTTCACTTGACTACTACGATTTTCCGAAAAAGCAATCGTCCATGTTCCATAGAATGTGGACATCTGAATCCTAGTAGTCATGCGGTAGTCAACGTTTTTATTTTTTGATAGCTATCCCAATTATGGCTTAGTCGTGTTCCGAAAAATTGCTCTTGGCTTTGTGCGAAGCGTCTAGAAGAAGCCAGCCTTCAACGGGCAGAACCAGGCGATCCAGCGATCTATCCGCTGACTGGCATGCCAATGTTTTTCGAGCATCTGCTCTAATGATAAATAGTGGCCTGCCGATATCACTAATGCACCCGAACACGGCAGGACGCCCATGAATCCGATAACAGCGACCCAGCGCCTGGCCCAGGTCATGATCACCCCGCAACCAACTCCGACCGGTGCCAGCAATCCAACGAGTATCACCCATGTCTCTGCGGTCCCAAGCACGAGTGTGATTCTCGGCCAGAACACCAGTTCCAGCGATTCACAGACTTACTCACGCCATGGCCTTCAATCAGGCCAGACTCGCTATGCCTGGGAAAGCGATAGCCAGGACAAGCTCGTAACCAGCCTGCAGACTGCCTTCGAGTCGTCCAGAACCGCAGGCCGCTTCAGCGGCATCGGTTCTGCCCTGATCGAACAGCTCGCGCAGAATGGCGGCAAAAATATCTCTCAGTCGGTGTTCGCCTTCAGAGATGACTCTCCACTCGACCCTGCCGAGTTAAAGCTTCTGCAGCAGGACCTACGCGAGAACCCCGATAACAGCGTCACCTTCAGCCTAACGACCGCCTCTGGGGCCAGCATCCGTCTGTTGCTGGCCAGTGGAGAGAAGGGTCTAGCGGTAAGTGCCGAAGTCGAGGGCGGGACACTTAGCACCGAGGAGCTCAAGGGCCTGGGCAAGCTCGCCGACTCGTTCCAATCCATCATCGACGGTCTGTATGAGGTTCCGCCTCAGCTGAAGCTGGGCGCGCTTGCCAAGCTAGATCCGAGTCTGTTCACGTCATTGCAGATGACCTCAAAGCTGGAAACTCCAAGCGGCGAGCAGATATTTGCCTTAACCCTCAATGACAAGGCACGTAGCGTCAGCCTGGAAGGCCCCTCAGGCGAAGTGCAACTGAACATGGATACCCGCGACACCGAGTTGCTGGGGAGTTCGGCTCAGCGTAAGACTGCAATCGACAATTACCTGACCCAGTTCGACGCTGCCCAAAGTCGCGGACGCGGTGACAAGAACCTGATGAACCTCCTCAAGGACGCGTTCATCCAACTCAACAGTGTCGACGACTACCGTCAGCATGCAGTCCAGCGCCCTTCCCCCCTGAACGAACAGGATCGCGCTTTACTCAGCGGTCTGGCCGACTTCAACGCGTCGATAAGCGAGAGCACGCGCAGAAGCAACCCAATGCGCCTGGATGAAGTTGACAGTTTCAGCTTCCAGACTTCGCAGATCACCACGGTCAAGGGCCGTGATCGGCAGGACTTGTCGGTAGAACAGAGTCAGCAGAGTAAGCTCAACGCTTCGTTCCACCGCAGCCTCAGCCCGATGACGCCTTTGGCGCTGGACAACGACCGTAAGTCGCAAAACTACAGCTATCACCTGATCGACGATCAAGCGAGCAGCACTACCCGCTTAGCCTATGACAAAGGCCTACTGGTCGAAGCCCGCGCAACTCAGCAGGCAAGCCAGAAGGAGCGGGTCCTTACCTATATCGACGGCGACCTCAAGACTGACGTGACCACGCCAAAGGCCATGACCCAGTCACGCAACGTGCTGAACCTGCTCAATGATGTGCTTGAGAAAGACCGCAGCGCCCAGCGAGACCTCGGCGTCTCGCTGCTCGAGGGACTACTGCAACCCCAGCGCAGTCGCTGGTTACTGCAGGCGGATCCGTCGAAAATCACAGCCTGATAACGTGATGACGCCCGCGCAGGTCTGTACCGCCTCATGATGATGCAGAACCTGTGACGTGCCGGGAGCCTATACAGACCTACGTGCATGGTCTCGATGGCCGCAGTTACGCGCAAGAAATACCTTTGACAGCAGCAAATGTTCGACTGAAAGTGAACCACGTTTGCAGGCACACGCCCGACGCGAACAGATATCTGCTCGCGAAGGGCGCTGTAGCGTTCGTGGTTCCATTCAAAATGGATACTGCCTGGTCAAGCCCGCTTAGTTGCGCTCGGCTTGGATGCTTTTTGTCAAAGCGCGCTGGAATTTCTCCATCAAGACATCTATTTCGTCGGCACCAATCGTCAGCGGCGGCAAGAAGCGCACTACCGCGCCATGGCGCCCACCCAGCTCGAGAATAATGCCTTCATGCAGACATTGCTGCTGAACCACCTTGGCCAAAAGGCCATCGCCGGCCGGCACCCGTGCTTGAGTAGCCTGCGTCGAGACGATCTCGACACCGACCATCAGGCCACGCCCACGGACATCGCCGATGCACGGGAAGTCACGCTGCAACTGGCGTAGCCGCGCCATCAGGTAGTCGCCCATGCGCTCAGCGTTGGCCACAAGCCCCTCGTCCTGGATATGACGCAGGGTCGCGGTGCCGGCCGCCATGGCCAGTTGATTGCCACGGAACGTCCCGGCATGGGCGCCCGGCTTCCACACATCCAGCGCTTGCCGGTAGACCACCACCGCCAATGGCAGGCCGCCGCCAATTGCTTTGGAAATCACCAGAACATCCGGTTCGATATCGGCGTGCTCGAAGGCGAACATGCGTCCCGTGCGCCCAATGCCGCTCTGCACCTCGTCGATGATCAGCACCACACCGTGCTCGCTGGTCAGTTTGCGCAAGCCCTGAAGCCAGCGGGCCGGCGCCGGAATGACACCACCCTCGCCCTGCACCACCTCCACCACCACCGCCGCGGGCAGCGGCACACCGGACTCCGGGTCGCTCAGCAGCTGCTCGATATAGCTCAGCCCCGCGTCGACACCGGCCTCGCCACCAATGGAAAACGGGCAACGATAGTCATAGGGGTACGGCAGCACCTGCACATCGGGCATGAGTGAGCCCGGTAGTTGCTTGGGCCCCAGGTTACCCATGAGGCTGAGCGCACCATGGGTCATCCCGTGGTAACCGCCGGAGAAACAGAACACGCCCTTGCGCCCGGTCGCGATCTTGGCCAGCTTGATCGCCGCCTCTATGCCATCGGCCCCCGTCGGCCCGCAGAACTGGATACGCGCCTGAGCCGCGAAAGCTGGCGGCAAGGCATCGAACAAGGTCTCGACGAACAGGTCCTTGACCGGTGTTGTCAGGTCGAGGGTGTGCAGCGGCACGCCGCTGTCCAGGGTCGCGCGCATCGCCGCCAGGGTGCAGGGATGGTTATGGCCGAGCGCCAGTGTGCCCGCACCCGCCAGGCAGTCCATGAACAGCTGATCACGGGTGTCCTGCACGTAGATGCCGTGGCCCGCCTTCAGTGCCAGCGGAATGCGTCGTGGATAAGAACGCGCATTCGACTCCCGCGCGGCCTGGCGCTCAAGCAGCGGGTCAGCATCGAAGTGGCGTAGCGGCTGGCGGCGAAAATGCGCCAGGCTGAACTGCGCAAGCTGAATGTCTTCCATGGGGCGATCCCTCTACTGCTTGCGATTAGCGTTGATCGGCGGTTTGCAGAGCCTGGCGCAGGCTCAGCGGGCGCATGTCTGTCCAGTTCTGTTCGATCCAAGCCAGGCACTGGGCTTTGTCGCCCTGCTCGCCGACCGCGCGCCAGCCATCGGGCAGTGCCTTGTAATCCGGCCAGATCGAATACTGCTCCTCATGATTGACCACCACCACGAACCCGCTTTCGGCCTTTTCCAAACCCATTTTCGATTCCTTGAACACGTGACTTCACTGGATCCCGGCTGCCCGAAAAAGGCTGCAGTCGAGGCGCACACAAACAGCGCAAATGCTAATGAATTGCACTAACACTTACCATATCTTTCGTATATATTTCGCCAGCGCCCGGTGGTCTACCCACGATGGCATTTGGCTGTGACAACTAGAAGAGAACAAAGGAGCAAGCTCATGGGACGAGGTGTCGGGCAGAACAATGGCCTGTCTGTGCAAGCGCTCTTGCCAGACCGCAACCTGCCGCTACTGGTCAAGCCGGAGCAGCCCGGCACATGGAGCGTCGAGGCGCTCCATGCACTGGCCGACGAGTGCCTGCATGAAAGCGGCGCCCTGCTGCTGCGTGGTTTCGATGTGCTGGGTGAACAGTCGTTCCAGGCGCTGGTACGCAGCTTCGGCCACCCGCTGCTCAACTACGAATTCGGCTCCACCCCGCGCAAGGCGATCGAGCAGGGGGTGTACACCTCCACCGAATACCCCGCGCACCAGATCATCCCGCTGCACAACGAACAGTCCTACACCCTGCAGTGGCCCATGAAGATTTGGTTCCATTGTGTCCAGCCCAGTGCCGAAGGCGGTGAAACGCCGATCGCCGACAGCCGGCAGATCTTCCAGCAGCTCGACCCCGCCCTGCGCCAACGCTTCAGCGACAAACGTCTGATGTACGTGCGCAACTACGGCAACGGCCTCGACCTGCCTTGGGAACAGGCCTTCAACACCGAAGAACGCGCCGTCGCCGAGGCTTACTGCCGGGCCAACCAAATTGCCTTCGAATGGAAGGACGACGGCGAACTGCGCACCCGCCAGGTGTGCCAGGCCACTGCTCGCCACCCTGTCACACAGGACTGGGTATGGTTCAACCAGGCCCACCTGTTCCACGTTTCCAACCTCCCACCGGCGGTGCGTGAAAGCTTGCTGGCCGTGGTCGATGACCCGCTCGACCTACCACGCAACGTCTATTACGGCGATGGCAGCGAGCTCGAAGAAAGCGCACTGGCGGAAATCCGTGGGGTGCTGGAGCAATGCACCGTGCGCTTCCCCTGGGAGCAAGGCGATGTGCTGATGCTCGACAACATGCTGGTGGCCCATGGTCGCGCCAGCTTCAAAGGGCCACGCCAAGTGATCGTGGCCATGGCCGAACCGGCTCAGGAGTGACCCAGGATGACGACCTCCCTTTTGCAGCACCCTGCCAGCGCCGGCCAGCAGGCGCTGTGGCAGTACCACCAGCTCAACCCAGCCAGCCCGGCGTACAACATGGTCGCCGCCCGCGAGCTGCGCGCCAACCTCGACCCGGCCACCTTGTGCCGAGCGTTCGCACGGGTGGTCGAGCATTGTGAAACCCTGCACTGCGGCTACCGCGAACAGGACGGCACGCTGTTCATGTATCGCCCCGAGCAGGTCCGGGTAAACGCCAGCATCGAGCGCATCGATGGCCTGGACAACGCCGGCGTCGCCAGCTGGATCGAACAACACGCCGACCAGCCGTTCGACCTCGCCGCCGCGGACATCTGCCGGCTCAACCTGCTGCAGAGCGAGGGCCGCCTCTACCTGTGCATGGCCGCCCACCACATCAGCGGCGACTTCCTCAGCGTCGAATGGATGCTCAAGCTGACCTTCGCCGCCTACCATGCCGAACTCAGCGGCGAGCCACTGGAACTGCCCCAGGCCGGGCTGTATTTCGACTGGCTGGCCGAGCAGCGCGAGCTGCAGGCCGAGCATAAGCTCGGCGCGGCTGCCAGCTACTGGCATAAGCAGTTGAGCGGCAGCCCAACCGCACTGACGCTGCCCGCCGACCGCCCTCGCCCACGCACACCCGGCTTTGTTGGTGGCGAGGTCGAGTGCCTGCTCGACCAGGCCCGCAGCGATCAACTGCGCCAACTGGCCGAGGCCCACGGCGTCAGCCTGTACGTCGTCCTCGCGACCCTGTTCCAGGTGTTCATGCACCGTTACACCGGCCAGGACGATTTCCTGATCGGCACCCCGACCATGGACAGGCACAAGGCCCGCTACAAGGAACTCATCGGTTTCACCCTCAACAGCCTGCCGCTGCGCGCCCGTTTCGCCCATGCCCCGAGCCTGGTCGATTGCCTGCGCGACACCGCCCAGCAACTGCGCGAAGCCCTGCGCCATCGCCGCTACCCGGCAGCGCGCCTGCAACAGGAGGTCGCCAGCGGCCCCCTGTTCCACTGCATGATGACCTACATGCCGAGCCGTCGTGACGACGCGTTCACCGACTACAGCGTACGCGAGCACCTGTTCACCCAGCGTGGCGCCGCCAACGAGCTCAACCTGCGTTGGCAGGACGACGGCGAGCAATTGCTGGCGCAGTGGCGCTATCGCAGCGACCTGTTCGATGCCGACCGTATCGCCCGCCTGGCCGAAGATTTCGCCTGGTTCGCCGGCAACGCCCTGGCGCACCTCGACGCCCCGGTTCACCAGTTGCCCGCAGCGCCACCGGCCAACAGCGCGCGCCGCGCCGGCGCCTGCCAACCGCCCGCCTTCGACACCGCCGTGGCCGCCTTCAACCACCAGGTCCGCAGCCACGGCCAACGCACCGCCCTGCGCGATGCCGACGGCAGCCTGAGCTACGCCGAACTGGACCAGGCCGCCAGCACACTGGCAGCGCGCCTGCGTGAGGCCGGCGCCGGTGCCGGCCAGGTCATCGCCATCGCCCTGCCCCGCAGCCGCGCACTGATCACCGCCATGCTGGCCAGCTGGAAACTCGGCGCGGCCTACCTGTGCCTGGACCCTGCCCTGCCCGTCACCCGGCAACGCCAACTGCTCGAAGACAGCGCCGCCAGCGTGCTGATCGACCCCGCCCACACCCTGCATACCCTGGCCGGCAACCCCAGCGCCGCGAGCGGCCAAACGCACCCGCTGCAGCTGGCCTACCTGATCTACACCTCCGGCTCCACCGGCACGCCCAAGGCGGTGCGGGTGACCCAGGGCAACCTGATCCACTACGCCGAGGCCGTGCTCAAGCCACTGGCCCTGAGCCCCGAAGCCAGCCTGACTGCGCTGGCCAGCGTCGCCGCGGACCTGGGCTACACCGCCTGGTTCGGCGCGCTGCTCAGCGGCCGCACCCTGCAACTGATCAGCGACGAACTGGCCAGCGCCCCGGAAGAGCTTGCCCAGTACCTGGCGTGCAACCCGGTCGACTGCCTGAAGATCGTGCCCTCGCACCTGGGCGCCCTGCTCGCCGTGGCCGAACCGCAACGCCTGCTGCCCCGCCAGTGCCTGGTGCTCGGCGGCGAAGGCCTGGACCTGGCCCTGGTCCGACGCATCCAGGCCCTGGCCCCGGCCTGCCGGATCGTCAATCACTACGGCCCCACGGAAACCACCGTCGGCTGCCTGACCCACGCCGTGCAAGACGAAACCCCGAGCCTGTCCGGGTTCGCCCCGGTCGGCCAGCCGCTGGACAACGTCCAGGCCCAGGTGCTCGACCAACACCTCACGCTGCTGCCGCTGGGCAGCATCGGCGAGCTGTACATCGGCGGCGCCGGGGTGGCCGACGGCTACCTGGGCCAACCTGGCCTGACTGCCCGGCAGTTCATTCCCGACCCGTTCGCCGGCCCCGGCCAACGCCTCTATCGCACTGGCGATCGCGTGCGCATGCTGGCCAGCGGTGCCATCGAGTTCCTCGGTCGAATGGACGACCAGGTCAAGATCCGCGGCTTTCGCGTCGAACCTGGCGAGGTCGAAGCCTGCCTGCGCGCCTGCACCGGGGTCCGCGAAGCGGCGGTGCTCGCCCGCACCCTGGGCGAAGGCGAAGCGCCACGGCTGATCGCCTATCTGGTTGCCGAGCCCGGGCTAAACCTTGGCCAACTGCGCCAGCAACTGGCCGAGCAACTGCCCGAGCCGCTGCTGCCAAGCCTGTACCTGCAACTCGAACGCTTGCCCCGCCTGGGCAACGGCAAGGTCGACCGGCACAACCTGCCGCTGCCGGCGCCAGAGCAGCCCGCCGCGCAGCAGCACGACGCCCCGCGCGACCCGATCGAGGCCGTGCTGCTGACGCTGTGGTGCGAAACCCTGGACAGGCCTGCGCTGTCGATCCATGACGACTTCTTTGCCCTGGGCGGCGACTCGATCATGGCCCTGCAACTGATCGCCAAGGCGCGCAAGGCGCAGCTCAAATTCACCCCCAAGCATTTCTTCGCCCACCCCACCATCGCCCGCCTCGCGGCCACGCTGGACTCGCCGCTCAAAGGCCTTGAAGCACAATTGCTGGCGGTCTGGCGCGAAGTGCTGGAGCGCCCGGACATCGGTCGCCAGGACGACTTCTTCGGCATCGGCGGCGACTCGATCATCGCCCTGCAGGTGATCGCCAAGGCGCGCAAGCTGGGCTTGAAGTTCAGCCCCAAAGAACTGTTCGCCAACCCGCGCATCGACGCCCTGGCCCTGCTGCTCAGCCAGCGCCAGCCGGCACAGCCCGCCGCTGCCACGCCGGCGCCGCAAACGCCGGCCAGCCCGTCGGTATCGCTCACTGTCGAGCAGCGCCAGGCTCTGCAGCCCTTGGTTGGCACAACCCTGGAAGACGCCTACCCGCTCTCGCCACTGCAAAAAGGCCTGCTGTTCCACAGCCTGCTCGAAGGCAGCAGCGGGGTATACGTCAACCAACTGCAGGCCGAGCTGCAAGGCCCCCTGGACGCCGAGCGCTACCTGGCCGCCTGGCACGCCACTTTCGCTGCGCATCCACTGATGCGCACGGCGATTCTCTGGCAAGGCCTGGACGAACCGGTGCAAGGCGTGTGCAGTGAACTTAACCTGCCGGTACAACGGCTGGACTGGAGCGCCTTCACCCCGGCGCAACGCCAGCAGGCCCTCGACGCGTACTGCCAGGCCGACCGTGCTCTGGGCTTCGACCCGCAACGCCCGCCGCTGCAACGGGTGGCGCTGATCCACCTCGACGCCCAGCACAGCTGGCTGATCTGGAGCCGCCATCACCTGATCGCCGACGGCTGGAGCTCGGTGATGCTGATGGAGGAGATCCTGGCCCGCTACAACGGCCACGCCGTGCCGTCGCGTCCCCCCTACCGCGACTACATCGCCTGGCTCGCCGCGCAGCCGGCCGAGCACAGCCTGCACTATTGGCAGCAACACCTGGCGAACTTCGAAGGCGTCGGCAGCCTGCCGGCCCTGAACCCGGCCGAACCCACCGCCACCGCGCGCTACCACAGCCGCAGCCTGCGCCTGAGCGAGGCCCACAGCCGCCGCCTGAACGAACTGGGCAAAGCCTGCCGGGTGACCCTCAACACCCTGATGCAAGCCGCCTGGGGCCTGCTGCTGGCGCGCAGCAACAACCACACCGAGGTGATGTTCGGCGTCACCAGCAGCGGCCGCCCGGACGCGCTGGCCGATGCCGGACAGATGCTCGGCGTATTCATCAATACCCTGCCGCTGCGCCTGCAGGCTGCCCCGGGCATGTCCCTGGGCGACTACCTGCAACAGGTCCAGGCGGTCAGCGTGGCCATGCGCGAACACGAGCAGACGCCACTGGCGCAGATCCTCCAGCAGCACCCACGCGGTGCCGGGCTGTTCGACACCCTGCTGGTGTTCCAGAACCTGCCAGCGCTCAGCGAACGGCAGTTGCAAGCGGGCGAGCTGACCTTCAAGGTCCTCGACAACCTCGAGCAGACCAGCTACGGCCTGACCGTCGAAGTACTGCCCGGCCGTTGCCTGGAAGTGCTGTTCAGCGCCGACGCCCAGCGCCTGCCCGCCGCCGCCCTGGAGCGCCTGAGCGATGACCTGCTGAACCTGCTGCAGGCGCTTGACTGCCCGCTGGACACACGCCTGGAGCAACTCACCACGCTCAGCCCGGCAGAGCATCGACAGCTGCTGGACTGGGGGCTCAACCCGGCCGACTACAGCCTCGAACAAAGCTGGGAAGCGCGGGTAGCCGCCCAGGTTGCCGCCCATCCCGAGCGCATCGTCGCCCGCTGTGCCGAACAGTCGCTGACCTACGCCCAACTGTGGCAGCGCTCCGAACGCCTGGCCCGTGGCCTGCAGGCCCTGGGCGCACGGCCCGACCAACCGGTGGCGCTGCTGGCCGAACGCGGCATCGAATGGTTCTGCCTGATGGTCGCCACCCTGCGTGCCGGCTGCGCCTGGCTGCCGCTGGAGCCCTCGCAGCCGCCGGCGCGCTGGCAACAGGTGCTGTCGCGCCTGGAAGAACCGCTGGTGGTCTGCAGCCAGGCCTACGCCGAACCCCTGGCCTCGGTCTACCAAGGCCACCGCGCCGTGCCGGCCGACCTGCTGGAGATGAGCACCAGCGGCATCCTGCCGAGCCAGCCAGCGTGCGCCGAGCAACTGGCCTACGTGCTGTTCACCTCCGGCTCCACCGGCCAGCCCAAAGGGGTGATGGTGCCCCGCGCCGGCATGCTCAACAACATGCTGGCCAAGCTGCAGCCCCTGGGCCTGAACGCCGACGACGTGATCGCCCAGACCGCCCCGGCCTGCTTCGACATCTCGGTCTGGCAGACCCTCACCGCACCGCTGTTCGGCGCCTGCGTGGAGATCATCGGCGACCACCTGGTGCGCGACCCGCACGCCTTGCTGCAACTGGTGAGCGAGCGCCGGGTCAGCCTGCTCGAACCGGTACCGGCGCTGCTGCAAGCGATGCTCGAAAGCCTCGACGGCCAGCCGCTGCCGCTGCCGCACCTGCGCTGGGTATTGCCCACCGGCGAGGCGCTACCGGTGGCCACCGCCCAGGAATGGTTCCGTCATTACCCGCAGATCCCGTTGATGAACGCCTACGGCCCGGCCGAGTGCTCCGATGACGTAGCCTTCCAGCCGCTGTACCAGGCACCCGGCCAAGGCGCCAATGTCGCCATCGGCCGGCCCACCGCCAACAGCGAGCTGTACGTGCTGGGCCACGACCTGCAACCGGTGGCCGCGGGCGTGGTCGGCGAACTGGCCATCGGCGGTATCGGCGTCAGCCGCGGCTACCTGGCCGACCCGGCGCGCACCGCCGCCAGCTTCATCCCCAACCCCTTCGGCGCGCCGGGCAGCCGCCTGTACCTGAGCGGCGACCTGGCCCGCTGGGACGCCGACGGCGTGCTGCAGTACCTGGGCCGCAAGGACTTCCAGCTCAAGCTGCGAGGCTTCCGTATCGAGCCCGGCGAGATCGAGGCGCACCTGGAGCGCCACCCGGACGTGTTGCGCGCCATGGTCAGCCTGCAACACCTGGGCGGCAGCGACATGCTGGTGGGCTACTGGCAGGGCCGCAGCGGCCATCAGCTCAATGACAGCCTGCTGGCCCAGCACGTGCGCGACAGCCTGCCGGCGTACATGGTGCCGTCACTATGGGTCGCCATGGATACCTGGCCGACAAACGCCAACGGCAAGGTCGACCGCAAGGCCCTGCCGCCGCCGTCGTTGCAACACATCGACGTCGAACCGCTGGCCAGCGCCAACGAGCAACTGCTTGGCGAACTGTGGACGGCCCTGCTGCCCGCCCAGCCACTGGGCCGCAACAGCCACTTCTTCGAGGCCGGCGGGCATTCGCTGCTGGCCACCCGACTGATTGCCCGTGTCCGTCAGCGCTGCGCCCTGGAGCTGCCGCTGCGCAGCGTGTTCGAAGCACCGCTGTTGTGGCAAATGGCCGCCCGCCTGGATGCCCTGGCCGCCGAGCCGGCCCTGGCTGCGGCAGGCCCGCAGTTGCTGCCGGTAGCGCGCCAGGCGCACATGCCGCTGTCGCTCAGCCAGCAACGGTTGTGGATGGTCGATCGCCTGCACGGTCCATCAGCGGCCTACAACATGGCCGCCAGCCTGACCCTGGACGGGCCGCTGGACATGCCCGCGCTGCGGGCCACCTTCAATGCCCTGCTGGCGCGCCACGAAGTCCTGCGCAGCAGCTACCAGGACATCGACGGCGAGCCGATTACGCTGATTGCCGAACAGCTGGAGCTGGACGTCACCCTGCGCGATCTCAGCGCAATTGACGACGCCCAGCGCCACCAGGTGGCCGAACAGGAAAGCCTGGACAACCTGCGCCTGCCATTCGACCTGCGCCAGGCGCCACTGATCAGGGCGCGGGTGCTCAGGCTCGGTGAGCAGCAGCACCTGCTGTTGCTGGCCCTGCACCACATGGTCGCCGACGGCTGGTCGGTGGGCGTACTGGTCAACGAGTTCAGCCAGCTGTATGCCAACCTGCGCGAAGGCCGCCAGGCGCCGCTGCCGACGTTGCCGGTGCAGTACGCCGACTACGCAGCCTGGCAGCGCCAATGCCTGCAAGGCGCCGCACTGGAACAGGAAGTCGGCTTCTGGCAGCAGCAGCTGCATGGCGCGCCCCAGGTGCTGGCCCTACCCTGCGACTGGCCACGACCGGCCCAGGCCGACGCCCGTGGCGCCGCCAAAGCACTGGAAATTCCCGCACCCCTGCTGGCACGCCTCGACGCCCTGGCCCTGGCCGAAGGGGTAAGCCTGTACATGCTTCTGCTGGCCAGTTTCGAACTGCTGCTGCACGCGGTCACCGGTGCCGACGACCTGCTGCTGGGCACCGACGTCGCTGGCCGCGAGGAAGCCAACCTCGAAGGCCTGATCGGCTTCTTCGTCAATGTCCTGCCGCTGCGCTCGCGCCGCCTGGCCGGCGAGAACCTGCGCGCGTTCCTCGGCCGCACCCGCGACACCTGCCTGCAAGCCCTGGAGCATCAGGCGCTGCCGTTCGACCGCATCGTCGAGGCGCTGCAGGTTCCGCGCGAGCGCAGCCGCAACCCACTGGTGCAGGCGCTGTTCGTGCTGCAGAACACCCCTGAGGCGGACTTCTCGATCCCTGGGCTCGAGGTGCGCATGCAGCCTGCGGCCGAACGCACCAGCAAGTTCGACATGGCGCTGTTCCTCGAGCGCCACGGCGAAGTCATGCGCGGCGACTGGGTGTATGCCCGCGCCCTGTTCAAGGGCGAGCGCATCGACGCACTGATCGACGCCTGGCTCAACCTGCTGCAGCAAATAGTCGACCAGCCCCACGCAGCCCTTGCCCAATTCACCGTCACGCTGCCCTCCGTGGAGACACCGGCCTTGGCAACACCAGCCCCATCATCCAGCAAGCTAGACAAACTGAAGAAGCTCCCGGCTCGCGCCGCCGCGCCGCGGCCACTGATCCGCACCACGGCGCTGCAACCCGGCCGCGAGTTCCCGCTGCTGATCGAACCCGTGGCCGCGGACCTGGACCCGGTAGGCTGGGCCCAGAGCTCCCGCGACCTGATCGACACCCTGCTGTGCCAGCACGGTGGCCTGCTGTTCCGCGGCTTCGCCCTGGATGACCCGAAAGCCTTCGAAGCCTTTGCCGAAGCCATTCACCCCGGCCTGTTCGGCGGCTATGGCGACCTGCCCAAGAAGGAAGGCGGGCGCAACATCTACCGCTCCACGCCCTACCCGGAGCGGGAAATGATCCTGTTCCACAACGAGAGCTCGCACCTGCCCCGCTCGCCGCGCAAGCAGTGGTTCTACTGTGAACAGCCCTCGCCGGTCGGTGGCGCCACACCAATCGTCGACTGCCGTGAGCTGTACCGTCAGCTGCCGACGGAGCTGGCCGAAACCTTCGAACGCAAGGGCCTGTTGTACGTGCGCACCTTCACCGAGCGCCTGGACGTCAATTGGCGCGAGTTCTTCAAGACCGACAGCCGCGAGCAGGTCGAGGCCCTGTGCCGGGCCAGCAACACCGACTTCCGCTGGCTGGCCAACGACGAACTGCAAACCCGTACCCGTTGCCCGGCGGTGATCCGCCACCCGCTGAGCGGCGAGCGCAGCTTCTTCAACCAGTTGCAGCTGCACCACACTTTCTGCCTGGAGCCCCAGGTGCGTGAAGACCTGCTGAACATGGTCGGCCAGGAGCGTATGCCACGCCAGGTGTACTTCGGTGACGGCAGCCCGATCGACGACGCCAGCATGGCCCTGATCGGCCGTTTGTACGAAGCCTGCGCGGTGCGTTTCGACTGGCAGCGTGGCGACGTGGTGATGCTCGACAACCTGATTGCCGCCCACGCCCGCGACCCGTACGAAGGCCCGCGCAAGATCGCCGTCGCCATGGGCGACATGCATGAACCGGCCCAACTGGCCGCCCGACACAACGCAATGGAACTGCAGGATCAGACCGCGCAATGAACCACACCCAGGATTTGAACCACGACCTCCCCTTGAGCGCCGAACAGGCCCTGGCCGTGCAGCACGGCCGTGCGCCCCTGCACCTGGGCGTCAACCTTGCCGGGCCATTGCAGCCGGGCCGCCTGCATGAAGCCTTGCTGCAGGTGATCGAACGCCACACCAGCCTGCGCGTGGCGCTGCGCCCATCGACCCTGTACCGCAACCTGCGCCAGAGCGTGGTCGCCAGCACCCTCGACTGGCACCTGCTGGACGCCGGGCAGCACGCCCTGGCCGCCCAGCCGCTGGCCATCGACCAAGGTCGCTTGGTGCGCGGTATCGTGCGCCAGCTGGGCGCCGAGCAGTGGCGCCTCGACCTGTACGTCGCCACCTGCGCCAGCGACCGGCTGAGCCTGCAGAACCTGCTCGGCGAACTGGCGTCGCTGTATGCCCAGCCCGCTGCGGTGCTGGAGGAAGCCTTCCAGTACAGCCAGTACGTCGAATGGCGCAACGATCTGGACGCCGACGAGGAAGCCCCCGCCGGGCGTGCCTACTGGGCCGGCCTTGGCCTGGAAAGCCTGGCACCGTTGCGCCTGGCCGGCCTGGGCGAACCTGCGCCGCAGGCCATCGGCAATGCCGTGCAGCACGCCGTGCCCGAGCCGCTGCTGGCACAGCTGCAACAACTGGCCGAAAGCGAAGGGCAAGAACTGGATACCGTGCTGCAGGCCGCATGGTGGACGCTGTTGGCGCGCATCTGCGGTAGCGCCGAGTTCATCGCCGGCTGGCAGCAGGACTGCCGCTTCGACTATGAAACCCTGGCCAACGGCATCGGTGTCTACGAAAAGATCCTGCCCCTGGCCCTGGCGCCAGCGCTCGACCAGCCCTTCAGCACCTGGCTGCAACGCCTGGCCGACCAGCTCGAAGGTCATGCCCAACAGCAGGAGTACTGGAATGTCGCCGACACCACGCTGACCCTGCAGCGTACGGTCGGCTTCAACCTGGTGCGCCACAGCGCAGCGTTCGCCAGCGGCGGTCTGCGCTGGTCGGTCGATACCCTGCCCGGCGTCGATCCGGGCTTCGAGCTGGCGCTGCAGGTAACCCTCGACGCCCAGGGCCAGCTGCAGCCACTGAGCCTGCAGTCACCCACCGCGCAGTACCCCGAGGCCGATCTGCGCTGCCTGCTGGAACAATATGTCCAACTGCTCGAAACCCTGGTCGAACAGCCGCGCCAGCGCACCCTGCGCGAACTGCCACTGAGCCCGCCTGCGCATCAGCGCGTGCAGCAACAGCTGCGCGGCCCGCAGCGTGACTATGGCAGCCGCCCGCTGATCGAGCGTCTGGCCCACTGGGCGCAGCATTGCCCCGACGCCCCGGCTCTGATGGCCGCCGAGCAGACCCTGAACTATGCCCAGCTGCATGCCCAGGTCGAACACCTTGCCGGAGTGCTGCAAGCGCGTGGCATCGGCCGCGGCGCCAACGTCGCGCTGCTGCTGCCACGCTCGGCCGAGCTGCTGCTCGGCCTGCTCGCCGTGCTGCGCGCCGGCGCCGCCTATGTGCCGCTGGACCCGGCCTGGCCACAGGCGCGCGTCGAGCGGATCCTCGCCGACGCCCAACCGCAGCTACTGATCGGCGGCCCGCAGGGCAGCGCCCTGGCCGAACTGCTCCAATCCCCAGCCGCCGCAGTGGCCGACAATGACATCAGCCTGGCCGATGCCGCCTACCTGCTGTACACCTCCGGCACCAGCGGCGAGCCCAAGGGCGTGCTCATCGAGCACGGCCAACTGCTCAACTACACCGCGGCGGTCAGCGAAGCGCTCAGCCTGGAGCAATGCCAACGTTTCGCCCTGATATCCTCGGTGGCCGCCGACCTAGGCAACACCACCCTCTACGCCGCACTGTGGACCGGCGGTTGCCTGGTGCTGGCCGACGACCAGGCCAGCCGCGATGCCGCCGCCTTCGCCCGCTACCTCGAAGCCGGGCAGGTCGACTGCCTGAAGATCGTGCCCTCGCACCTGGCGGCGCTGCTCGAAGGCCAGCCGGCCTGCAGCCTGCCCCGCGTGCTGATCCTCGGCGGCGAAGCCTGCCCCGGCAGCCTGCGCCAGCGCATCGAACAGCTGGCACCCGAGAGCCGCGTGCACAACCACTACGGCCCCACCGAAACCACCGTGGGCGTGCTGTACAGCCTCGAGCAGGGCTACAACCCACGCGCCCCGCTGGGCCTGCAGCACGCCCTGGCCAACACCTGGGTGCGCCTGCTCGAAGCCACGCCGACCGGCCTGCAACCCGCCCCGCTCGGTGCCCTGGCCGAGCTGTACATCGGCGGCGCCCAGGTCTGCCGCGGCTACCTGAACCGAGACTCCGACGCCTTCATCGACGACCCGCTGCAACCCGGCCAGCGCCTGTACCGAAGTGGCGACCTGGCACGCCTGTCGGCCAGCGGCCAGCTGCAACTGGCAGGGCGCAGTGACCAGCAGATCAAGATCCGCGGTTTCCGCGTCGAGCCCGGCGAACTGGAAGCGGCCCTGGCCTGCCTCGAAGGGGTCAGCCAAGCCGTGGTGCAGTACCGCGACGGCAAGCTGCTGGCCTATGCCGTCAGCCAGCGCGACAGCGCCACGCTGCTCGGCGAACTGCGCGGGCGGCTGCCCGACTTCCTGATGCCGGCCCACCTGCTGTGCCTGGCCGCGCTGCCACGCCTGGCCAACGGCAAGGTCGACTTCGGCGCACTGCCGAGTGCAGACAGCCAGGCCAGCGAGCGGGTCGAGTTGCCACCGCGCGATGCCCTCGATGCACTGCTCGTCGACCTCTACAAGGAACTGCTCGAACAGCCAAGCCTGAGCATTACCGACAGCCTGTTCGACCTCGGCGGCCATTCATTGATCGTCATCAAGCTGTGCACCCGCCTGCGCAGCCTGCTGCAACTGGAAGTCGCCCCGGCGCTGGTGTTCGACCACCCGAGCGTGGCCGCACTGGCCGATGCCCTGCGTGCCCAGGAGAGCTCGCCAGGCAAGCTGCTGAAGGTCACCGAGCTGCGCCGCATGCTGGCGGCGATGTCGCCCGAAGAGCGCGCCGCCCTGCAGGCCCGTGCCCAATCCGCCGCCACGCCAAGGAGCTGAAGCCATGCAACTCGACCCCCAGCAACTGGCCGCGCGAATCGCCAGGCTCGCCCCGGAAAAACGCCAAGCCTTCGCCGCAGCCCTGGCCGCGCAAGGCTTCGCCCTCAGCCGCTTGCCGATCGTCGCTGCCAGCGAAGCCGGCCCGCACCCGCTGTCGTGGGCGCAGCAACGCCTGTGGTTCCTGCATCGCCTGGACCCCTCCAGCAGCGCCTACAACATGCCGGCAGCCCTGCACCTGCGCGGCCGTCTGGACAGCGCGGCCCTGCAACGCAGCTTCGACCAGTTGATCGACCGCCACGCGATCCTGCGCAGCACCTTCGATGAGATCGACGGCCAGGCCCGCCAGACCGTCCACGCCCAGTTGCCGATGCCCTTGACCCAGGTGGACTTTTCGGCGCTGCCCGCCGAGCAGCGGACCGAGCGCCTGCAACAGCTGATCGACAGCGAGAGCAACCGCCCCTTCGACCTGCGCCAGGCGCCGCTGCGCGGCCTGCTGGCGCGGCTCGACGCCGATGAGCACGTGCTGATTCTGTGCGCCCAGCACATCGTCGCCGACGGCTGGTCGCTGGGCATTCTGGTCAAGGAACTGACCGCCCTCTACAGCGCCGCCCTGCAAGGCCGCGACAGCGACCTGCCGGGCATGCCGATCCAGTATCACGACTACGCGGTCTGGCAGCAGACCAGCCTCAGCGACAGCGCGCTGGCGACCGACCTTGCCTACTGGTGCGAGCAGCTCGGCACTGAGCAGCCCACCCTGGAGCTGCCTACCGACCACCCACGGCCCCGGCAGCCGAGCGGTCGCGGCACGCGCCACTCGCTGCACATCGACGCGGCACTGTGCCAGGCCCTGCGCGAGCTGGCCCAGGCCCGCGGCACCACGTTGTTCAGCGTGCTGCTGGGCGCCTTCAACGTGCTGCTGTACCGCCTCAGCGGGCAGACCGACCTGCGCGTCGGGGTACCGGTGGCCAACCGCACCCGGGTCGAGACCGAGGGCCTGATCGGTTGCTTCATCAACACCCTGGTACTGCGCTGCCAGCTTGATGGCCGCCAGCCCTTCGACGCCCTGCTCGACAGCATCGAGCACACCCGCCGCCAGGCCCTCGCCCACCAGCAGCTGCCCTTCGAGCGGCTGGTCCAGGCGTTGGAGCCTGAGCGCCAGCTGCAGCACTCCCCGCTGTTCCAGGTGATGTTCAACCTGCTCGACGGCAAGACCCCACGCCGTCTGCAATTGCCCGGCCTGGACATCGACGAGATCGAGCGCGAGCAACTGAGCGCGCAGTTCGACCTGGTGCTCAACGTCGTCGAGCGCAGCGACGCCCTGGAAATCACCTTCACTGGCAACGCCGACCTGTTCGAGCCCGCCACCCTGGCAGCGCACGCCCACAGCTACGCCACCCTGCTGCACAGCCTGGCGCAGGCGCCCACTGCACGCATCGCACAACTGCCGCTGAGCAGTGCCGAGCAACAGCAACGCCTGCTGGCCGACTGCCAGGCTTCGCTGGCACTCGGCCCCTTGCCGGAGCTGGTGCACCTGCGCCTGGCCGCGCAGGCGGCCAAGCAGCCCCAGCGCATCGCGCTGATCCACGACGACAGCACCTGGAGCTACGCCACCCTGCAGCAGCACGTCGAGCTGATCAGCCGCCACCTGCTGGCCCTGGACCTGCCCGCCGAAGCGCGCATCGGCCTGTGCCTGCCGCGCGGTCTGGACATCGTCGCCGCAGTGTTCGGCACGCTCAATGCCGGGCTGACCTTCGTGCCGCTGGACCCCCAGTTCCCCGGCGAGCGCCTGGCGCACATGATCGACGACGCCGATATCCGCCTGGTGCTGGTCACCCCGCAGACCGAGGCCGTGATGGCACCGTACCAGCGCCCCTGCCTGGACGTCACCCGCCTGGACGCCAGCGCGCCAGCGCTGGTCGGGGTGCCAAGCACACGCCCGGTACATCGGGAGCAGTTGGCCTATGTGATCTACACCTCCGGTTCCACCGGAAAACCCAAGGGCGTGGCGGTCACCCACCGCTCCCTGGCCGGCTACAGCGAAGTGGCACGCGCCTACTATGGGGTCGAGGCCGACGACCGGGTACTGCAGTTCTCGACCTTCAACTTCGACGGCTTCGTCGACCAGCTGTTCCCGCCGCTGGTCTGCGGCGCGGCCCTTGTGGTGCGCGGCCCAGAATTGTGGGACAGCCGCGAATTCCATGCCCGCCTGTACCGCCACCGGATCACCGTCGCCGCCTGCCTGACCACCGCCTACTGGTTCCAGTTGGCCCAGGATTTCGCCCTGCAACCGCACGCGGCCTACGGCGAGCTGCGCCTGGTCAGCGTCGGCGGTGAAGCGATGCCCAGCGCAGGCCTGGATGCCTGGCGCAAGGCCGGCCTGGCCGCGGTGCGCCTGCTGAACATCTATGGCCCCACGGAAATCACCGTGGTCTCCAGCATCCAGGACTGCAACGCGCTGCTGCAGCACGACCCGCTGCCACTGCAACTGCCGATCGGCGCCCCCCTGCGCGGGCGCGCCTACTACCTGCTGGACCGCGACGACAACCTCACGCCAGCGGGTGTCCCCGGCGAACTGTGCATCGGCGGCGAGCTGCTCGCACGCGGCTACCACGACGTGCCCGGCCTGACCGCCGAGCGCTTCTGCCCCGACCCCTACGGCCCACCGGGCAGCCGCATGTACCGCACTGGCGACCGCGCCCGGCGCCTGGCCGACGGCACCTACGAGTACCTCGGGCGTATCGACCAGCAAGTCAAGCTGCGCGGCTTTCGCATCGAGCTGGGCGAGATCGAGTCGCGCCTGCGCACCCACCCGCTGGTACGCCAGGCCCTGGCGCTGGTGCGCGAGGACCGCCCCGGCGACCGCCGCCTGGTGGCTTACCTGGTGTACCACGGGCCAGCCCCGGACACCGCCGAACTGCGCCAGCACCTGGCCAAGCAGTTGCCCGACTACATGGTGCCCGCAGCGTTCGTCGCCCTGGCGCAGATGCCCATGACCCCCGGCGGCAAGCTCAACCGCGCCGCCCTGCCGGCGCCGGACTACAGCGCCCAGGGCAGCAGCCAGCGGGCACCGCAGAGCGAGCGCGAGCAGCAGTTGCTGGCACTCTGGCAGAACGTGCTGGGGCAGCAGGCGATCGCCATGGACGACAACTTCTTCGCCATCGGCGGCCACTCGCTGCTGGCCGCGCAACTGGTCGCCCGCATCCGCCTGGAGCTGAACCTGGAACTGCCCCTACGCAGCCTGTTCGAGGCACCGACCATCGCCCAGCTGGCAGTGCTGCTGGATCACGCCGAGCCCGGCCGCCAGGCGCCGATCACGCTGGCCGCGCTGCCGGCCGCTGGCCGCCGGGTGCTGTCCCATGCCCAGCAGGGCATGTGGCTGGTACAAGCCATGCAGCCGGACAGCGCGGCCTATCACATCCCCAGTGCCGCGCGGCTGCTTGGCCGGCTCGACCTATCCGCTCTGCGCCAGGCCTTCCAGCAACTGGGCCAGCGCCACGAAGCGTTGCGCAGCAGCTTCCACGAACAGGACGGTGCCCTGCATGTCACCGTGCAGGACACTATCGAGCTGCCGTTTGAGCGCCATGACCTCGGCCAGGTGCCCGAGGCCGAACGCGAAGCCCACGCCAAGCGCCTGCTGATCGAACTGGCGACGCGCCCCATCGACCTGCGCCAGGCACCGCTGCTGCGCCTGCACCTGGTCCGCCTGGACGACCAGCAGCACCTGCTGCTGCTGGTGATGCACCACATCGTCTCCGACGGCTGGTCGATGGGCGTGCTGGTACGCGAACTCAGCCAGCTCTACAGCGCGGCCCTGAACGGCACCGCGGCGAGCCTGCCGGCGCTGCCGATCCAGTACAGCGACTACGCCGCCTGGCAACGCCAACAGCTGCACAGCACCCAGCAAACCCACTTGGGCTATTGGCAACAGGCCCTGGGCGAGCCCCTGCCGCCGCTGGAGCTGTTCAGCTATCGCCCGCGCCCGCAAGTGCTCAGCGGCCTGGGCGCGCGGCTGTCGTTCCAAGTTGCCGCGGCCCCGGCCCAAGCGCTCAAACAGCTGTGCCTGAACCACGGCGCCACGCTGTTCATGGGCCTGCTGGGGGTGCTGCAACTGAACCTGTACCTGCACAGCGAACGTACCCAGGCGGTGATCGGCACCGACGTGGCCAACCGCGAGCACAGCGAGACCGAAGGCCTGGTGGGCTTCTTCATCAACCAACTGGCACTACGTGGCGACGTTTCCGGCAACCCCAGCTTCAACAGCCTGCTGCAACGCCTGCGGCCTCAGGTGCTGGAAGCCTTCAGCCATCAGGCGCTGCCGTTCAATACCTTGGTGGAGGTACTCAACCCACCACGCAGCCTGGCCTGCAACCCGCTGTTCCAGGCCAAGCTGGTGCTGCAGAACCATCCGGACGGCGCGCTTGAGCTGCCGGGCCTGACGGTCGCGCCCGAACGCATCGAGCACGGCCAGTCGCAGCTGGACCTGCACCTGAGCGTGGAAGAAAGCCAGGGCAGCCTGGCCTGTACCCTGAAATACAGCACCGACCTGTTCGAAGCCCACAGCGCCGAAGCCTTTGCCGGCGCCTTCGTGAGCCTGCTCGAACAGTTGGTGGCGGCCCCTGAAGTACCGGTGGACACGGTCGTCGAACCGCTGCGCCGCACGCTTCAGGAACAACGCATGCAGCACGTGAGCGCACGCAGCGAACAGAGCCTGGCCCGTCTGGGCAGCAGCCGTCGTCGCACCCGCATCAGCACCGACTCTATGGAGGGATAAGACATGAACAGCCCCGCGATTGCCAAACTCGGCGGAATGCGCCGCAAGACCATCCGTGTGGATGAAGACGCACTGGTCCGGTTCACCCCGCTCAACCCAGGCAGCACCTACACCGCCGTGTGCGAACCGGCCGGCCCCGGCATCAATCTGGTGGCTTGGGCCGAGGCCAACCGCGAGCTGATCGAGCGCAAGCTGCTCGAACACGGCGCACTGCTGTTTCGCAACTTCCAGGTGGACAACGCCGAAGCCTTCGACAACTGCATCAGTGCGCTGTCCGGCGGCGCCTTGGAGTACAAATTCCGCGCCTCGCCGCGCACCCAGGTGGACCCGCGCCTGAACATCTACACCTCCACCGACTACCCCAAGGACCAGCGGATCTTCCCGCACAACGAACACTCCTACTCGCCGGTGTTCCCGCTGAAGATCTTCCTGTGGTGCGATATCGCGCCACTGTCGCGCGGTGAAACGCCGATCGGCGACACCCGGGCGATCAGCCAGGCAATCGACCCCGAGGTGCGCGAGCGCTTCGCCCGCCTGGGCATCATGTACGTGCGCAACTATGGCGACGGCTTCGGCCTGCCCTGGCAGACCGTGTTCCAGACCGAGGACCGCGCCCTGGTGGATGCCTACTGCGCCAGCGTCGGCATCCAGACCGAGTGGAAGGCCGACGGCCGCCTGCGCACCCGCCAGGTAGGCCCGGCCCTGGTGCGCCATCCGCGCACCGGCGAGACGCTGTGGTTCAACCACGCCACCTTCTTCCACGTCAGCACCCTGCCGGCCAGCGTGCGCGATGCGCTGCAGGCCGACTTCGCCGATGACGACCTGCCGCAGAACACCTTCTACGGCGACGGCAGCCCGATCGAGCCGCAGGTGCTTGAGCACCTGCGCGGTATCTACCTGCAGCACATGACCGAGTTCCCCTGGCGCCACGGCGACGTGCTGCTGCTGGACAACATGCTCTCGGTGCACGCACGCAACGAATACGACAGCCCCCGACGCATCCTGGTGTCGATGGCCGAAGCCCTGAACAGCACGGACGTGGCGCTCAGGTCCTGACGCGCCCCCACGGTTCACGGTTTTCGACTCTGCCCCCTATTCAAGGCCTCCTCATCATGTCCAGCATCGCCATCGAGGGCTTTCGCCCCGCCCTGCAACAAAACGCTCACTGGTCGCATGCCAGCGGACGCGACGCCACACTGTTCCTGACCTTCAGCCTGCCTGAGGGCACCGACCTCATCCGCCTGCGAACGACCCTCGCGCAGGTGCTGGAGCAGCACGAGATCCTGCGCACCCGCCTGGTGGCCAGCCCCGGCATGCAACTGCCGGTACAGGTCATCGACGAGCAACTGCGCATCGACTGGCGCGAGGTCGCCGACGACCTGCCCCAGCCCGCCCTGCACAGCCTGCTGGCCAGCGCATTGGCCGAGGCCAGCCTGGCCGTCGCGCTGACCCAGGCCACGCCGCCACGGGCCTGCCTGGCGCTGCCGGCGGCCAACGCCGACCACACCACCCTGCAGCTGCTGCTGCAGCAATGGCAGGCACTCTATCTGGGCCTGCCAGCGGACGAGGAAGCCGTGCAGTTCGCCGACTTCGCCGAATGGCAGTTCGAGCACCTGGGTAGCAGCGACAGCGACGCCGGGCGCGCCTTCTGGCAGCGCCAACAGGCCGACGCTGCCGACCAGTACCTGGTGCAGCACCCCTTCCAGCGCGGCGAGGCCGCACTGCCGGCACAGCCAGCCTGCCTTGCGCGCACCCCGGACGCGGCCTTCCAGGACCACATCGGCAGCGCCCTGGCCGGGCTTGGCGCCTCGGCCGAGGCGCTGTTCGGCTGGTGCTGGGCACTGCTGCTCAAGCGCCACCTGGGTCAACCCCAGGTCCTGCTGGGCTGGGCCCACGATGGTCGCAACAGCGCCACCGCGAACGCCCAGGGGCCCTACGGCAAACGCCTGCCACTGCACCTGGCGCCGGATGACCAGGACACCCTGGCCAACGCCCTCCCCGGCTTCATCCAATTGCTCGAACAGGCGCGCACCTGGCAGGAAGAATGGCCGGCCCAGGCCCAGAACACGCCTTTCGGCTTCCGCCTTCGCCAACCGCTGGCCTCGGCCTGGCCGGTGCTGGCGGTGCACGGTGAAACCTGCGCCCATAGCCTGTTGCTGGAAGTCCTGGAACAGCCCGAAGGCTTCGCCTTCCACCTGCACTACGATGCCGCCCGCCTGGACGCCGCCGCCGCCGGGCTGCTGCTCGACCAGTTCCTCACCCTCACCCTGCAAGCCAGCGCCGCCAGCCAGCACCCACTGGGCGAAGCCTCAGGCATCAGTGCCGCACACCAGGACTGGCTCGCGGCGTTGAACCGCACCGAGGTGCAGCAGCAGACCCCGGCGCTGCTGCACCAGCTGTTAGAACAACAGGTTGCCGCCCGGCCAGAAGCCATCGCCGTGCGCCACGGCGATGCGCACCTGAGCTACCAGGCACTGGAGGCGCGGGCCAACCAGTTGGCTCACCAGCTGCGCAACGCCGGCCTGGCCCCCGGGCAGGCCGTGGGCCTGTTCATGGGCCGCGGCCTCGACGCGATCGTCGGTATCCTCGGCATCCTCAAGGCCGGCGGTGCTTACCTGCCGCTGGACCCGAGCTACCCGGCCGAACGCCTGAGCGACGTGCTTGAGCAGACCCGCGCCACCCTGCTGCTGAGCCTGAGCAACCTGGAGCCACGCCTGCCCAAGGGCGACTACCGCACCCTGTGGCTCGACCGCCTCGCCGAGCATGAACTGCCCACGCAGCGCCCGGAGCCGGTGAGCGACGGCGACAGCCTGGCCTACCTGATCTTCACCTCCGGTTCCACCGGCCGCCCCAAGGGCGTGATGGTGTCGCACCGCAATGCGGTGCACTCTACCGCCGCGCGCCTGCTTGCCTATCAAGAGCCGCTGCAAGCCTTCCTGCTGGTTTCGGGGCTGGCCTTCGACAGCTCGGTGGCCGGGCTGTTCTGGACCCTGGCCCAAGGCGGCGAACTGTGCCTGCCCCAAGACGACCAGGTGCAGGACGCCCTGGCCCTGGGCCGACTGATCGGCGCCCGGCAGATCAGCCACACCCTGATGCTGCCGTCGCTGTACGGGCAGGTGCTGGAACAGGCCGCCGATCAGCTGGGCAGCCTGCGCTGCGCCATTGTCGCCGGTGAAGCCTGTCCGGCCAGCCTGGCCCGCCAGCACCGGCAGCAGTGCGCCCAGGCCCAGCTGTACAACGAGTACGGGCCGACCGAGGGCACCGTGTGGTGCAGCTACTACCGCGCCCGGGGTGACGAACACGGCGTGCTGCCGATCGGCAAAGCCATCGCCAACATGCAGCTGTACGTGCTCGACGCCCAACTGCGCCCGGTGGCGACCGGCGTCAGCGGCGAAATCTACCTCAGCGGCGCTGGCATCACCCAAGGCTACCTGGGCCGCCCCGACCTCAGCGCCGAGCGCTTCCTGAACAACCCGCTGAACCCGGCCGGCAGCCTGCTGTACCGCAGCGGTGACCTGGGCCGGGTGAACGCCGAAGGCAACATCGAGTTCCTCGGGCGTATCGACGACCAGGTGAAGATTCGCGGCTTCCGCATCGAGCTGGGCGAGATCGAAGCACACCTGCTCACCCACCCAGGCGTGCGCGAGGCCGCCGTGGTGGCACGCGCCAACGACAGCGGTGACAACGAACTGGTCGCCTACGTGGTCGCCCGCGATGCCTGCCCGGGTGCTACCGCACTGCAGGCGCACCTGGGCCTGCACATGCCGGAGCACATGGTGCCGAAAACCTATGTGATGCTCGCGGCCTTCCCCCTGACCCCCAACGGCAAACTCGACCGCAAGGCCTTGCCGGCACCGGTGCGTGAACGCCGGGCCAGCTACCGGGCGCCGGGCACCGAGCGCGAAGCCACGCTGGCGGCGTTGTGGGCCGAGGTACTCGGCGTTGAACAGGTGGGGCTGGATGACAACTTCTTCGAGCTCGGCGGCCACTCGCTGACCGCTACCCGCCTGGTTTCGCGCCTGCGCAGCAGCCTGGGCCTCGAAGTGCCGGTGCGGGCGCTGTTCCAGCACCCGACCCTGGGTGCATTCGCCGACCAGGCCCTGCCGCGGGCCGAGGCCTCGACGCTGCCGCCGATCCGTGCGCAACACAGCGAAGCGCCACTGCCGCTGTCCTACGCCCAGGAGCGCCTGTGGCTGTTCGACCGCCTGCACCCAGGCAGCACCACCTATAACGTGCCCGAAGCGGTTCGCCTGCGCGGCGCTCTCGACCTGCCTGCCCTGGAGCGCAGCTTCAGCGTGCTGCTGCAGCGCCATGCAAGCCTGCGCACCACCTTCGCCCTGGACGGTGACCGGCCGGTGCAGCAGGTACAAGCGGCCGAGGACTTCGCTCTGGGCCTGATCGACTTGAGCCGTCTGCCTGACGCGCAGCGCAGCCAGCGCCTGCGCCAGGAACTTCAGGCCCAGGCCGCGCACCGCTTCGACCTTGCGCACGGGCCACTGCTGCGCGCCGGCCTGGTGCGCCTGGCAGCCGACGAACACGTGCTGTGGCTGACCCTGCACCATATCGCCTTCGATGGCTGGTCGATGCGCGTGTTCACCCGCGAGCTGATCGCCCTGTACAGCGCCTTCAGCCATGGCCAGCCCTCGCCGTTGGCCGAGCCGCAACTGCAGTACGCCGACTTCGCCCAATGGCAGCGCCGCGAGCTTAGCCAGGCGGCGCTCAAGCCGCAGCTGGACTTCTGGCTGGAGCACCTGGGTGAGGACCGCAGCCTGCTGCAACTGCCGTGCATGCTGCCGCGTCCGGCCCTGCCCAGCCACCGTGGCGCCGAGCACAGCCTGGTGCTGGGCCCGCAACTGGCCCAGGCCCTGCACGCCTACAGCCGCGAACAGGGCTGCACGCTGTTCATGACCTTGCTGGCAGCATTCAACGTGCTGCTGGCAGGCCACAGCCAGCAATCGGCGATCCGCATCGGCATCCCCATTGCCAACCGCCATCACCAGGAGCTGGAGGGGCTGGTCGGCTTCTTCGTCAACACCCTGGCGCTGCGCACCGACCTGGCCGGCAACCCGCACTTCGACAGCGTGCTGCACCAGGTGCGCGACAACTTGCTGCACGCCCATGCCAACCAGGACCTGCCGTTCGAGCAACTGTTGCAGGCCCTGCCCGGCGCCCAGCAGCACAGCGCGCCGCTGCTGCAGGTGATGTTCGACCTGCACCAGGAGCGCAACCTGCGCTCGTCGGCGTTCGGAGACCTGAGCATCGAGCCGCTGAACGAAGACCATGGCAAGCGCAGTACGCTGTTCGACCTGATGCTGGATGTCAGCGAGCGTGAACAGGGGCTGATCGCCACCTTCACCTACAGCACCGACCTGTTCGAGCACGCCAGCATCGAGGCGCTTGGCGAGGACCTGCAGGCCCTGCTCGAAGCCCTGCCCGGCCAGCCGGCACCGTCGTTCGAGGCCCTGGTGCAACGCCTGCGGCCACAGCCAGCGGCACACGCGGGGCAGCAACCCGACGCCCGCGAGCAGGTGGCGCAACTGCTACGCGAGGTGCTGGAGCTGCCAACACTGGATGAGCAGGCGCATTTCTTCGAGGTGGGCGGCAGCTCGCTCAAGGCCGTGCTGCTGTGTGCCCGCGTACAACAGCTGTGGGGCACCCAGGTACCGGCCCACCTGGTGTTCCTCAACCCGCGCCTGGACGACCTGCTGAACGTGCTGAGCCGCTACCGCCACGCCTGACCCTGACCCGCGCGCTGGCCGTACCCAGGCCAGCGCGTGGGCTCAGCGGCAAAAGCACCGGCCCAGCCGGTGCAACCAGGCCTTGCGCCAGTACAGCAACACGCTCACGCCGAGGCCGCAGGGCACCAGCGCCAGTACCCAGAACAACGTCCCCATCGCCAGCCCCAGGCTGGCCTGCACCACCAGCCATGCCAAGCTCGATACCAGCAGCGCTGACAGGCGTAAGGCTCGCGTACCGGGAAAGGCGTGTGGCTGCATCACTTGCCGCCAATGGCCGGCCTGACTCAGGGCCAGCAGCGCCAGGCCCAGTGTCTGCAAACCCAGCCCGGCCAAACTCACCAGCCACTCAGGCATCCTTGACCTCCGCCAACCTGTGCCCGGGCGCAGCCCACCGCCGCAGGCGCCAGCCCAGGCTGCCGGCCAGCAGGGCGCAAGCCAGCAGGGCCAGATCGACACCGGCCACTGCCCACAACCCCTGGCTGAGCGCCCGCCATGGATGATCGCCGGTACTCCAGGCGTTGGACACCACGGCCAACAGCGCCAGTACGCTGATCGCCAGGCATTGGGCCGCCCATGGCGCGCGGGCCTGCGCGCAACGGTAGATCCCCCACAACGCGTGCAGACCGGCCAGTAACCAGGCGGCGAAGAACACCCGCACCTCCCAGTCGGCACGCCCGCTCAAGGCCGCTGGCAACCAGCGGTTGGCCACCAGCATGGCCAAGGTGGCCAGGGGCATGCCGGTGATCAGCACGCTGCACAGCAGGGTCATCGACATCCCGCCCTTATCCCGTGCGGGCTGTTGCAGACGGCGCTTGGCCAGCCAGTACAGCAGGCCGCTGGCGAGCATCACGCAACCACTCAGGCCTGCGAAAAAATACAGGGCGCGCAAGGCGGGCTGATGGAAGTGCGCCACGTGCAGCCCGGCCAGCACATCCAGGGTCGCGGCCGCGGGCGGCAGCCGCGATTCATGCAGCAGCCGCGCGCTGGCGGCGTCGAAGTACAGGGTCTGGCCGTCCAGGCTCAGGCGGTCGGCCAGGCTGCGGCTGACCTCGACGTAGGCATTGGCGTCGCCGGGGTGCCAGACCCTGACGAACGCCGGCGCACCGCCCCCCCACTGCTGGCGGGCCTGGGCCAGCATGCCGTCGAGCGAGGCCAATGGCCCCGGGGCGCCCGACGCCGGGCGGCTGTAGGCGGCGTCGGCCTGCACCGCGAACTGCCCGGCCTGGCCCGGATACAACGCATCGATGGCCGCCGGCAGGTACAGCGGAAACAGGATCAGCAGGCCGCTCAGCAGGATCAACGCATGAAACGGCAAGGCGAATACACCGGTCAGGTTGTGCAGGTCGAGCAACCGACGGGGGGCCTTGTCAGCCCTCAAGGTGAACAGGTCCTGGAACAGCCGCGCATGGATGCACACGCCGGCGATCAGGGCGATCAGCCCGACCATCGCGGCCAGGCCCAACAGCCGGGCACCGAGGTTCCAGGCATTGATGTTCAGGGTGTAATGAAGTCGGTAGAAAAAGTCGCCGCCGCGGCTACCGGCGGCGGCCAGCACGCCGTCGCTGCCAGGCAGCAGGAAGCGGCTGAAGCCTTCGCGCTCGACGCTCCAGGCCTGAAAACGCAGCAGCGGGCGGCGCGCGTCGGGCAGCTCGACATACCACTGCAGCAGCGCCTTGCCCTCGCTCAGGGCGGCCACCCGGGGCAGCACCTGCTGGTCCAGCGACAGCGGCGCGGGCGCCGGCGCCACCCGCAGTGCCGGCAGCATCCAGCTGTCCAGCTCGCGGTCGTACAAGGCCAGGCTGCCCATGAAAAACGCGATCAGCAACAACCCGGAAAAGCCCAGGCCCAGCACCCGGTGCGCCCACAGCATGGCCTGGCGAACACTGTCGAACATCAGCCCGCCCCCACCAGCGCACGCAGCGACGCCAGCATCGCCAGCGACCCGCCGGTCAGCCACAGGCTGTTGCGCAACACCCGACGCGCGCACAACAACCAGAGCACCAGTGGCGGGTAGAGCACGAAGGCGGCGATCGAACTGCTCAGCACCGCCTCGCTGGGTGCTTGCCCAAGCCATGCCAGGGCCAGCGCGGCCAGGGCGCTGAGTGGCCAGATGAACAGGTAGGCCAGCAGCAGGGCCAGCAGCAGCCACAACCCGCGCTGTCGGCCCCGTATGCTTGCCTTGCGTGACGCCGGTTGTTTCACCCTGCTCTCCTTGTTCCTTGGCGGCGATTGAACGCCTCAAAAAGTTCGCCCCCGCAGCTGCCCTGCTGAATCAGCGGGACATCTGTGGGGGCGGGTCTGCCGGACACTGATGCACGGCAGCGGCGCCGGCGCAGTATGCCGGGCGGCGCCGCTGCTGTCGCGCGTCAGAACTTGGCGCGCAGGGTCAAGGATACCGCGCGGGGATCACCGAAGATGTTCCCGTCCTGGAAGGTATTGATGCGCTGGTAGTACTTCTTGTTGGCCAGGTTGGTACCGAGCAGGTCGGCCGACAGGTGCTCGTTGACCTGGTAGCCGATACCCGCGTCGTACAGCGCGTAGCCGCTCTGCTGCAGCTTGGTGCCGTCCATGTCGATGCCAGGCACGTACAGCTTGTTGTAGGTTTCGCTGACAACGCTCACGCCGCCCTGCACGCTCCACTTTTCAAGCTCGCCAGGCAACTTGTACAGGGTCCAGACCCGCAGCATGTTTTTCGGCAGGTAAGTCTGCAGCTGCTCGTTGGGGCTGTCGTAGCGCTTGTAGGTGTGGGTGAAGTTGGCGGTGAGGAACCAGTCAGGCGTCATCTGCCCGCTCACTTCCATCTCGTAGCCACGGGTGCGCGCCTTGCCACCGGCCACCACGGCCCGCGAGTTCGGGTCGTTCATGTCGGGGATGGCGCGGTTCTCTTCCTCGATCTGGAAGGCCGCCAACGAGGCGTTCACCGCGCCGTCGAGGAACTCACCCTTGATGCCGAGCTCGTGCTGCTTGCCTTCGATCGGCGCGATGATGCTGTTGTTGATGTCGAGGTTGCTGACCGGCTGCGGGTTGAACACCTCGGCGTAGTTGGCGTACAGCGAGTAGTTGTCGTTCAGCTCGTAGATCAGCCCGTAGAACGGGGTGAACTTCTGCGATTCGCTCTGGCTGGTCTTTTCCGACGGCGAGCCGGCCTCGGGTTGGTGCTGGCTGCGGTGCATGTCGAGCCAGGTGACGCGGCCGCCGAGCACCAGGGTCAGCGGGTCGGCCAGGCTGATGCGCATGTTGCCGTAGACCGCTTTGGAGCGGGTGTTGGCGACGTTGGTCGGCAGGCGGTCGTCATTGGGGAACGCCGGGTAGCCGAAGTTCGGCTGTGGGTCGTAGAGATCCACATCACCGAGGAAGCTGGAGAAGTAGCCGCCGTTGGACGAGAACTCCGAACGCGAATAATTGGTCCCCACCAACAGTTTGTGTTCACGGCCGAACAGGCTGAACGGACCGTCGGCGTACAGGTCGACTTCGTCCTGTTTCTCACGGTAGTCGAACATGATCGAGTTCATCGACACCAGGTTGTCGGCCGGGTCGATGCCGCCGCCATTGCGGGCGTAGGCCTGGGTCAGGTCATAGTTGTTGTCGGCATGGCGCACCGACAGCTTGGTCTTCCAGTCGCCGCCGAGCTGATGCTCGAGTTCGGTGAACACCGAGGTGCTCCAGAAGTAGTCGCGGTTCCAGTTGGCGCCGTAGAAGTTCTTGCGCGAGACGTCCGGCAGCGACATGGCCGCTTCGCCGGCGGCGTTGGTGTAACGGAACGCCGGCAGCGAGCGCTGGGCGCCGCGGATGTCGGTGTTCTGGTTGCTGGCGCCGATGGTCCAGACGGTGTCCGGGGTCAGGTCGATGTCGACGATGCCGTAGGCCTGGTTCGTCTCACGCTTGCCGCTGCCATCGTAGGGGAAAGCCGTCTTGTTCTCGCTGAGCACCAGGCGGCCACGGATGTTGCCGGATTCGGTCAACGGGCCGGTGACATCGACCATGCCACGGTAGGCGTCCCAGGAGCCCGCGCTGATTTCGGCCGATACCGCCGCGTCAGCCTGCGGGCGCTTGCGCACCAGGTTGATGCTGCCACCGGAACCACCGGCGCCGGTCAGGCTGCCGGACGGCCCCTTGAGGACTTCGACGCGGTCGTACATGGTCAGGTCCGGCGACAGGAAGATCCGGTTGTCCATGGTGGTCGGCGTGCCGTCCAACTGCAGCGAGGTGATCTCGAACCCGCGCGAGAAGAAGCTCAGGCGGCTGGCGTCGATGCGCTGCACGGTCACACCGCCCACTTTGCCCAGGGCATCCTCGAGGGTGTAGAGGTTCTGCTTCTGGATGCGTTCCTGGCCGATGACGTTGATGGTCTGCGGCACTTCCTTAAGGCGCAGCGGCACCTTGGTGCCTACCGAGACCGTCGGCGCTTCGGTCTGCATGCCGACGATCGTCTGGTCAGGCAGCGTGATGGACGCCGGCGGCGCCTTTTCCTCGGTGCTTTCCTCGGCCCATACCGCCGGGGCGAGCAGCATGCTGCTGCTCACCAGGGGCACCAACAGCCAATTCCCCGCCTTGCTCGGCTGCCGCCCCTTTTCAACGTAACTCATACCGCAAGCTCCTGTGCATGGCCTGTTTCAGCCATTATTTTTTTAAGTGTTGTGCTACGAAAATCACGCGCCGGTCACACCGGCGCCGGCAGCGCCGAAGCAGCGCCTGCCCCAGTGCCGATGACAACAGGGTCATAGGGGAAGAGCTGGCCACCGTCGCACTTGAGCACGCGGTCGGCGATGGCGAAGTAGTGGTCGTCGTGGCTGATGGCGATGATCGTCTTGCCCTGCGCCTTGAGCTCGGGCAACAGCTCGCGGTAGAAGAACGCCCGGAAGCCTGGGTCCTGGTCGGCGGCCCACTCGTCGAGCAGCAGGATCGGCCGTTCCTCGACCAGCGCCACCAGCAGGGCCAGGCGTTTGCGCTGGCCCTGGGACAGGCGGGTGGTGGACAGCCCGCCCTGGGCGTCGATGCTGACCTTGCGCTGCATGCGCAGGCGCTCAAGCCAGGCCTGGGCCAGTTGCCGATCGAAATCGCCCTGCGGGCCGACCAGGCGCTCGAACAGGTAGAAGGTGGAGAACACCGTGGAGAAATGTGCGCGGTACCAGTCGCGTAATGCCGGGGTGATCGCCACGCCTTGCAACTTCAGGGTGCCGGCACTGGGCTCATAGAGGCCGGTAAGCAACTTGGCCAGGGTCGACTTGCCGCTGCCGTTGCCACCGACAATGAATAGGATCTCGCCCTTGGCGATACTCAGGTTCACCGGCCCCAGGCGGAAACCGTACTCGTCGGCCTGGTGCGGGTAGTCGTAGCTCAGGGCCTGCAGCTCAAGCATCGGCTGGCCGCTGTCGACCTCGCCGCCGCTGGCCGAGGGCTCTTCGCGGTAGTCGGCAAAGGCCAGGGTCTGGATCTTGGCCAACGACACATTACCGGCCACCAGGGTCGGCAGGCTGCCGATCAGGTCGTTGAGCGGCATGCGCAGGAACATCAGCACCAGCACGAAGGCGCCGATCACACCATTGCTCACCCCCAGCCAGGTGCCCGCGGCAAACAGCCCGCCGGCCAGGGCGAGGATCAGCGCCACGGTCCAGTTCAGGCTCAAGGTCCAGTAACGGTCGGCGTGCACCTCGTTGCGCCGCGCGTATTCGGCCGCCGGCTGCAGGTCGAGCGCGTAGAAGCGCTCCTTGCGCCGGGCGTTGAGGGCCAGTTCGAAGCGCCCTTCGATGGCGCCCTGGTAAGCGGCGTACAGGCGATCATCGGTTTCGCGCACGCGGGTCATCAACTGGCGCATCTTGGCGAACCAGCCGTGGGCCAGCCAGGTGCCCAGGCCCAGGCCGACCGCGCAGATCAGCAGCAACTGCCACGACAGCCAGGCCATGTACAGGCAGCCGCCCAGCATCAGGACCAGGTTGTAGAACACGAACGGCATGCGGTTGAAGGCCTGGCCGATACTGACGATGTCCTTGCTCAGGGTCGCGTACAGGCTCGCTTCGCCGATTTTTTCCAGTTGCTCGATGGAGGTGTCCAGCAGGCGTTTGACCATCTGCAGGCGCAGCTCGTAGACCACCCGGTGGCCCAGGGCCGTGAGCAATGCCTGGGAGCCGAAACCGCAACCGAACAGCAGTACCAGCAGGCCGAAGAACTTGGCCCCCAGGGCCGGGTCCATGCTGACGCTGCCGGCGATCAGCCGGTTGATCTCGTTGATCAGACCGATGCCGGCCGCCGCGCTGATCAGGCTGGCCAGCAGGCCCAGGCTGAGCAGGGCGCGATGACGCTTGAGCAGTGATAGGAACAGGGTCATGCGAAATCCTCGGGGTGGCCTGTGCAATGGCCCAAATGGTTCACTCGAAGGCGAGCAGCAGTTTTTCGATCTCGGCCAGTTCATCGACAACCGGCGTGGCGCAGGCCTGCTCGATCAGCGCCGCCATGTCGGCCAGCACCGGGTTGGCGAACAACTGGGCCAGGGCGACCTCGCAGGCGAAGTACTGGCGGATGCGCGCCTGGATCCTCACCAGTTGCAGGGACTGCGCCCCCAGGCGGAACAACTCGGCGCGGGGGGCGATCGGCCAGATGCCGAGCACCTCGCGCCAGATCTGTGCCAGGCCCTCCTGCCACGGCCCGGCCAGGGCCTCGTCGCTGGCATCGTCGGCGCCTTCCCATTCGGGCTCGGGCAAGGCCTTGCGGTCGACCTTGCCATTGGCGTTCAGGGGCAGGCTGGCCAACACCACGAACGCGCTCGGAACCATGTAGGTCGGCAGGCACTGGCGCAGTTGCTGCTGCGCCCAGGCGCTGTCGAACGCGCCCGCGTCGTGGCACAGATAAGCCACCAGCAGGTCCTGGCCAGCCGGTGCCCGACGCAGCACGACCACCGCCTGGGAGACACCCGGCAGAGCCACCAGCGCGCTTTCGATCTCGCCCAGCTCGATACGGAAACCGCGCAGCTTGACCTGGAAGTCGCTGCGCCCGAGGAACTCCAGGCTGCCGTCTTCGCGGTAGCACGCCCGGTCGCCGGTGCGGTACAGACGGCTGCCGGCCTGCGCCCCTGGCGCCGACGGCTGGGCGAAGGGATTGGGCACGAAGGCCGCAGCCGTAAGCTCCGGACGATCGGCATAGCCACGGGCCACGCCGGCGCCGCCGATGTACAGGTCGCCAGCCACACCCACCGGCTGCGGTTCGAGGTATTCGTCGAGCACATACAGACGGTTGTTGGCCAACGGCCGGCCGATCGGCAGGATCGCGCGGCTCACCTGTTCGACGGCCTGCACGGCTGACCACACGGTGGTTTCGGTGGGGCCATAGACGTTCAGCAAGTTCACCTGGCGCGCCAACAGGCGCTCGGCCAGATCGGCCTTGAGCGCCTCGCCGCCGCACAGCAGGCGCAGCCCGGCCCAGGCTGGCGAGTCGTGCTCGACCAGCATCTGCCAGGTGGCTGGCGTGGCCTGCATGACACTGACGCCATGGCGCTGCATCAAGCCGAGCAATGCACCCGGGTCGAGGCTGTCCGCACGGCTGGCCAATACCACGGTGGCGCCATGCACCAGCGGCAGGAACAGCTCCAGCCCGGCGATATCGAAGCCCAGGGTGGTCACCGCCAGCAGCCGATCGGCAACGCTCATCTGCACATGGGCCTGGATGCCATGGAGGAAGTTGACGAACGCCTCACGCTCGATGTCGACGCCCTTGGGGCGCCCGGTGGAACCGGAGGTATACAGGGTGTAGGCCAGCTGCCGAGAGTGCACGGGCAGCTCGAGGCTACTGTGGGGCAGCAGCGCGAGGGCGCTGTCCAGGGTTTCCAGCAGCACCACCCGGGCCGTGCTGCCCACCACCTGCTGCAGGTTCGCCCGTGTCAGCACCAGCCGTGGCTGGGCCTGGCCGATGATATCGCTGTTGCGCGCGGCCGGTTGGCCAGGGTCGATCGGCAGGTAGGCGCCGCCGGCCTTGTGTACCGCCAGCAGCGCCACCAGCAGGTCGGGCTCGCGTTCCAGGCAGATCCCCACCCGCTCGTCGCAGCCCACCCCATTGGCCACCAGCCAGTGAGCCAGGCGGTTGGCCTGGGCATCGAGGGCGGCGTAGCTCAGGGTTTGCTCGCCGCAGATCAACGCACAGCGCTCAGGCGCCGCCGCGACCTGGCGCTCGAACAGCGCCAGCATGTCCTCGCCCGGCACCAGCGCCTGTTCGCTGGCGTTCCAGCGTTCGAGCTGCCGGTGGCGCTGGCCCTCATCGAGCAGCGGCAGCTGCCACACCGGCCCGTCGGGCTGGTTCATCAGGCCATCGAGCAGCAGGCTGTAGCCTGCCGCGAGACGTTCGATGGTCGCTGGCGCGAACAGCTCCAGGCTGTATTCCAGCTCACAGAAGATACCGTCGGGGCGTACCGCGGCATCCAGGGTCAGGTCGAACTTGGCGCTGTCCTGCGCCGGCAGGACACGCTCGGTCTGCACCCCCGCCAAGCCGAAGTTCACCGCCGCGCCGCTGCTGAGGTTGAACATGGCCTGGAACACCGGGGTGCGGCTGGCGTCGCGCTCGACGTCGAGGTGTTCGAGCAGCAGCTCGAACGGCACCTCGGCGTGTTGCAGGGCATTGAGCGATTCCTGGCGCAGGCGTTCGCACAGCGCGCGGCCGGTCAGCTGTGGGCCCAGATCAACGCGGTAGACTAGGGTGTTGACGAAAAAGCCGAGCAGCTCGTCGAGCGCTTCATGGTTGCGTCCGCCATGGGGCACGCCCACTGCGAAGGCCTGCTGGCCGCTGTAGCGTGCCAGCAGCACCTGCCAGGCCGCCAGCAGGATCACCAGGGCGCTGCTGCCATTGCTGCGGCAGAAGGCCTGGACCTGCTCGGCCTGCGCCGCTGGCAATTGCCAGCGCAGACGCTGCCCGCGCAAGCCTTGTTGCGCCGGGCGCGGGAAATCGGTGGGCAGTTCCAGCACCGGCACCTGGCTGCCCAGGTAGTGCTTCCAGTAATCCAGGTCGGCCTGGGGCGCGGCGCCACCCAGGCGTTCACGCTGCCACAGCGCGTAATCGATGTATTGCACCGGCAACGACGGCAGGCGCGGGGTGTCGCCGCGCACCGCCTGGGCATAGGCGCTGGCCAGGTCGGCCACCAGGATCGGGTTGGACCAGGCGTCGCTGACGATGTGGTGCATCTTGAGCAACAGCCCGTGGCAAGTTGCGTCGTAGCGAATCAGCTCGACCTTGAGCAAGGGGGCCTGGGACAGGTCGAAAGCGCAGCCATCCTCGATGCCCAGCAGGCCCTGCAGATGGTCGTGCCGCGCAGCCTCGACCACGTCCGGGAAGGAACGCTCGTGCAGGAAGAACGCGGCGCTGGCCAGCATCTCCTGGCGCGGCTCGCCGTCGATTTCGATGAAGCGTGTGCGCAGTACGCCGTGCCGTTCGACCAATGCGGTGAATGCCTGACGCAGAGCCTGGACATTCAACGCACCGTTGCAGATAAACGCGCGGGTAAGGTTATAAGCAGTGGAAAGCGGCGCCAGGCGCTGCAAGAACCACAGGCGCTGCTGCGCGAACGAAAGAAGTTGCGGGCTGTCATGGGCACGCATCAGTAGCGGGTCTGGCTGTGCCTGGGCATCGCTCTGCAGCAGAGCAAGTAACGCGTCATCGAGATTGTCCATCGGTGTTCGAATTCCCTTGTAAAAACCGACTGGAGATTGAGTGCGCGGGATCTTATTCGCAAATGATAATTGATGTCAATTAAGATGATCTAGCATCCCTCCCCCTAGTTAATTGCGCCACTTCACTCTACTCATCACACAAGCTGCAGAGCTCAACGCACCGATTGCGACAAGCATCAATTCTCTTCAAGTGATGCTTCAGTTATCTGTTTACTCGATGCAGCTAGGAGCCGTAATCGTCAAGGTGATTGCCAGACAACCGGCGGGATCTGGACTTCGCCATGAAGCTTTCCCTTGCTTTCTGCTTCTTGCCTCCCCGATAGCGCTACCCGCCATAGCTGATGGCGTTCGCGAATGCTTCGGTCTAAGCCAAATGCAGCGGCAACTCACTGTCATCGAACAGTTGGCCGATAATGCATAAAGCCAGAGAAAGCCAAACTAAAAATGGGGGAAAAAAACCTCAAAGCACAAAAAAGCCCCGAAAAATCAGGGCCTTGCTGAAAAATAATGGTTTAAGTACAGGGGTTTAACTATTGCAGCCAATAGCCCCCTTGCAAAGCGCCGTAGCAATTGTGAAATCGTTTTGCCGATGGGCAAATCGATCACTCGCGTCTTGAACCGCTCTCCCGAATCAAAGACCGAGAACTAACAACGTAGACGCTGGGTGGCCCGTACCTGCTCTAGCAGGCGCTCCACACCGCACATCAGGAAACTGAGCGAAGCCTCGTCGACCAATCGACCTTCGCGGATCTTGCTGCCCGAGCTGCCGATCACGATCTGCGGGTACTGGACCAAGCGAGCCGGGATAGCCCACAACGTTTCATTGAGTTGTTGATGTGCTCGAACGCCCCCGGTAAACGCAGGTGAGGCAGTGAACGTAAGGACAGCGCGACCGCTCAGCACCGATTGACCATGGGGGCGCGACAGCCAGTCGAGGGCATTCTTCAGCACTCCCGACATGCCGTGGTTGTACTCCGGGGAGCCGATCAGCAGACCATCGCTACGGGCCACCGCCTCGCGCAAGGCCAGCACCTCCAAAGGCGCATGCACGCCATCGCAGTCCTCGTTGTATGGGGGAAGCGAGCCAAGCCCGAAGAGCTCCAGGCGAACAAGTTCCGGCAAGCATTCAGCCACCGTGCGCAACACTGCCGTGTGGGCCGACTGTGCACGCAGACTACCGGACAATCCCAATAGATTAACCTTCGTACTCATAGCACTCGCGCCTCGATACCCTGCATGAACACGACGGCCCTTGCAGCCTTAGTAGAAGTATTACGCCAGGCATGGCGGGTAGCGTTCTGAATCACCACATCACCCGCGACCACACGACGTTGCTGGCCGTCATCCAGCTCAAGCCAAAGCTCACCTTCAAGTATCACCACATAGTCAACCGTCGGCGTCCTGTGCATGGCCGGGTCCTGTGCCTCGAAGCATTCCAGCAAACCGGGCATCGCCGCCGACATTTCCGCGAGCGCGCGAGCCGGGTCCAGCGGTGAGGCCATCACGCTATCCGGCGCCAGACTGATCATCAGCATCGATGACCCGCCAGGCAGCGGTATCAGCGAGGCATTTCCCGGGGTTCGATCCTCGCTACATCCAAGTGATCCGGAGGTATCGTTGCGCCAGACCTGAGTGATGCCATAGCCCGGCATGTCGATGAAGTCCTTAGCCCTTGGCGCCGGCTCATCACTGACGAATACCGAGCGGCCCTGGGCATCATGGCCGGTAACGATTCTGCGTACGTACATCGTGGTTCCTCTTGGCAAACGGCTGCCCGGCGGGGGCCTGCGCCCCCGCCGGTACAATCAGGGGCGAATGACGAAATTGCCGAAACCACCTTTGCGGTTCTCGATACCGCTGATCGCTTCGTTCACGTCCTCTAGGGCAAAAACGCTGTGTTCGAAGAACGACAGATCCAATACACCAGACTCGACCATGTCAGCCATGGCTTGGCCCTGGGCAGTGGTAAACCAGGCTGAACCGCTGATCTGGATGTCGTTGTCCATGATCCAGTGCAAGTCGATCGGGACGTCGCCGGCGATGGCGCCGATATTGACCAAGTGACCACCCCGGTGCACCGACTTCAACGCTTGCAACAAGCTCTCGTGCGGAGCACCAGGGCCCAGTGCATCGATGGCCACGTCAACGCCCTCCCCCTGAGTGATTTCGTGTACCCACTGTTGGGTGGGCACGGTACCCAGGGTATGGATTTCGATACGACCTGGCGCAGCCAAGTCTTTGACTTTCTGGAACAGTTCCTGATTGCGGGCGGTGCCGAGGATCTTGCGCGCGCCCATGGCCAATGCCAGCGCCACGGCTCCTAGGCCCAGGGTACCGCTGATACCGTTGATCAGCACAGTGGAGCCCGGGCCGACGTTCGCCCGCTGCAAGGCCTTGTAGGCAGTACCGAGGTAACCTAAGCGCGCAGCGGTTTCGAAGCTGAGGTTATCAGGCAGCTTCACCAGACTGTATTGAGGCGCCGGGATGTACTCGCACAAGCCACCATAAGGATAGTCCTCGAACATGCGCGGACTTTTCGGGGTGAAGCCAAAGTAGCCGTTGAAGGTGTAGGCCGTACAGCCGATGGAGTTCCCGGCACGGCAGGCCCGGCACGAACCGCAATGGCGCCCGGGGTTCACGTAGACCCTATCGCCCACCTTGAAGTCATACACCTGCTCACCCACCGCCTCGACCACACCGGCCGGATCGAGGCCAAATACGGCCGGCAGTTTGGGCAGCGGATTCTGAGGGAACCATTTGACCCAGTTGGTCAGGATGTTGTGCAGGTTGGGCACGATGCCACAGGCCTTGACCTTCACCAGCACTTCAGTAGGTCGAATCTGCGGCACGGGCAGTTGCTCGATGACCATGGGTTTGCCGCCCTCGTACAGGCGCGCGGCGCGCATCGTTTTTGCAGTCATGCTGTTCTCCAACACGTATTGTTTTTGTAGTGGTCTTGAAACTTTGGGCCAACCGTATCGCCAAGGTCTCAGCGCAGTCCGTCCTCGCCCTTCACATCAGCTGCAGCCAGCCCGCCAATCCGCGCGTGGATGCGCCCTCCTGTGGCCATCGCCAGGCCGTAGGCGATCTCATTGCGCCGCGGCCCGTCCCAGATAGTCATCTCCGCCACACCGAAATGGCTGCGTACGTACGCCGCCTGAATGTGCCCCAAAGGGATCATCAAACGCGAACCCAACCCGGCAACGCTCTTGGCAGATGGCACAATCGCCTTAGGGTTACCCATCGCCTCGCGCATGGCCCAGCCTCCCGCTTCATGCCACAGCGCACCGTGCTCGAGCTCGCCATCCTCGCCAACAATCGCACCTTTGCCATAAGCCTGCACACGCGAGACACCGCCCAAAGCTGCCAACAGGCGTTGTGACAGTTCGCTGCCCAGCGCACGCAACTGGGTCATGAACACCAGCAGGTCCTCTTCATGGCGACCAGCGAAGGGGTTCTCCACCACTGCCGTGGCCACAGCCACCAGCAACGGCTCGGCGACTACCACCCCACCCTCGTGATGCACTTCCTCGACGTCCAGTTTGATTTTGCGGATTTTCACCAACGACATGCTCGATCTCCGAAAGAGGCCCGCCGGGAAGAAGTTGCTGAGCGGACTTCCACAGTATGCATTTTCTGATGTATGGTGCAAGAAATTATGTTTTATGCACAAAAAAGGAAGCACTACCGATGAAACTGATCTCCTATCGATACAACCACCAGCCCCACTTCGGGGCGGTGGTGGACGAGCATGTCATAGAGCTGACCGCGCATTTCAGAGGTATCCACGACCTGGCAACGCTGCTGGCCGATGACAAGCTGCTGGCCCAGGCGCGCGAACATGTTGCGAGCGCCGTTGCGGACTATCCGCTAAGTGCCGTGCAGCTGGAGCCGGTGATCCCCGCGCCTGGGAAGATCATTTGCGTGGGCATCAACTATGTCGCGCATGCCGCAGAAGCCGGTCGCAAGGTCGGCGAGCACCCAGTGATCTTCCAGCGCTTTGCCGAGACACTGCTGGCCCACGGCGAGCCGCTGTTACGCCCCAAGGTCTCTGAAGAGTTCGACTTCGAGGCGGAGCTGGCGGTGGTGATCGGAAAAGGGGGCGCACACATTGCACCCGAGGACGCCATGCAACATGTTGCTGGCTACACCTGTTTCAACGACGCCAGCGTGCGCGACTGGCAGTTCCACACACACCAGTACGGCATGGGCAAAACCTTCCGCAGCACCGGCGCCCTTGGCCCGTGGCTGGTGACCGCCGACGAGATTGCCGACTATCGCCAACTGCAGGTTCACGGCATTCTCAACGGTGAACAAATGCAGGAAGGTTCACTCGCCGAACTGGCGTTCGATATCCCCAACCTGATCGCCTATGTCTCCAAGGCTCTGACCTGGAACCCGGGTGACATCCTCGCAACCGGAACCCCCAGCGGCATCGGTTTCAAACGCACGCCGCCGGTGTTCTTACGCCCAGGTGATGTGTTCGAGGTGGTCATTTCGCAGATCGGTACTCTGTCAAACCCAGTAGCCGACGAAACCTGAAACGCGCCGACAATTACAATAAGAGGGGAATTTCAATGAACACCTTACCGCGCATCAACTTCACCCATACCGGTACCTTCTGCGCAGACCTGGACAACATGGTCGAGTTCTACTGCAGCAAGCTGGGCTTCATCGTCAGTGACAAGGGTGTCGCCTCTACCGGCCACCGCCTGTTCTTCATGACCCAGAACCCCGAAGTGCACCATCAACTCGTGCTGTTCGATGGCAAACCGGTGGATCTGCCCTTCAACCCGATTAATCAATTGTCGTTCCTGCTGGACACGCTCGAAGACCTGCAACGTTACTACCAGTTCGCAAAGGCCAATGGCATCGGGCCAATCGATCAGGTCGACCACGGCAATGCCTGGTCCATGTACTTCAAGGACCCCGAAGGCAATCCGATCGAGATGTATGTCGACGCGCCCTGGTACACCAGCCAGCCTTGCCGCGAACCGCTAGACCTGGAGCAAGATGCCGACCAGATCAAGACCCAAACCTTGGCCATGTGCCAGCGGCGCCCAGGCTTCCTTACCCGTGAGCAGTGGATGGCCTCGATCGCCGAGCGAATCGCCGAACAGCGCACCCGCTGGTAGTCACCTGGCGCGACCTGCTCCGGCAGGTCGCTCACTCATGGGTCAAGAGTCACGCCATGCACAAGAATCTGATTGCAGGACAGTGGTACACGGGTAGCGGGGTACGTGAAAACGTTAACCCCTCAGACCTCGACGACACGGTCGGCCTGTACGCTCAGGCGAGCCGTGACGACACACTGGTGGCTATTGCAGCCGCCCAGCAGGCACAACCGCGCTGGGCCGCATGCACACCACAGCAACGCGCCGATGCACTGGATTTCATCGGCAGCGAATTGCTCGCACGACGCGAAGAACTCGGCCATCTGCTGTCTCGCGAAGAAGGCAAGGTGCGCTCAGAGGGCATCGCGGAAGTGACGCGCGCCGGGCAGATCTTCAAGTACTTCGCCGGGGAGGCGTTACGCATCCGCGGTGAACACCTGGCGTCCACACGCCCCGGCATCGAAGTGGACATACGCCGCCAGCCGGTGGGCGTCGTAGGCATCATCACGCCGTGGAACTTTCCCATGGCGATCCCCGCCTGGAAGATCGCTCCGGCCCTGGCGTACGGCAACAGCGTTCTGTTCAAGCCCGCTGATCTGGTACCGGGTAGTGCCTGGGCACTCGGTGAAATCATCAGCCGCGCCGGTCTTCCCGACGGCAGCTTCAACCTGCTGATGGGGCGTGGCAGCGTAGTCGGCCAGGCTCTGCTGGAGAACCCGCTGGTCAATGCCATCAGCTTTACCGGCTCGGTGGACACCGGTCGTCTGCTGATGCAGACCGCCGGCGCTCGTTTCGCCAAGTTGCAACTGGAAATGGGTGGCAAGAACCCACTGCTGGTCATGGCCGATGCCGATCTGGATCAGGCAGTGCAGTGCGCTATTCAAGGTGCGTATTACTCCACCGGCCAGCGCTGCACGGCGTCGTCGCGGTTGATCGTCGAAAAAGCCATCTACCCCGCATTCACTGCAGCGCTGGTCGAGCGTTTGAATCATCTGCGAATCGGCCATGCCCTGCACGCGGACAGTCAGATAGGCCCGGTGGCCGAGGCTGCGCAACTGGAACAAAACCTCGATTACGTGGCGACTGGCTGCCAGGAAGGGGCGCGCTTGATATATGGCGGGGAGCGGCTGCAACGCGACACCGCCGGTCACTTCATGAGCCCTGCCCTGTTCGTCGACGCCAGCGCCGAGATGCGCATCGCCCGCGAGGAAATCTTTGGTCCGGTGGCCTGCGTCATCCCCGCCGACAACTACGAGCACGCACTGGCTCTGGCCAACGACAGCCCGTTCGGCCTGTCGGCGGGTATCTGCACCACCTCGCTCAAGCACGCCAGCCACTTCAAGCAACACATGCAAAGCGGCATGGTCATGGTCAACACGCCAACAGCTGGCGTCGACTATCACGTGCCCTTCGGCGGCTGCAAAGGCTCCAGCCATGGCCCGCGCGAGCAAGGTAGCTACGCCGCCGAGTTCTTCACCACGGTCAAGACAGCCTACACCCAGGCCTGAAACCCACAACAATAAAGGTGGAACACACAATGGTTTACGATCTGATCATCGTCGGCATGGGCCCGGTAGGCGCTACGGCGGCCAACCTGGCCGGCCTCTGGGGGTTGAAGACCCTCGCTTTGGACAAGGCTGAAGGTATCTACGAGAACCCCCGGGCTATGGGTCTGGACCACGAGGTCATGCGCGCCTTCGACAACATCGGCCTGGCCGACAGGATTGCCAGCCATGTCATGCCATACCGCGCCTCGCACTACCTAAGCAGCGGCGCGCGCCTGATCAAGCGCATCGACGCAGCCAAGCCACCCTACCTGCTGGGCTGGTCGCCCAACTACGTGTTCTCCCAGCCGCCAGTGGAGCGAGCTCTGCGCGCACGTATCGAAGACTTCAACAGCGTCGAGGTACAACTAGGTTGTGAAGTGCTCGAGATCGAGCATGGCTCACCAAGCCAGGTGCGCCTCCGTGATCGGGACGGTCGCGAGCGCCTTTGCAGCGCGCAATACATACTGGCCTGCGATGGCGGTACCAGCCCCATCCGTACCCGACTGGAACTGCCAATGGATGACCTGGCTTTCGACGAGCCCTGGCTGGTAGTGGATGTGACACTCAAGGATGGTGCCGGCGCCGACTTACCCGAAACCAATATTCAGTATTGCGAAGTCGAGCGCCCCTGCACCTTCGTGGTCGGACCCGGGCGGCACCGCCGCTGGGAGTTCATGATCAACCCGGACGAATCCCCAGCCGAGATCGCCAGACCGGAGTCGATCCAGCGGCTGATCTCGCGCTGGCTACCGGCGGGTGACTACGACATCTGGCGCGCTTCGAGCTACCGCTTCCACGCCCTGATCCTCCAGCGCTGGCGATACGCGCAAACATTCTTCCTCGGTGATGCGGCGCACATGACCCCGCCTTTCCTCGCCCAAGGCATGTGCCAAGGCATTCGCGACGCCATGAACCTGATCTGGAAACTTGCCTTGGTCCAGCGCCAACTGGCGTCGCCGTCCATTCTCGACAGTTATGAGGTCGAACGCGCGCCCCATGTAAGACGCACGACGGAGGTGGCCAAGACGTTCGGTCAGACTATCTGCGAGCGGGATGCCCAACGTGCCGCCGAGCGCGATCAACGCCTGGAAGAGCAATTGCGCCTGCGCCCGAACGGGACCGTGACGCGGCAATCGCTGATTCCAGGCTTAAGTGGCGGCCTTATCGATACCTCGGTAGGCGCAGGCGAACTGTTCCCGCAGCCAAGGGTGCGCAATGCAAACGGAGAAACGGACCTGCTCGACCGATTCACCGGACAGACACTGCGTCTAGTGCTTGGCGCCGAACCGATCGATTCGGACCTGCTCGACTCGCTTCAGCAAGCGTGTGCTCCGCTGCCAGTGAGCGTCATCCAACTTTCGCAAGCACCCGCCACCAACGATGTCCCCAGCCATCACTACAACGAACAGGACGATGTACTGGGTACATGGATGCGCGAGCGCGACTGCAGCGTAGTTCTGGTACGACCAGACCATTACGTCTACGGCACAGCGGTCGATACCGAGCAGGCCCTGGCACTGGTGCAACGCCTGCGCGCAGCGTTAGACGCCTGAAGCAAGGGGGCCCCGCGCAGCCACGACCTGCACGGAGCCCCCTCTGGCTGACAGCTTGTCACTGCAGCGTGGAGTGCTGCCCCAGCACTGCATCGGTAACCCGCGCCAGGGTCTCACCGATATGACGCCCCAACAGATTGAGCGCCTTTTCACTTTCACGGGCCAACACCGCGTCCATCAACTGCTTATGCTCGTCGTTCTTGTGACGCTCGACGGTGCGACGCTGGGCCGAGAAACGACGATAACGCTCGGCACGATCGAACAGCGAGTCGATGGTGCGCAACAATAACGAGGACCGGCACGCAGAGAACAAGGCAAAGTGAAACGCCTTGTGCCGCTCGGACCAATCGTCATTCAGCGCCACTGGCAGGCTGCCCAACTTCTTCTCGACCAGGCACAGGCGATGATAAGCCCCCAGCACATCAGCCTCCCAGGCATCGTCGCCGTGAGCGATGGCGTCAGCCAACGCCTCGCGCTCCAGCAGGCTGCGCAAGTGAGTGATTTCCTCGAAATCCTTGACCGTCAATTCAGCGACCCGAAAACCTTTGTTCTCGTTGGCATCGACGATGCCCTCCTGGGCCAGACGGTTGAGCGCCTCACGAATCGGTGAGCTGCTCAGGCCATAGGCCTTGGACAGCTCGGCCACCTTGAGTTTTTCCCCAGGTGCCAGTTCGCAACAGATGATCGACTTTTTCATCTGCTGGAGTGCGATCTCGATCAATGATCCGCTGTGATTGCTAAGCATGTGTAAGGTCCAATGAATGTTGCACTATTCAGGATTTTATGCGCAAAAATATCTTTGTGCAATTTCAGTCTGTCCGCTGATCGAGCCTGAAGTACCCGAGAATACTGCGTATCTCTTCGCCGAGGCGTTGCATGTCACGGCTGGCGGCAGCCATCTGGTCGTTGCTGATTTCATTCTGTTGCGCCGTTTCGCGCACATTCAGCATGCTCCTGCCAACCACTTGGGCAATTTGGCATTGCTCCTCGGTCGCAGCAGCGATCTGCTGGTTTAGCCCGTGCATGATCGCCAGCTGCTGCGCAACCTGTGCCAGTGCAGCACTGGCATCTGCCGACAACTGCTGAGCGAACACGGCCTGGTCTCGGGCATCCGCGATTCCGATGACCGCATCCTGCGTCTGGCATTGCAAAGACTCGGTCAGCGTACCGATTTGCGCAGCCGCCTCCTGGGTACGGTTGGCCAGGTGTCGCACTTCGTCAGCCACCACCGAGAAGCCACGCCCTTGCTCTCCCGCCCGCGCCGCTTCGATGGCTGCATTCAGCGCCAGCAGGTTGGTCTGTGCGGCCAGGGTATGGATCACTTCGAGTACCGTACCAATACGCAGGCTTTCGGCTTCCAGACGCTGCATGGCCTGGGTCGCACTGTCCATCTTCACCGTCAGTTGTCGGGTTTGGACGGCGACCGCTTGGACATCCCGCTCCCCGGCTTCGTAGCCGCTGCGGGCCGCCTGCGCCGACTGCAAGGTGCTTTGGGTGTGCAGGACAACCCGCTCTAGGCTGGCATTCACCTGTTGCATCGCCTCTGCTGTCCCCCCGGCCTCAAGCGACTGCACGCGGGCCGACTGGCTAGCCTGTTCACTCACCTGCAGCAAGCAGTCGCTGGCCTGGCTCAATTGCTGACTACCAGCATCAATGCGCGAGAGGATGCCATGCAGGCTACGCGACATATCCTGCATGGCCTGTAGCACCTGCCCAAGCTCGTCCCCTCGGCGTACATCGACGCTTCGCCCCAGGGTGCCGGCGGCGACATCGGTAGCCACCGCAGCGGTGTAGCGCAGCGGCGCAACGATGCTTCGGCGGATCAGCACTGCCGCGCCCGCGCCCAACAGCAACGCCAACACCGTCATCGCGGCTAGGCCAACGTACGCTTCCCGCTGCAATTGATGCTGCCCCGCCACCAAATGCGTCTGCCGGGCCTCGAACGCACTCAGCATCTGCCCAGCAATATCATCCATGCGCTGTTCACCGAGACGGCTTTGCTCGGCCAGCAAGCGGAACTCGTCGAATGCCTGACGATAGTCCGAAAGCGACACCAACGCTGCCTCGAGGGTTTCCTTCTGCACACCGCCAGCACCAGCCGCCACAGCCTGAGTGGACGATTGCAGGTCGTTCATCTGCAATTTCCACTGGTCATGGCGTGCCTCTCCCGGGGCGGCGACATAGGCCCATTCGCTCCCACGCACGGCCATCAATTTGCGCATCAACGCCATCGCGCTATCAGCCATGTTGACCAATTCCAGGCTGGCCTGGCCGCCCGCCAATTCCTGCCCCAGCGCCTCCAGCAAGTCTTGCTGCACCGCTTCGAAGCCGACCCGTGCGTCTTCGGCACGTGTCGCCATCACCCCCTGGGCGGCGGCCGCACGTTGCCGAGCGATGCTGAAGGCACGGAACTGCGAGGTGTAGTCCCGGCTTGGCTGAAGCACATCAGCGTCATCCACCAAATCACGCGACAAAGCCTGGGTCACATCCTGCATTCCCTGCTCCACGTTGGCCGTGGCCGTACTGTCGGGGTTAGTGCGATAGGTCTTTTCCGCAACTCGGGTTAGCAGCACAGCGACGTGCAAATCACTCACGCCGATCAAGCGCGCCTCGCCCTCCAATACCGTGCGCAAGGTCAAAGTCGCCGTGCCGGCTAGGACAACGGTGAGGCCGCAGAGCAGGCTGAATCCCGTGACCAGCAGGGCGTTGATGGAAAGAGGACGACGTGGAGTGGAGGGTTGAGTCGCTCGCATTGGGGGGTTCTCGGCAGATGGTACGGATGCCGCGCATCGTGGGCATCGGCAGGGGCGTGCTTTTTTCTTGACTTTAAAAAAGTACAGATTTAGTTTTTGTGCACAAAGTGATTTTTGAGGCATAATGAAATGAATCACGCACAAAACAAAAATTCAATCCTTGTTCGCCCCGCCAGTCTCCAGGAGTGACGCTCATGCCCGTCAAAGCCGTACTGGATCGCCATCAAGCGGAAACGCTGCTGGACGCTGCCGAGCAGGAAGCACAACGCAATGACTGGGCGGTGTCGATCGCCGTGGTGGATGACGGTGGGCACCTGCTCGCCTTCCGACGTCTGCAAGGCGCTTCAGCCTCTTCGACGCAGCTCGCAATAGACAAGGCCCGCTGCTCAGCCCTGACTCGCCGCCCTACACGCTTCTTCGCCGAAATGATCAACGCCGGCCATCTGGGCGTGAACACCCTGCTCGGCATCGTCGCGATGGCCGGCGGGGTGCCGGTGGTCATTGAGGGCGATGTGGTAGGCGCGATCGCCGCCAGCGGTGTGAAAGCCGAGTTCGATGCCCAGATCGCCAATGCCGGCATCGCCAGCCTGGCGACAGCGCCTGGAACCGTTTAACCCCCCTCACTTGCCCTCAGGAGTATCACCTGATCACTGCTGCCTAGCGCCGCCACTGCCGTAAATCGATTCGCGCCAACAACAATAAAAAGCAGAAGAGGTTTCCATGAAAATGCCGCATTGCCGCCCCGGCCGCCCGGTGCGCCTCAACCGTTTGACCGGTTCCATGGGCGCCGCCCTGGCCTTGTGCAGTTCGTTCAACGCCTCGGCGTTCCAGTTCGAGACAGGTATTCCCGAACTCACCACCCGTTGGGACAACACCCTCAAGTACAGCAATGCCTTCCGGCTCAACGGTCGTGACGACAATGTCGCGGCCGGGCCAGGAACGTCAGTGCCCAATCCCAACGTCGACGATGGTGACCGCAACTTCAGCAGCGGCCTCATCTCCAACCGCATCGATTTGCTATCGGAACTGGACATTCGTTACAAGGACGTGGGCGCTCGTCTGAGCGGCGCGGCCTGGTACGACTCGGTGTACAACGACAGCAATGACAACGACTCCGCCGCCACGGCGAACGCGCTGTCGGTGCGTAACGACCACTTCACCGATGACACCCGCAAGCTGCACGGGCGCAAAGGCGAATTACTCGATGCATTCGTGTACGGCGCCCGCGATATCGGCAACACACGCCTCTCGGGACGATTGGGCCAGTTCACCCAGATCTATGGCGAGAGCCTGTTCTTCGGCGCTAACGGCATTGCCAATGCACAGTCCACGGTCGACCTGGTCAAACTGCAGTCGGTGCCTGGCTCGCAATTCAAGGAAATTCTGCTGCCGACAAAACAGGTCTCGGGCAACTGGCAACTCACCGATACCATCAGTGTTGGCGCCTACTACCAGTTCGAGTGGAACAAGACTCGCCTGCCGGGCTCGGGTAGCTACTTCAGTGCCGGTGACTTCGTCGGCGACGGTGCCGAGAGCGTGTACTTCCCCACCGGCCGCCTAACCCGCGGGGCCAGCATCAACGCCAAGGACTCGGGGCAGTTCGGCGCACAGTTCAAGTTCAGCCTCGACGACTGGGAATTTGGCCTGTATGCGGCCAAGTACCACGAGAAGACCCCGATCTTCTACTTCCGCCCTGCCGCACTGATACCGGGCAACGACGACAGCTACGTCAACGTCTACGCCGAAGACGTGAAAGTGTTCGGCGCAAGCTTCAGCACCCTGGTGGGCGAGGCCAACGTGGCCGGTGAAGTGTCGATGCGGGTCGATACCCCGCTCGCCCCCACTGGCGGCGTGGTAATTGCCGGCATGGGCGCCGACAACGACAGCCATGCGGCCTATCCGGTGGGCAACTCGCTGCACGCGCAGGTGTCGATGATCAACGTCTTCGGCGGCAACGCGCTGTGGGATGGCGCCTCCCTGGCCGGTGAGCTGGCGTTCAATCGCCGCTTGAGCATCAAGAAAAACGCCGACCAACTCGACCCCAACACCACCCGCGATGCCTATTCGCTGCGCTTCACCTTCGAACCGCAGTACTTCCAGGTGCTTCCGGGGGTGGATGTGCAACTGCCGATCACCGTCGGTTACACGCCCTATGGCCGCTCTTCGGTCACCCCGCAGGCATTCGCACCTGAACATGGCGGCGACATCACCCTGGCGCTGAAAGCCGACTACCAGAAGACCTGGTACGCCTCGCTCAGCTACACCAATTTCTTCGGTGATGGCGGCCCGATCATCGACCAGAACAATGCCTACACCTTCAAGCAGACCCTCAAGGACCGAGACTTCGTCGCCTTCTCGATCCAGCGTACGTTCTGATAGCCGCCTTGTACCGGAGACTTACCATGAAACAGCATGCCCCCCTCTTGTCCCTACTGACTGTACTCAGCCTGGCCTGCGGTCATGCCATCGCGGCCGTCAGCGCTGATCAGGCCAACACTCTCAAGACCACACTGACCCCAATGGGCGCGCAGAAAGCCGGCAACGCCGACGGCAGTATCCCAGCCTGGACCGGTGGCCTGACCAAGGACGTGCCTGGCGCCAAATTCGGTGACGTGCCGGCCGACCCATTCCCGGGCGAGAAGCCCGTGCTGCAGATTACCGCCCAAAATGCCGCGCAATACGCCGACAAGCTCAGCGAAGGTACCCGTGCCCTTCTGCAGCAGTACCCCGATACCTTCCGGGTCGATGTCTACCCGACTCATCGCACGGCGGCCGCGCCTGCTTGGACCTACGCCAATACCCTAAAGAACGCCACCGACTGTCAACTGATCGAGAATGGCTTATCGGTTAAAGGTTGCTATGGCGGCGTCCCCTTCCCAATCCCGGCCAACGGCAACGAGGTGATCTGGAACTTCCTGCTGCGCACCGAGGCCGAGTCGATCCAGCACGGCTACCGCAACATGATCGGCAATGCCGATGGCAGCCGTACCCTGGCCAGCCGCGGGGTGGAGAACTGGCAGTACCCGTACTACTACAAGGACGGCAATGCACAGAGCTGGCCCGGGCAATACGTACTGCTGCGTTTCCTCACCACCGAACCGCCGTTCAAGGCCGGCGAGTCACTGGTCACCCATGACAGCATCGACGCCGCCAGCCCGCGCGAGGCCTGGCAGTACTTGGTAGGACAACGGCGGGTACGGCGCGCGCCGACTGTGGGCTATGACACCCCAGACTTCGTCGCCTCCGGGGCCAACTACTTCGATGAAGTGCATGGTTTCATCGGCCATCCCGACCGCTACCAGTGGAAGCTGATCGGCAAGAAAGAAATGTACATCCCCTACAACCTCAACGCTTTCCACGCAGCCAAGCCGGACGAGGTTTACACCGAGAAGACCCTCAATTCGGACAAGATGCGCTGGGAGCTGCACCGGGTCTGGGAAGTTGAAGCAACGGTGGCGCCGGGCAAGCGCCATGCAGTGCCCAAGCGGCGCTTCTACATCGACGAAGATAGTTGGACGGTGTCGCTGGTCGATGGCTATGACGCCCAGGGCAAGCTCTGGCGCGTCACCCAGGCACTGCCGTTTGTGGTCCCGGCGATCCCAGCGGTGGTGGTCAAGCCAGTGGTCATCTACAACCTGCAAGCGAAAACCTACAGCATGGTTCAGGGACTTAACGGCGAGACCTACCAGGTCATCGCGCGCAAGCCTGAGAACTTCTTCACCGGCAATGCCGTGGCCGCAGGCTCCGTGCGCTGAGCCTGGCCCCCGCGTTAACCGAGGCGGGCCCCGGCCCGCCTCTACCGTCGATTGTCGAGGTTCAGATGGCTATAACAAAAACGCTCCATGCGCTATGCCTGCGCTTGCCCCTGGCGGCCTCCATGCTGGGCACCCTCCCCGCCACTGCGGCAGCGCTGGACGCCCCGCTGTACCAACGCCCGGCGCTGCACAGCGAACTGGCCGCCCGCTCGCTGATGCTGGATGTCACCCGCGCCGGCAACGACCTGGTGGCCGTTGGAGAGCGCGGTTTCATCCTGCGCTCACAGGACAATGGCCAAAACTGGCAACAAGTACCTTCGCCGGTCAGCGTCACCCTGACCCAGGTGACCTTCCCTACGCCGTCGCAAGGCTGGGCGGTAGGCCATGCTGGAATCATCCTACACAGCGACGATGCCGGTCGCAGCTGGACCACGCAACTCGACGGCAGCCAGGCCGCGCAACTGGCGCTGGATGCAGCAACCGCGGCATACGCTGAACACCACGACACCGAGCACCAGCAACGCCTCGAAGACGCGCGCCAGCTCGTCGACGACGGGCCTGATAAGCCCTTGCTGGCCGTGCACTTCTTCGATGCCCAGCGCGGCCTGGCAGTCGGCGCCTACGGGCTGGCATTGGCCACCAATGACGGGGGCAGGCACTGGCGCTCGGTCAGCCAGCAGCTCGACAACCCATCGGCCCTGCACCTCTACGACATCCTCGACCTCGACGGCACGCTGTTCATTGCCGCAGAGCAAGGCCTGCTGTTGCGCTCAACCGACCAGGGCGAGCACTTCAACGCGGTGCAAATCCCCACTTCCGGCACACTGTTTGGCCTGCTCGCCAGTGAGGACAACTCACTTCTGGTGTTTGGTCTGCGCGGCAAGATTCTGCGCTCCGACGATCGCGGCGACAGTTGGAAGACTGTCAAGAACGACCAGCCGATCACACTCACCGCAGGCACGCGAGGAAGCGATGGAACATTGCTGCTTGTCGATGAGACTGGCCGCGTGCTCAGCAGTCAGGACCAGGGTCGGCATTTCCGCGCTAGCGGTACCAACGCCAGCTCACTCACCAGCCTAAGCGAAACCGCAGATGGCCGCTTCATGTTGAGTGGCGTGCGCGGGCTTACCCCTTTCTCCCTGCAAGATGGACAACGGAGCAGTGCCCGTGAACAGTAAAGTGACCGCGCCGCACAACGACGCTCTTATCGACCTCAAGACCTTCGACAAGCAGTCCGGCAGCCTGGTCGAGCGCTTGCTGTTCAATCACCGCGGCCTGGTTGTCGCATTGTGCCTCCTGGCCAGCGCTCTGCTGGCCTGGCAGGCGACCGGCCTGCGCCTGAGCGCGGCCTTCGAGAAGATGATTCCGGTTGGGCATCCGTACATCGAGAACTACTTCAAATACCGCGGCCAGCTCGGCGAAGGTGGCAATACCCTGCGCATCGCACTGAGCAGCAAGAATGGAACCATCTACGATGCCGACTACCTGGATACCCTCAGGCGTCTCAACGACGAATTGTTCCTGCTCGAAGGGGTCGACCGTCCCTACATGAAGTCGCTGTGGACCCCTGCCACCCGCTGGATAGGCGTCACCGAAGAAGGTTTCGACGGTGGCCCTGTCATTCCCGACGACTACGACGGCTCCGGTGCAAGCATCGAAGAGGTGCGCCAGAACGTCGAGCGCTCTGGCGAGATCGGGCGGCTGGTCGCAGCCAACATGCGCTCCAGTGTGATTCTGCTGCCCTTGCAGGACACCAGCGGCGAAGGTGCCACGCCACTGGATTACCATGCGCTGTCACAACGCCTGGAACAGTTGCGTCAGCAATACGAAGGCGACAAGTATCAGATCGTCATCACCGGCTTCGCCAAGGTCGTGGGTGACCTGATGGACGGCCTGTTGCTGATGCAAGTGTTCTTCGCCGCCACCCTGGTGATTTGCGCCCTGGTGCTGTTCTGGTACACCCGCTGCCTGCGCAGCACCCTGCTGGTACTGTCCTGCTCGGTGATCGCGGTGGTCTGGCTCCTGGGGCTACTGCCGACTTTGGGCTATGCACTGGACCCGTATTCGATCCTGGTGCCCTTCCTGGTGTTCGCCATCGGCCTGAGCCATGGTGCGCAGAAGATGAACGGCATCATGCAGGACATCGGCCGCGGCGCCGACAAGCTGGTCGCCGCCCGCTTCACCTTCCGCCGCCTGTTCCTTACCGGCCTGATGGCGCTGATGGCCGATGCCGTCGGTTTCGCGGTACTGATGATCATCAATATTCCGGTTATCCAGGACTTGGCCGTGACCGCCACGATAGGCGTCATGGTGCTGATCCTGACTAACCTGGTGCTACTGCCGATCCTGCTGTCGTTCACTGGTGTGAGCCAAGCCGCCGCCAAGCGCGAGGCCGAAGCCGAGCAACTGGCCCTGAGCGACAAGCAGCACCGCCGCCACCCGCTGTGGTCGTTCCTGGACCGCTTCACCGAGTTGAAGTGGGCGCGCTGGGCCATCGGGATCGCCGCGTTGCTGGGCGCGGCGGGTTTTGCTATCAGCCTGCACGTCAAGGTGGGCGACCTCAGCCCGGGTGCACCGGAGTTGCGCGCCGACTCACGCTACAACCGCGACAATGCCTTCATGGTCGGCAACTACGCCGCCAGCAGCGACAAGTACGTGGTCATGGTTAAAACGCCACCGTTCTATTGCGCCAACTACGACACCTTGGTCAGCGTGGACGCATTGGAGGCACGCTTGCTGCAGTTGCCCGGAGTAGTATCCACCACCTCTCTCGCGGCATTGAGCAAACAGGCGGCCGCCGGTATGAACGAGGGTAGCCTGCGCTGGTACGAGATTCCCAAGAACCAGGGGCTGTTGAACGCGATCATCACCCGTGCCCCGCGCGAACTGTTCAACCAGAACTGCGACCTGCTGACCGTCAATGTTTTTCTCAGTGACCACAAGGCCGACACGCTGACGCGGGTGGCACAGACCGTCGACCAGTTTGCCGCGCAATACAACACCCCGCAGCTTCAGTTCATGTCGGCGGCCGGCAATGCTGGCATCGAGGCCGCGACCAATATCGTGGTCAAGCGCGCCAACCTGCAAATGCTTCTGATGGTCTATGCCGCAGTGATCGTACTGTGTTTCATCACCTTCCGCTCCTGGCGCGCCGTAGTGTGCACAGTGCTGCCACTGATGCTCACCTCGGTATTGTGCGAGGCGCTGATGGTGGGCCTGAACATCGGACTCAAGGTTGCCACGCTGCCAGTCATTGCCTTGGGAGTGGGCATCGGCGTGGATTATTCCTTGTACGTGCTGAGTATCACCCTGGCCAATCTGCGCAAGGGTGACAACCTCTCCAACGCCTACTATGCCGCTCTGTTGTCCACTGGCAAGGTGGTGGTGCTGACCGGCGTGGCGCTAGGGGTGGCGGTGGCGACCTGGGTGCTGTCACCGATCAAGTTCCAGGCGGACATGGGCATCCTGCTGGCCTTTATGTTCGTGTGGAACATGCTCGGCGCACTCATTCTAACTCCGGCACTGGCGCGGGTTTTCTTCAAACCCACCCTGCAGCCTGTATCGACGTGAGAGCTCGACACGTTCACACCTAAGGCGCCCTCTGGGCGCCGCACTCCTTCCCAAAATCTATCAATGAGATGGTCACTGACATTGAGACCAACAAGGACATTAGTGACTGGCGCTGCGCTGACGAACTGATTCGACTCACTGCGAAATCATCATTCTGTAAAACCTGCCATTCTTACGCGCCAAGCTTGGTTGTGCGGCCCGCACCTGCGTACAGAACATGAACACCGAGGCTTGATGATGGCATTATGGTTTTTTGGTTGAGAGAAATTGCTCATGCTTCAAGAGTTATGGCCGCAATTCCAAGGCGGAATTACTGAGATTGCCGCAGTATGCAGCGTGATTTACCTCGCATGGACGAGGTTATCCAAGTCTGTTTCGCTGTATGACGGCCACTGGACTCGACGACGTCATAAGCTACTGAAGGAGTTACGAGCCGACGAAACCGCCCAAGGCCCCTACGCTCGGTATCTTGATGAAGCTATCTATCTTGAGAATTATCGAATCGTAAGCGGAGTCAGGACGAACAAGAGGAAAGCGGATCTTCTGGTAAAGCTTGCCTTGCTAGGTCACTGGAATAGCTGGCAAATCCGCCAAATTGCTCGATATCTGCATGTCTCACCTGAACATCCCGAGCCAAGGCTCAGAATCACTGGATCTGATGTCGCAGGCGCCTGGATATCACTGATCTTCGCATGGTGCCTTCTAGCGGTAGGCGCAGTAGTCGGCGTGGCAGTCATGTACCAGGGGGCATCGATAAATGCAGTGTTCCTAGGTCTGTTTCAGGTGCTCATTTTCACTTTCAGTGCGGGTATAGTGATGTTTGGTCGAGAGAGCTACAGAGTTGCCTGCCGATTCCAGAAGTATCTGGAGGATCACCCGGAAACCCTCCATGACGATGCCTCACCCTCCCTTGATTCGCCTGCTTCTCCTTCGTTGGAGGCTGTCACAAGGGAGACAAAAGAGCCGACATCTGGACGGCAGCATGTTGCTCCCAAGCACGAAAACTCACTTTGAGGAAGGTTGCAGGTTAGCGGTTTAACGAAGCCGCTAGGCTGCGCTCGTGGACGTGCGCAGGCATTCAGCTGCGGGGCCGTGGGGGACGCCAGCACCAGGTCCAGGCGTCTCCGTCGCAGCCTGCGCCGAGAGCGTCCAGCACGGAGCAATTTGCTGCACTGAGTTCAAAGCTCGCTGCAGTCATATTCTCGCCCAAGTGCCTGATCTTACTGGTGCCAGGGAGAGGTAGCATCGCTCTGCTGCACTTGAGTACGGCTACAGGCCGCGTTCTGCAAGGGTCGCCGTTTCAGTTTTGGAACTGATTTCTTCCCACCTCCAGCGATCTGCCGACTCGCCTACCTGCCTGGCCGGGACACCAGTCATCAACATAACTGAAATGCCCACCTTGTCCTGGATAGCAGCCGGCCACTAGCCCCATCAATGTGACGTGTAACCAGGCCCGCCGAGCGCATGCAACTGGTAGTCGTTGAGGGCTTGTAGCAGCGACTCAGCCAGAATCTTCAGGCGCTTAACCTCTTCAGGCGGCGCACCAAGATCCTTTGCTTGGTGGTAGCGCTTCATGGCCTCCATTGCATCGGAGAAGGCTTGATGATCCGGAAGAAGTACCTTCGTCACATCTCGATTCACGAATCACTCCCCCGGTGTCAATGCAGGATGTGCGGCGCTTTACCGCGGGTGATGAGCTGATGCTCGGTCACCAATCGATAGCGTAAATCCGCGACCGCCCTGAAGAGTTCGATCTCTTCAGGTAGCGCACCGGCTGCCTCAGCCTGTCGCAGGCGGTACTGTGCATCGATCGCTTTCTGGATCAGCCCTTCACCAGCCTCAGCTAGTCCCTCGATTGATCGTTTCATAGCAATCACCTGGCAGTCTGACCCGAGCAGTATAGAGGTCCTGGAGCCGGCGAAGAGATCCGCCAAGGCCTGTGACTGCTGCAATCGCCCCCTCAGCGGACATTCAAAATTTCCTTTGGTCGGCGCAGGTCCATCTCATTTTTGCAGCGCCCCCAGCTCCACCACGTTGATAGAGGAATGTTTCCAGATCCCCAGTCTCCGAGGAAGCCAGCCTCGGAAAGGAATTCTCTGCCATTGCTGATCGAGGCTCATGCCCTAGCGGGAGCCGCACACGCAGAGAATCAAAAAACCTCAAATAGATTGATTAATACTTTCAACAAACTCGACTGGGTGTTTATCGGCTCATCTGAGAATAGATAACAACTGCAGCTCAAAAGTGCGGACTCCCAACAAGTAGCTGTCGTCAAGTTGAAATGAATGGATGTCGGTTTTCAGACGTTTTAGAAGAGAACGTCATATACCGTCGCGGAGGTGAAAATGCTAAACCCATCGAATTGTAACAATTTGCGTCTCATAAAAATTGTCAAACCCTTGAAACACGTGGGCTGTGCATGCATACAGTCAAAAAAATCGGATCCAAAAGGTGGTTTGCGCTCAATTTACTCGCACCCTAACCGCTTGCGGATCGGTATTTTCTTGATTATGTTGTAGTCAGCTAGGCAAGCACGCACTAGATGTAGTGCTTCCTACGCGGCCTCGAAACGGATTTCCTGGGGTGGTGCTAGGTGCGCGAGGGTGAACCATTGGGTTGCCCCGCCACAGCGGCCAGCGAAAGAACGGGCGGATGATGTGCATGGTGAATGCTCGGCCAGCGCGCCGGTTGGTTGATCAAGCCAGCCAGTGATGAGCTTCTCTAACACTGCCCGATTCTCCCGAAATCCGCACTCAGCACATATTGCGTAAAAACAACTTGCTAAAGCGATTAATCATTCGTGGTTCGCCTTTCTCTTGATTGGCGGAGGCGAGAAACTATAAACGTTTTTCAGCGACTGAAAGATAGTGCCCTGCTGTTTCCTGGGTGCTGTTTTGCAGATAGCGCAGGAGATTCGAGTGCCAGCTAAGTTTACTTTCTTCCAAGTCGGCAACGGGGATATGACCCTCGTGCGCCTGGCGGACTTCAACGTTACAACCATTCTGATCGACTGCCACATTCGGGCGAAGGCTGATGACCCGAATGATGACACCCCCGACGTGGCTCGAGCTCTGCGTGAACGCCTGTCGCGTGACGATAAGGATCGTCCTTATGTTGATGCCTTCATGCTGAGCCACCCGGACAAAGATCACTGCGGTGGCCTGAGCAGTCATTTCTGGTTGGGCCCACCTGACCAGTATCCGGACGACAAAAAAGACCGGTGGGAAAAACGCATCATCATCCGTGAGCTCTGGTCATCTCCTCTGGTTTTCCGGCGGCGCTCGAAGAGTCACACGCTGTGCGATGACGCGAGTGCGTTCAACAAAGAGGCGCGTCGTCGTGTTCAGTACTGGCGCGATCACGGTTATGCATTCAGCGGCAACCGCATCAAGATCATGGGTGAGGACGTGGATGGCAAAACCGACGATCTTCGCCCGATCTTGGTCAAGTCAGACGAATGGTTCAGCGAGATCGACGGGACTTCTTCGCCTGTGTTCCGGGCCCAGCTTCTGGCGCCTGCACCTCATGAGGATAATGCTGCTCTAGAAGAGGAACTGACCAAGAACGAGTCCAGCATCGTCATGAACATGGAGATTGCCCCGTCACAATTCAGCACCAAACGCACCCGTTTCTTCGTAGGAGGTGATGCTGAGGTGCTGATCTGGGAACGGATGTGGGATCGCTTCAAAGACAAGCCTGAAACGCTCGCATACGACCTGTTGCTCGCTCCGCACCATTGCTCTTGGCACACGCTGTCCTGGGATAGCTGGTCGGGCAAAGGTGAAGACGCGAAGGTCTCTGCGCGGGCTCGCAATGCTCTCGGCCAGGCAAAGCAGTCCGCCACAATCGTTTCCAGCAGTAAGAAGATCGTCGACGATTTCAACGATCCACCTTGCATTCGCGCCAAGCGTGAATACAAGGCAATCTTACGTGGGGTCAACGGCTGGTTTGCCTGCACGGAAGAGGACGGTTCCAAAGGCGTCCTCGAACTTGAGACGGCCTCTGATGGCACGGTTATCAAAGCTGTAGTAGGGGTTGCCGCTGCGGCGACTTCGGCAGCTGCTGCTGCTGCCCCTCGCGCAGGAGCCCTTAAAAAATGACTAGCTTCTACGTGGTGGGTGAACCATTGAGCGATCAGGCCGAGCCTATGCATGCCTGTACCAAAGCCTTGGTACAGGCATGCAAGGGGTTCTCGGGGGTCGACTTCCTGGAGCTTCGGCAGAAAAGCGAAGCTGGCGGCGTAACGGAGTACGTCGTCATAGAAGCGGGCGATGGGACGATCGCAGGCTCAAATCCAGGTGGAATTCACCGCGTAGAAATGATGGCGATTGCGGTAAATCCGCGGCTTCGTGTCCCTGTTACGGTGCATGCGTTGCGCAAGGATTTCCCGACGCTGTCCCATCTCCACAGCTCGGCACCGGGCATGCCAACAATCCTCTGCCTCTACGACGTAGATTGGAGCGCGGTTGAGAGGGTCTGGACCGCTGAGCGCTTTCTGGAGCGAATGTTCTGGTGGCTACGGCAGTCATCGGAGCTTCGTCTGCATCGCGACGATCAGCCTCTGGAACAGATGTTTTACGAAAGTCCTTTCCAGCTCATCCTGCCTGCTCTGGATACGACGAAGCTGGCTAACGGAGAATGCAAGCTGCGCGTCGAGATGACCGATAGCATCGGCAAGATAACGCTGCGCGCAACTGTAGACACCGCCACATCGCCCAAGAAGTCCGGCTATCAACTGCTGAATATCATGGTGGAACCCGTCGAGCCAACCTCGGTGGTCATGTTCCCAATCAACTTGGGTGAGCTACATGACCAGTTGGTTGAATGGGGAAGCGAGCTCTCCGCTCATCTTGCTGACGCTGTACACGAGGCCGCATCCGGCGGGCTTCGTCAGTCTGAACAGAATGATAAGCAAGGCATTCTGATCCTGGCTTGGGTGCCAAGGCTACGTAATGGCGAGGTAGAGCGGATGGATGTCAAAGGCTACATGCTGGAGATCAGTCTGTTCGATCTGGCAGCTTCATTTGAGATGCTGGCCCCGCCCACTCCCCAGGGAATCTATTACCCAGCATTGTCAATTGGAGGTTACACAGGAACGACCTGGAGAGAGCTCAGCATTCGACCCGTTGAGGTACGAGGCTCCTTGAACGCTGAGTTTGCTCGAGACCTGTCGGCTGTCGACCCTGCGACAGCAAGTTTCAAGGGCGTACTGGCAGGAGCAGGAGCGCTCGGAGGCATGCTCGCCGACATCTGGGCTCGCTTGGCTTGGGGCACCTGGACATATGTCGACCCGGATCTGTTGCTACCGCACAACGTCGCCAGGCATGTCGCTGACGACCACTACATCGGTTTTCGAAAAGCGGATGTGCTGCAGGAGATGATGCGACACATCTACCCAGGGGAGCCGACTCCAAGCGCCATCGCCAAGGGAATTTTGGCCGATGACGTGCACATTCACGAGGCGATCAAAAATGCTGAGCTACTGGTAGACGCAACGACGACCTTGGCTGCCCCTCGCGATTTGGCGCTACGGGAGCAGGCTCCTCGGATCGCTAGTGTCTTCCTTACCCCGTCCGGGATGTCCAACGTCATCTTGCTCGAGGACTCGGCGCGGCTGACGCGTGCCGATGCCCTGGAGGGTCAGTACTACCGGGCCATCTTGTCCAGCCCTTGGGGCCAGACTCATCTCAGCAACCACCTAGGGGATCGATGGGTAGGGGGCGGCTGCCGGGATATATCGTTCCGGATGTCCAATGAAAACATCCATGTCCATGCAGGGTTGATCTCTCGGCAACTGCGCAAGGTAGTCACCGGGGCGGATGCCAAAATCTTGGTTTCAACGCTGGATGAAGAGACGGGCAGCGTTGAGGCCCATGAGGTGCAAATTCATCCAGTCATGTGCACGAAGGTTGGCGAATGGTCCGTGAAATATGACGGAGGCCTCGTCGAGAAGATCAATGCCCAAAGGCTATCGGCTCTCCCCAACGAGACTGGAGGATCGATTCTCGGCATCACTGACTTGAAAAGTAAGACCATCGTCCTCGTCGATACCATGCCGCCGCCGCCCGACAGCGAGTCAAGCCCCACCCACTTCATTCGGGGGGAAGAGGGGCAACTGGATGAACTCAAGAAAGTGCACCAGCTCACCGCAGGCATTGTTGATTATGTCGGGGATTGGCACTCGCATCCCGATGGCTATCCAGTCAAACCAAGCGCCGACGATCACGTGCTGTTTGCGACCTTGGTAAGCAGGATGAAAGTCGAAGGTCTGCCAGCGGTGATGTTGATCGTTTCGGATACCGAGCTGGGAGTCTATATCAACTAAAAACCTACGGAAATAGCTTAAAAGCCTCCTGCTACGGGCGGTTCGCGACACGCTACGAATTCAATATTTCTTAAAACTTCTCCTTTTCGGAGAACGGTTGCTTTGCGCCTGAACAACGCGATCGATTATTGAGGCATTCAAATTTGGAGGCGGCATGCCAGTAATAAAAAGTTTATCCGTAGGCAATGGCGACATGTTTTACATCGTACACGCCAGCGACAACTTCACCATGATCGACTGCAACCTAAAAGCAGACAATGTAGATGAGATCATCGCGGAGCTGAAGCAGGTTTCCCGAACCAAAACGATGAACCGCTTCATTTGCACCCATCCTGACGAGGATCATTTCCGTGGAATTGAACACCTGGACAAGGCGCTTCCGATCAACAATTTCTACTGTGTGAAGAATGACGTTCAGAAAGACAATTTGACGGACTCCCTTCTGCACTACAAAGCCCTGCGAGACGGAAAGAAATCGTTCTTTTTGGAAAAAGGAGTGCGTCGCCGATGGCTGAACCAGAGCGACGACACTCGGCCAGGAGCCGGCATCCATGTCCTCTGGCCGAATGTGTCCAATCCCAATTTCATCGAGGCCCTACGCAAGTGTGATGCCGGTGAGAGTCCTAATAACGTGTCGTGCGTACTGCGATACTCCATCAAGGGCGGCGCGAGTTTCATGTGGTTGGGCGACTTGGAAACTGAGTTTATGGAAAGTATCGTCGATGACATCGAACTCGAGAAAACCACCATCGTCTTCGCATCGCATCACGGACGCAAATCCGGAAAAATCCCGGATTCCTGGCTAGAAAAACTCGATCCTCAAATTATCGTGATAGGTGAGGCACCCAGTCGCGACATGCACTACTACACGGGCTATCACACCATCACGCAGAACAGCGCAGGCCATATCACCATGGACTGCAAAGATAATTTCGTGCACTTCTATGCCTCCAAGGAGACGTACAAGCACAAGTCGTTGATCAATGAAGGCGAGAGCCGCTTCCCTGGCTACATTGGTTCACTTGAAGTAGAGACGGAATACACTCTCTGAGAGGTCAATATGGATTTCAGCAAATTTTTTGATCCGTATAAATACAGTGCCAGGATTAAGCCTGCCTTGCTGTTGATATTGCCAGTAGTTGTCTATGTGGTGGCATTTTTTGAGGCGGCGCGATCTTGGGGCGGGGTACTCACAACCTTCCTCGTATCATTCGGGGTGATCGCATTTGCGGCTAGCCAAATGTCCAGCAAAGGAAACAAGCTTCAGGAAAAACTGTATAAGGCGTGGGGGGGCGCACCGACCACAATCGTACTCAGGCACTCCGATGACACAGTGGAGCGACCCACTAAAAAACGCTACATGCAGCGCCTGGCAGAACAGATCAAGGACTTTGCCATAATCACTGAAGCTGAAGAAAAGGCTGATCCAAAATCTGCGGACGAGATGTACCGATCTGCTACCAACTTCCTTCGTGAGAAAACGCGGGACACCAAACAGTATTCTATGATCTTCAATGAGAACGTGGACTATGGATTTGCACGCAACCTCACGGCGTGCAAGCCTATCGGAATCCTGCTGACCTTGAGCAGTCTCGTTCTGTGCTTAATCGGCCTTTACCTCGCTGTGGGACTGCCCCTGCAGCAGTGGAGCCTGCCAGCTTTGGCAAAGCACCCGATCCTGCTCGCTGCTACCGGGGTAGATCTGTTCATATTACTGTGTTGGTTGTTCTTGGTGAACCACGACTGGGTTCGAGTTCGGGGTTTTGCGTATGCTAAACGCTTGTTCGCCAGCTGCGAACAGGTAAGTTAGTTAATCCTCCTGCTGATCCGGATTAAGGCGTTTTCTCTCTCGTGCCATGCGTTGCGCGAGAAAGGATAGGCCTGCTCATCTTTAACGAATAGCCAGCAGGACGAGTGACGCGCAGTTCAAGCTCTGCTGGCCATAAAACTTAGCAAGGAAAAACTCATGTCAACACTTAATGAACTACGTCAGCGCCTGCCAATCAATGCTCACGAGATGACTCGTATAGAAGGACCACTGCCTACTTACTTATTAGTCGAAGGACAAATTAACAGCCTAGCGCAAGAAGCATTGAAAAAAGATCAAAGCTTTATTGAGCGAACCGGTCGGAGCCTGGGCCTGGTGAGGTCCGAGGCTAAATGGGAAGGCTGGAGCGGCTGGAGCGCCGGCCGCAAACTAAAATGCGCCGCATTGGAACTCGCCGGCTGGAGCTATGACGAAAGTCACTACCCATATGAATCAGCTGCTCATGCCTACGAGGTAGTACGACTCGCCCTCCTCTCTCCAACGTGTCAGTCTGCCGATGACTTGCTCAATATCGTTGAAAAAAAACATGCTCAATTAGTTTCCGCCTAGCATATTGATAGCGCAAAATCGCCCACAGAGAGCACATTGGCGCAAACTTAGGATGCTTATCATCCAGCTGATTACGAGCATCCAGAGGAAGATGAGAGCATAGATGGATCCACGCCCCCTAAAATTTTTGGCAACCGTGGTGCCGCATACAACATCGCATACCGGAATGAGGTCATCGGTGGAATATTTTTATCATTTGAGGTGGGCAAGCCGCGCAAAACGCTCTCATTGCTTTGGATTAAAGCGGATTTTCAAGAACTTGGCATCGGCGTTTATGCCTGAAGTGCAATTTAGAACTTACACTTAGAGAGAAACCATGGCAATTGCACACACCTGCTTATGCCTTAAGAAATCTCGCACTTCATATAAACCAGTGCAGCTTTGTAATATACGAATGTAGACACGCGTCTCGGCCAAGCCAAGCGCCGGGATGCGGAACGGTACCTGAATGAGCTTCTCGAGGTAGTTACGTGCGTAGTTCGACGGGCCCGAGCTTTGCGGGAGGTCTGGGAAATGCTCACGTACCGCATATTCGATCATGGCTTCATCAGCACCGATAACGAACGCGGTGCGCTCAACGAACAGGAACAGCCGTATCGCTTCCAACGTTTCGATGGCCGTTTTCGGCAGGCACCGGTCGAGGTCGTCCACGATGACAACGAGCTGGTCGATGTCGGCGGCGTCCAGCAGCTCTTTGAATTCCTCTCGGAATTTATGGATGTGCTCAGGGAGCTTCTCGGAGTCGTCACCGCCCTCCTTGAGGAAGTCGCCGATCTTCTCGGCAGCGCCCTTCAGATCATCCTTGCTCACATGATCCGATGGATTGGCGACCACGGACGTGACCAGGTCATACACCCCCTTCAACTGATCCATGGTGGGGATGCCGGTCATGGCAGTGAACGCGAAGCCGCCGGCTTTGCGCGCGACCTTCAGCCAATCAACACGCTTGAGCACCTTAGCCGCAGCGGCTTTCACTTTTGCTGAGTCTGGCCTGGCTCGCTTCAGCTCATCGACGATCGTCTCGATAACTACTGTTTTGGCGTCTTCAAACCCTTCGAACGTCCAGCCGTTAAACCAGATGCAGCAGACACGATCGTTGGCTTTGAGCTCATCCTGTGTCATGCGCAGGACGCTCGACTTACCGGCACCCCAATCCCCGTGCACACCAATGGTGATGGGGGTGTCCGGGGTATCTTTGATAAGCCTCACAACCGTCTTGGAGATCGCGCTGTAGTACAGCAAGTCCGTTGCGGTTTCCTGGTCGTTTAAGAACACTGCGCTCTCCATCGCCTGCAATCTGCTGAGGGATTTAGTTATACAGGCAATGAGCCATCAAGCGCTAATATCAAGGACGGGCTGACCGGAGGCGACAGCTTATGAATGAGTCGCCCTCAACATGATAGAAACAGACTCTGGTTTCGCTTGTAAGACGCCGCCATCGGCGCTGGAGAGATATACAAAGCCGAGATGCAGCTTCAGAGTCCCATTCTGGAAGCAATGCTGAGGTTTGAACCTCTCCCCCAATACATCCATCACAATCCGCCAAGTACCAAGGGAAGCCTAACGAAAAATGGGGGACCAGATGGGGGACCAAAAACGTCTAGACACAAAAAAGCCCTGAAAAATCAGGGCTTTAATGAAAAATAGTGGCGGAAGCGTAGGAATTCGAACTCAAAAATCGTTTAGCGATACCTCCCTTCGCCCCATGCCAACTAGGCAGCATCGCTACGACGCACCCTCGGCATACCTCAGAGCTACGGACTGAGGCAAAACGCATGGGCTGGTACTCAACGAGAGCGGAGCGGGCTTCTAACTCTCCGATCCAACAATTGAATCCAGATTCTCACGGGTTCACGGCCAAGGCACGTGGTTAGCGCCAGCACCACGGTGCGGGCAATCAAAAAACGCCTTAGTCATCAAAAATCTTCGGTGGGGCAAAAAGTGGGGCAAAAACCCCCATTGCCGAAAAACGCATAGGCATAAAAAAATCCAGTCACCATTAAGTGACTGGATTTCTTGGAGTTTTTTGGTCGGGACGGAGTGATTCGAACACTCGACCCCTTGCACCCCATGCAAGGAGAGATTGGACAAAAGACCATCTACGCCGATCGTCGCCCCCGAATCAATGATGACAAGATGCTCTCAAAATTCCCTGGCTGCACAACATCGAGCGGTGTACGCCCTCTGAGCCTATCGTGGGGCTCACTTAGCAAACGATAGACTTCCCAAGCCTCGAGCTGAGGCAACGATTTGAAGATAGCAAGAACTAGCTTGTGCTTCAGCGGATCCAGCTGCCAGTCAGGAATTCGCTGACCTCGATTCCCCAAGCTAAGTGACAGCAGACGTCGTGCCTTGATATCACGGTTGATTTGATCTCGCGATTTTCCGGCCAGCCGTGCAAATGAGAGGAGAGGTAAATTGGTCGCTGCTTCGTAGATCCCAAGCATCTCCGCCCGTTCTCTTTGAATATCAGAAACCAGCCGAACACCAGACGCTTCCGATGTGTCGAATCGATCCGCTGAAACCTTACTGCCTTCAACGACTAGAGGCATTTGTGGCTTCATGACATTGCGTACGGGAGTGAGAGGTAAACTCTGCAACCCGAGCGACAGCTGCGATGCCCCCTCCAATCGAATAGTTAACGGCGAGCTCGCCGCCTTAGCGTGTCCCTGCATCCACAGGTCTAATCGATTGGCCCAATCCTGCATCATCGTACGGCGTTGCTCGACGTACTCCGCATGGTTATATGCCGAACTCACCTTGTCAGGATCAGCATGTGAAAGCTGCGCATCAATCCAGATCTTCGGATAACCGATCTCGTTGAGCGCCGTTGAGATCGTCGCCCTCACACCGTGCCCCGTAAGCCGGTCAGCAAATCCCATACGTCGCAACGCACTGTTCAGCGTGTTCTCGCTGATGCGTTTGCTCAGATCGCTGCGATGGGTGAGTAGATGCCGTTGTGCCGGCACCACCTGATCCAGCAACAGCCGCACGACTTCGGTCGCTTGGATAGAGAGCGGAACGATATAGGGTGGCACCTTGGCGGTTTGACGACGCGTTTTGCGCATCTTGAGCTGGAGCTGCTTGACCACCTCCGGCGGGATGGTCCAAAGACGGCGCTCTAGATCAAACTGATCGGGAGTCGCCAGACGCAACTCACCGGTACGGACTCCGGTCAGCAACAACAGGCGTATACCGAGTTGCGTCTGTTGCGAGCCGCGGCACGCACGTAGTTTGCCCAGGAAGTGCGGAATCTCCTCCATGCGCAGGAAGGGATTGTGCTCCACCGGCGGCTTGGGCACCGCCACGACATCGAGATCTGCGGCAGGATTGTGCTCAAGGCCCGCTATTCGCACCAATGCGTAGCGGAACAGCTGATTGAGCCAGGTCCGGCACTTCTCCGCCGTAGTGAAGGCCTTCCTGCACTCGATACGGCTGAGCAGATCCATAAGCACATGCCGATTGATCTCATGGATCGATTGTTCGCCAATGTAGGGCTGTATGTCTTTCGCAAAAATGCGCAGGATCTGCGACAGCGTGCTTTGTCGCCCTTCTTTGAGACTAAGCCTACGAAAGGCAATCCATTGCTCAAAGACAGCATCGAAGGTCTGATCACTGGCAAGGCGCACGGCTACACGCTGCTGCTTGCGCTGTTCACAGGGATTGCATCCCTGAGCTAGGAGCGCTCGTGCCTCATCTCGCCGCTTTCGCGCGTCACGCAGCCCCACCTGCGGGTAACTGCCGAAGGACATGCGCTTCTGCCGGCCCTCCCAGTAGTAGCGGAAATGCCAGATCTTACTGCCTTGGGCAGTGACATTGAGGAACAAGCCGTCACTGTCTGCGAGCGTGTACTCCTTTGCGGTGACTCGAGCATGCCGAATCGCCATTTCCGTGAGTGCCATGGTGACCTCCTGAATCTGTCAGGGGCCAAATGCTCGTCTCGTTACCTGCGCAGCTCCACCGAAAAACCGAATGAGCCGAATTCCAATTCTGGACTCATTTCTGGACTCATTTTGTCCGGCTACCCCCGGTTTTCGGAGGTTTTCGCTGGAACGAAAAAAGGGCCTTTCGGCCCTTTTTTCAACGACTTACAGACTTCCATGGAACTCTGTAGATCTATAACTGGAGCGGGAAACGAGACTCGAACTCGCGACCCCGACCTTGGCAAGGTCGTGCTCTACCAACTGAGCTATTCCCGCGTCGTGATGGGTGCCATTCTAACGATATCTAAAACGGCGTCAACCCCTTGATTCAAAAAAGTTTTATTTCTGCTCCGATCCTTCGCGCAAGTGTGGCCAGGCGGCCAGCAGGTAATGCGCCATGGACCACAGCGTCAGCCCTGCCGCCACCAGCAGCAGCCCGTACCCCAGAATCACCCAGAACGTCACCGCCGGCGGGTTGGCCAGCAGGATCACCAGCGCCAGCATTTGCGCCGCGGTCTTCCACTTGCCAAGGTTGGACACCGCCACATGCGCCCTCGCCCCCAGCTCGGCCATCCACTCACGCAGCGCCGACACCACGATCTCGCGGCCGATGATGACTGCCGCAGGCAAGGTCAGCCAGAAGTTGGCGTGCACCTGCACCAGCAGCACCAGGGCCACGGCGACCATCAGCTTGTCAGCCACCGGGTCCAGGAAGGCACCGAACGGCGTGCTCTGCTGCAGGCGACGCGCCAGGTAGCCGTCCAGCCAGTCAGTGGCGGCGGCGACGGCGAACACGCTGCTGGCGGCCATGTAGCTCCAGTGATAGGGCACATAGAACAGCAGGATGAAGATCGGGATGAGCAGGACGCGTAGAACGGTGAGCAGGTTTGGAATATTCATCGGTACGACTGGCTGCGGGTTGAGCCCGGCATTCTACTCGCTATGCAGGCTGGCATAAATCGACTCGGCAAGCTTTTTACTAATGCCGGGGGCTTTGGCGATTTCATCGACACTGGCGCGGTTGAGCTCTTGTAGGCCGCCGAAGTGTTTCAGCAGGTCGCGACGGCGCTTGGGGCCGACGCCGGCCACGTCTTCCAGGCTGGACACGCGCCGGGCCTTGCCACGCCGAGCACGGTGGCCGGTGATGGCGAAGCGGTGGGCTTCGTCGCGGATCTGCTGGATCAGGTGCAGGGCCGGCGAGTCGCCCTTGAGGGTGAACTCGTGGTGCACGTCATTGAGGTACAGGGTCTCGAAACCGGCCTTGCGGGTCACGCCCTTGGCAACGCCGAGCAGGGTCAGGTCGGTGAAGGCCAGTTCCTGCATGACGTCGCGGGCCATGTTCAACTGGCCCTTGCCGCCGTCCACCAGCAACACGTCGGGCAGCTTGCCCTCACCGTCCTTGATCCGCCCGTAGCGGCGGGTCAAGGCTTGGTGCATGGCGGCGTAGTCGTCGCCTGCGGTCACGCCCTCGATATTGAAGCGACGGTAATCGGACTTGATCGGGCCTTCCGGGCCAAACACCACGCAGCTGGCCACGGTGGCTTCGCCGCTGGAGTGGCTGATGTCGTAGCACTCCAGGCGCTGTGGCACTTCGTCCAGGCCAAGCACCTGGGCCAGGGCCTCGAAACGTGCGGCCATGTGCTGGCGGTTGGCCAGGCGAGCATTGAGCGCTTGCTCGGCGTTGGTGACTGCCAACTGCTGCCAGCGGGCACGGGTGCCGCGCACCCGGTGGGTGATGGTCAGCTCGCGGCCGCGCAGGGTCTGCAGCGCTTCGCGGATGGCGTCGAAGTCTTCGTGCACCACGTTGACGATGAGCTCGCCGGGCAATTCGCGCTCGGCATTACCGACGTAGTACTGGGACAGGAACGCCGCCATGACTTCGGCCACTTCCTCTTCGATACCCACCTGCGGGAAGAAATTCTTGCTGCCCAACACCCGCCCGCCGCGCACGCTGATCAGGTGCACACAGGCGCCACCGGGGTTGACGAAGGCGGCAATCACGTCGACGTCACCGGTACCGCCTTCGATGTACTGCTGGTCCTGCACACGGCGCAACAGGGCAATCTGGTCGCGCAGTTCGGCGGCCTTTTCGAAATTGAGGGCCATGGCGGCCTTCTCCATTTCGGCATTGAGCTCGTTACCCAACTGCTGGCTGCGGCCTTCGAGGAACATCACCGAATGGCGGATATCGTCGGCGTACTCGTTTTTATCCACCAAGCCGACACACGGCCCCTTGCAGCGTTTGATCTGGTACTGCAGGCAGGGCCGGGTGCGGTTGGCGTAGTAGCTGTCTTCGCACTGGCGCACCGAGAAGGCCTTTTGCAACAGGCTGAGGCTTTCGCGAATGGCACCCGCGCTGGGGTACGGGCCGAAATAACGGCCCTTGGCCTTTTTCGCACCGCGGTGGATGCCCAGGCGCGGGAACTCGCCGTCAGACAGGAAGACGTAGGGGTAGGACTTGTCGTCGCGCAACAGGATGTTGTACGGCGGCCGCCATTCCTTGATCAGGTTCTGCTCCAGCAGCAGCGCCTCGGTCTCGTTGGCGGTAATGGTGGTCTCGACCTGGGCGATGCGGCCCACCAGGGCAGCCGTCTTCGGCGCCAGGCCGGTTTTGCGGAAGTAACTGGCCAGGCGCTTCTTGAGGTTCTTGGCCTTGCCCACGTAGAGCAGCCGCGCCTCGGCGTCGAACATACGGTAAACGCCCGGGCGACCGCTGCAGGTCGCCAGGAACGCGCTGGCATCAAAAACTTGAGACATGAGGTTTACAGGCTTGCGTCAACCATACCGTGGCGAACGGCCAGCAAGGTCAGTTCGACGTCGCTGGTGACCGAGAGTTTTTCAAAGATCCGATAACGGTAAGTATTGACGGTCTTGGGCGAGAGACACAACTTGTCGGAGATGATCTGCACTTTCTGGCAGCCGACGATCATCAAGGCGATCTGGATTTCGCGCTCCGACAACGCGTCGAACGGCGAGCCTTGTGGCTGGAACGACTTGAGCGCCAGCTGCTGAGCGATTTGCGGGCTGATGTAGCGCTGGCCGGCAAAGGCCAGGCGAATGGCCTGGACCATTTCGTCGAGCCCGGCGCCCTTGGTCAGGTAACCGGCGGCGCCCGCTTGCAACAGGCGCGTGGGGAACGGGTCTTCCTCGCACACGGTGACCGCGACCACTTTGATGTCGGGATGGCTGCGCAACAGTTTGCGGGTGGCCTCCAGGCCGCCGATGCCCGGCATTTTCACATCCATCAGGACGACGTCGGGTTTAAGTTCCCGGGCCAGCTTGAGCGCCGACTCCCCCGAATCCCCCTCACCCACCACCTGCAAGCCGTCGATGTCGGCCAGCATGCGTGTAATACCGGTTCGTACCAGATCGTGATCATCGACCACTAAGACCCTAATCAAGCACACACCTCGTCTACAGGGCGATTGGATCCCGCCACCTTAACAAAATTTTTCATGGCGGGCCTAGCGCAACACTTCTGTCAGATATGCCTGATGGCCAAGTGTGAAAGGCCTCACTGTTTCGCGGCATTTAACCTCACCCGACAAACGCCCCAGCAAGTGCCAGAGCGCGGCTTGATCGGCGACCGGCAACTGCCTAAAGGCCCCCAGCAGTTCCGCCTCATCCCGGGTCAGGTTTTCTAGCGGCGCTGGGGTGCGCACACCGCTGAGCACATAGAGCGCATCCACGCCCTGGGCCGCCAGTGCTGCCAGGTAATCGGCGCGGGGCGTGCGTTCACCGCTCTCGTACTTGCCCTGAGCATTGGGTTCGACCCCGCCGATGTCACCAAAAACCCGTTGGGTCATCCCCAGCCGCTCACGTTCTTCCCGCAGTCGCGGACCGAATCCATTCATATGGCGCTTCTCCTTAATCCCCGAACATCATCCAAAGCCACCCACCACCCTGTAAGCAGCTGTAAATTCCTAAGCCCACTATGCCCATGGTCACCTGCCGCGACAAGCCATCATTGAGCTATCAGTCGATCACGCGTTGCATACGTACGAAGCACGCGTCCTCGCCCATTTCTACAAAGCCCCTTCGCTGATACAACAACCGAGCCGGGTTACTGCGAAACACCATCAAACGCAGCAGTGGCAGGCGCCGCTGCTTCGCCCAACCGGCAAGCGCCTCCAGCACCCGGCTGCCAATGCCGCGCCCACGGTGTTCAGGCAGCAGGTGCAACTCTCGAATGAACAGTGCCTGGCGGTCCTGGCTGAGGCTGCAGTAGCCCAGCACCGTTTGCCCTTCCATCACCAGCCACTGCTCGCGCCAGGCCCAGGCTTGATCAAAGGCTTCTTCAAGCCATAACAGGTCGAATTCACGGTAGTACGGCAGCATGGCCTGGCGCGTGAGGTCGCGGGCGAAGTTGCGCTGGGCATCGGTGGCGGCTATGAGTTTCATGCCTTTTATTGTGCACCCTTCACGTGGCATAGCACACAGGCGAACTGCCTGGCCCACGGCGCTCCAGCTCATCCTCCAGCCATTCGGCCAGTACCTGGGCGTTGTTGTGTTCGGTGTCCTTGCCGGCATAGAGCAACGTCAGCGTTCCTTTGCAGGCCAAGTCCAGCAGCGGGTACCAGTGCTCAGGGTGTGCCGTCAGTTCCTGGTGGTAGCGCTGGGTGAAACCGACGAAATCTACCTCTCCCTGATGAAACGCCTTACGCAAACCATCCGAAGGCGCCACCTCGCGCAGCCACTGGCCATGCAGGTCATCCTTGCGTTTGTTGCGCGGCCACAGGCGGTCGACCAGCACACGTTGGCCATCTTCGTCCGAGACCGCTTGGTAAACACGTTTGCAGCGGATCATGGGCTTCTCTCGCATTTGCCGTCTGTCTTGAGCCTAGATAATTCATTGATCGAGGTCACGGGCTGGTAACGAATTGTTTCTATGCTCACAGCCTTCGGCACCTTCGCCCGACGCCAACCGGAGCCCCCATGGCAACCCCGTCCCTGGCCAGCCAGCCGCAACTGGCCCAACGCGACTCGCGCCCGCAGCTGTCCCACAAGCCCGGACGCGCCACCCTGGTTTTGTTCTTCGGCCTGCTAGTGGCCGGCCTCGCCTACACCGCCTGGAGCCTGAAACAGGACGTCAGCGCCAGCGGCACGGTGATCACCACCGTCACGCCCTTTCTGCTGCTGGGCCTGGCGCTACTGATTGCCCTGGGCTTCGAGTTCGTCAACGGCTTCCATGACACCGCCAACGCCGTGGCCACGGTTATTTACACCCATTCGTTACCTGCACCGGTGGCAGTGGTCTGGTCGGGCTTGTGCAACTTCCTCGGGGTGCTGCTCTCCAGCGGCGCGGTGGCATTCGGCATCATTGCCTTGCTGCCGGTAGAGCTGATTCTGCAGGTCGGCTCTTCGGCCGGCTTCGCCATGGTATTCGCCTTGCTGCTGGCAGCGATCATCTGGAACCTGGGCACTTGGTGGCTGGGCCTGCCGGCCTCGTCCTCGCACACGCTGATCGGCTCGATAATCGGTGTCGGGGTGGCCAATGCATTGATGCACGGGCGCGATGGCACCAGTGGGGTGGATTGGGGCCAGGCAAGCAAAGTGGGCTATGCCCTGCTGTTTTCGCCATTGATCGGCTTTGCCTGCGCCGCGCTGTTGCTGCTGGCGCTGCGCGCACTGGTCAAGCGCAAAGAGCTGTACCAGGCACCGGAAGGCCAGACGCCGCCACCCTGGTGGATCCGCGGTGTGCTGATCCTGACCTGCACCGGGGTGTCCTTTGCCCACGGCTCCAACGATGGCCAGAAAGGCATGGGGCTGATCATGCTGATTCTGGTCGGTACGCTGCCGATGGCGTACGCGCTGAACAAGACCATGCCCAGCGAACAGGCGCTGCAGTTCTCGGCTGTTGCCGAGGTAACACGCCAGGCGCTGGTGCGCAGTGACCCGCAACCAGTGCCGGCAGACCCTCGCCAGGTGCTGACCCTGTTCATCACCGACCCCAAGCCCACTGCGCAACTGGTACCCGCACTCGCCGCCCTGACCGGCATGATCGGTGAAGAAGTCAAAGGCTATGGCTCGCTCAAGCGCGTACCGGCCGAAGCCATGGCCAACGTGCGCAATGACATGTACCTGACCAGCGAAGCCATCCGCCTGATCGAGAAAAACCAGTTGGTAACGTTCGATGCCGACACCCGCAGCCATGTGCAGCTGTTCAAGACCCAACTGGACGACGCCACGCGCTACATCCCGCTGTGGGTCAAGGTTGCCGTGGCCATCGCACTGGGGCTGGGGACCATGGTCGGCTGGCGGCGTATCGTGGTGACGGTGGGCGAGAAGATCGGCAAGACCCACCTGAGCTACGCCCAGGGCGCATCGGCCGAGGTGGTGGCGATGTGCACCATCGGCGCGGCGGACATGTTCGGGCTGCCGGTGTCGACGACCCACGTGCTGAGTTCGGGCGTGGCCGGGACCATGGTCGCCAATGGCTCGGGCATCCAGAAGCGCACACTGATCAACCTGCTGATGGCGTGGGTGCTGACCTTGCCGGCGGCGATGTTGCTGGCGGGTGGTCTGTACTGGGTTCTGAGCCAGATTTTCTGACCGCGCAGCACGCCTTGTGAGCGCGGGTCACCCGCGCCCGCAAGGTTGATGTTGGCTGTTCAGCCTGGGATTTTCAGGCCGCGCTGCACAGCCGGCCGCTCAAGGAAGGTGGCCAGCACGCGCTGCACTTCCTTGAACGCATCGAACCCGACCAGCTCACGGGCGTTGTAGCGTTCCACAAGGTTGCGCACCCAAGGGAAAATGGCGATGTCGGCGATGCTGTATTCGTCGACCATCCACGCGCGGCCTTGCAGATGCCGGTCCAGCACACCCAGCAAGCGCTTCGATTCATTGACGTAGCGGTCCCGTGGGCGCTTGTCTTCGTAGTCCTTGCCTGCAAAGAAGTGGAAGAACCCGACCTGGCCGAACATCGGCCCGATGCCGCCCATCTGGAACATCAACCACTGCAGGGTCTGATAACGAGTGGCGGGGTCCTGGCTGAGCAGCTGCCCGCTCTTCTCCGCCAGGTACTGCAGGATCGCGCCCGATTCGAACAAGGGTAACGGCTGCCCGCCGGGGCCGTTCGGGTCGAGGATGGCGGGGATCTTATTGTTGGCGCTGAGGGAGATGAATTCGGGGCTCAACTGGTCATCGTTGTCGAAGCTGACCTTGTGCGGCTCGTACGCCAGGCCGATCTCTTCGAGCATGATCGACACTTTGACGCCGTTGGGCGTGGGCAGCGAATACAGCTGCAGGCGCTCGGGGTGCTGGGCGGGCCATTTGCGGGTGATGGGGAATGCGCTCAGATCGGTCATGATCAACCTTGCCTGGGGAGTGAATCTGTCACTTTAGTGACATCCCAAGCGGCTGACCATCACCGACCACTCATCGGCACGGGCGGATCATGCCTGGCCGTGGGCCTTGAGCTTGAGCTTTTCGGTGTCAACCCTGACGAACACCGAATCGGCAGTCACGGTGAGCACATCGTCCGCCCAGACCTCGCAGATGACCCGGCTCTTGCGCCCGACTTCGCCTTCCACGCGTGCCTTGAGCAGCAGCTCGACGCCCATGGGGGTCGGCTTCAGGTAGCTGAGGTTGAGTGTGCCCGTGACGCAATCGATACGCGGCAGGCTACCCGCTTCGCGGCCTTCGTTGCGGTAGTGGTAGGCCATGGCGGTCCAGTTGGAATGGCAATCGACCAGCATCGCCAGCAAACCGCCGTAGACCAAGCCGGGCCACCCAATGAAGGTGCTGTCGGGCGCGTGGCGGCACAGCAGGTGAATGCCGTCGGCGTCCCAGTGGCTTTGCAGGTGCAGGCCGCTGGGGTGGGAACAGCCACAGCCAAAGCAGGTGCCCTCAGGCGCGGCGAGTTGCTGGAGGGAAAGGGTGTGCTCGTTCATACGCTTCCTGTGCTTGTTGGAATGGGAAGTGATGCAAGCTGCGATGGTAGCGCTGCATGTTGTCAGCGCCAATGAGAATGCCAGGGCTGCTTTGCAGCCCATCGCGGCACAAGGCCGCTCCCACAGGTTCTGCGCTGTCTTAGACGAGCCAGTTACCCTGTGGGAGCGGCCTTGTGCCGCGAATGGGGCGCGAAGCGCCCCCAACAATCAAGCAGTCTGCGCGACCACTTTGCTGCGACGCTGGGTCAGCGACACCAGCAGGATGAACAGCGTCACCCCGGCGGTCATCAGCGTCTCGTAGCGGTAGGCATCGCTGAACAGCATGTAGCCCAGGACCATGACGATGGTGCCGATCACCAGCCAGGTCAGATAAGGGAACAGCCACATCTTCAGCTCCAGCGGTGTACCTTCACGGTCTGCACGGGCCCGCATGCGCAACTGGGACACGGCGATCACCAGGTACACCAGCAAGGCAATGGCGCCGGTGGTAGACAGCAGGAAACCGAACACCTTGCCGGGGAACACGTAGTTCACGAGGCAACCGGCAAAGCCTGCCAAGGTGGAGAAGATGACTGCCACCGTCGGCACACCAGAACCGGAAATGCGCTTGGTCATGCTCAGCGCCTGACCACGGGCGCCCAGGGAGTAGAGCATGCGCGAGGCCGTATAAAGGCCGGAGTTCATGCAACTGGTAACGGCCACCAGTACCACCAGGTCAACCAGCAGCTTGGCACCCGGCACGTTGAGCACTTCCAGCACCCGTTGGAACGAGCCCACGGCTTTCAGGGCCGGGTCGTTCCAAGCTACCAGCGACACCACCAGGAAGATCGAGGCCAGGTAGAAGATGGCGATGCGGTACACCACCAGGTTGGTGGCGCGGCGGATCTTGTCTTTCGGGTTGGCCGTTTCGTCAGCGGCAATGGTGACGATCTCGGCGCCGAAGAACGAGAAAATGGTGATCAGCACGCCGCCCAGGACGGTGCCAAAGCCATTAGGCATGAAGCCGCCATTGTCCCAAAGCCGGCTCACACCCGAAACCTCGGCCAGCGGCCAGAAGCCGAACACGGCCAGGCTGCAGACGACGATGAAGGCAATGATGGCAATGACCTTGACCAGTGCGAACCAGTACTCGAAGGCACCGAAGTTCTTCACGCTGATCAAGTTGGTACCCGACAGCACGACCATGATCAGGAAGGCGAACAGCCACGACGGCACACCTGGGAAGTAGGCATGCAGGATGTCTGCACCGGCAATCGCCTCGACCGGAATGATCAGCACCCAGAACCACCAGTACAACCAACCGATGGTGAAGCCTGCCCAAGGGCCAATAGCCTCGGAGGCGTAGGTGGAGAATGACCCGCTGTTGGGGTTGGCGATGGCCATTTCGCCCAGCATGCGCATCACCAGCAGCACCAGCAGGCCGGTCATTGCGTAGGAAATGAGGATGGCCGGGCCGGCGGTGGCAATGGCGTTGGAGGAACCGATGAACAGGCCGGCGCCGATGATGCCGGCGATGGAAATCATGGAAACCTGACGGGACGTCAGACCATGCTGCAAGGAGCGCTGTTTCTTGTTTTCTAGCGAAGCCATGGAGAACCCTCGAATGGGTCGCCGTCGTGGGACGGCTAAAAAATGGAGCAGAATTCTTATCAATTTCTGATGCTGGTTTTTTTGTTGTTTTGAAGACGCCGGCGGTGGCCACTTCCCTCCTCTTCGCACGACCGGTTGTAATCGTTGATCCAGGTCAGTATTAATCTATAGGTCTGGGTCAACAAACGACCTTTTCGAAGCACATGATTCCTATTTGGAATGAACTTCATCCTTTTTTGCTCGGTACGCGCCTGTCATGTCCAAACGCCTGATGCCCTCGACCACCGCCCTCCAGTGCTTCGAAGCGGCTGCCCGCCACCTAAGCTTCACCCGCGCGGCGCAAGAGCTGCACCTGACCCAGAGCGCGGTCAGCAAACAGGTGGCGCAGCTTGAGGAAATGCTTTCGCACTCGTTGTTCCAGCGCATTCGCCGGCGCCTGCACCTGACCCCGGCCGGCGCGCTGTACCTGACCGAGGTAAACAAGATCCTTACCCAGATCGACATTTCCAGCCGCTACATCCTCAGCTATGGCGACGAGACCGAAGTGCTGCGCATCGCCACCCAGCCAACCTTCGGCGCCCGCTGGCTGGTGCCCAGGCTCAAGGGCTTTGGCGATCGCTATCCGCGCATTCATCTGGACATCCGCAACGAACTGGAACCCTTCGACCTGGTGCAGGCCAAGGCCGACATCGCCTTCTTCTTCGGCCAGGGCACTTGGCCTGGGGCTACGTGTATCGAGCTGTTCAGCGAAGAAGTGGTGCCAGTGTGTGCCCCAGAGCTGCTGGCCAGCCACCGTTTCAACAGCGCCGAGGCGCTGACCGAGCACCGTTTGCTGCAGTGCGTGTCGCGCCCGGAGGCCTGGCATGAATGGTTTCTGGGGCTGGGGCTGCATAGCCAGAACAGCTACCACGGGCCGCGTTTCGACACCTTCTACCTGTGCATCCGGGCCGCCATTGCCGGCTGTGGCATTGCCTTGATCCCGCGGTACCTGGTGGCGGAAGAGCTGAACGAAGGCAAGCTGGTGGTGGCTTGGGACCACCCGGTGCCGAGCAATGGCCGGCACTTCATCGCCCATGCCGAGCATGCGGCGGAGGTGCCGAAGATCAGGGCCTTCGTGCAGTGGATTCGCGAACGGGTGGCCGAGGGGGATTGAGATTGCCTGCACTGGCCTCTTCGCGGGCAAGCCCGCTCCCACAGCCGACGGCTAGCAGTTAACCTGTGGGAGCGGGCTTGCCCGCGAAAAGGCCAGTGCGGTCAACACAAATTCAGTCAGATCACGAATCCAGGGAATGACCGCAATCGAATAATTCGTTTGCGGAATAACCCGCCGGCACGCTTCGATAATAAGAAACTCGAACAAGGTCCGCGTGCCCCATGAATCAGGAAAGTATCAGCCAGTCCATTGCCATCGTTCACCCAATCACACTTTCCCATGGCAAGAATGCGGAAGTCTGGGACACGGACGGCAAACGTTACATCGACTTCGTCGGCGGTATCGGCGTACTCAACCTGGGGCATTGCAACCCCGCCGTGGTAGAGGCCATACAGGCCCAGGCCGCCCGCCTGACCCACTATGCCTTCAACGCCGCGCCCCATGGCCCGTACCTTGAGCTGATGGAGCGCCTCAGCCAGTTCGTCCCGGTCAGCTACCCATTGGCCGGCATGCTGACCAACAGCGGCGCGGAAGCGGCGGAAAACGCCCTGAAGGTGGCCCGTGGCGCTACCGGCAAGCGCGCCATCATCGCCTTCGACGGCGGCTTCCATGGCCGTACCCTGGCTACCCTGAACCTCAACGGCAAGGTCGCTCCGTACAAGCAACGGGTCGGCGAGTTGCCTGGCCCGGTCTACCACCTGCCCTACCCCAGCGCCGATACCGGCGTTACCTGCGAACAGGCACTCAAGGCCATGGACCGGCTGTTCAGCGTCGAGCTGGCGGTTGAAGACGTGGCGGCGTTCATCCTCGAACCGGTCCAGGGCGAAGGTGGTTTCCTCGCCCTCGACCCGGAATTCGCCCAGGCGCTGCGCCGCTTCTGTGACGAACG